>DASUYL010000031.1:0-11274 GCA_036377395.1 Jiangellaceae bacterium
GAGGTGGCGTACCTGCGCTTCGCCAGCGTCTACCGGGGGTTCGACACCCTCGCCGATTTCGAGGCCGAGATCACGCTGCTGCGTGCCGAGCGGGGCGAGACCGTCCCCGAGCCGCAGCCACGGATCTCCGGCTGACCACGAACGCAGCACAACCGGTACCACGCACGTGCGACCACGACGGGGACGTCCGGGGCAGGGCCCGGCGGGACGAGAAGGAGACGGCATGACCGAGACGGTGGGTAGCCAGGGTCACGACGCGGGTGGCGCGAAGCGCGCCGGCCGGTCGAAGGCCGCGGCGGCCGAGCAGGGCGGCCTCACCATCGAGCGGATCTTCACCACGCCGGGGGTGCACCCCTACGACGAGCTCAGCTGGGAGCGCCGCGACGTGATCCAGCAGAACTGGCGCACCGGCGAGACCGTCTTCGAGCAGCGCGGGGTCGAGTTTCCCGACTTCTGGTCGGTCAACGCCTCGACGATCGTCACCAGCAAGTACTTCCGGGGGGCGTTGGGCACTGAGGGCCGCGAGTGGAGCCTGCGCCAGCTCGTCGACCGGGTGGTCAAGACCTACCGCCGGGCCGGCGAGGAGTACGGCTACCTTGCGACGCCTGACGACGCGGACGTGTTCGAGCACGAACTCGCCTGGATGCTCGTCCACCAGGTGTTCTCGTTCAACTCCCCGGTCTGGTTCAACGTCGGCACGCCGTCGCCCGCGCAAGTCTCGGCGTGTTTCATCCTCGCGGTCGACGACTCGATGAGCTCGATCCTGAACTGGTATCGCGAGGAAGGGCTGATCTTCAAGGGTGGCTCGGGCTCCGGGCTCAACCTGTCCCGGATCCGGTCCAGCAAGGAGCTGCTGTCCTCGGGCGGAACGGCGTCCGGGCCGGTCAGCTTCATGCGCGGCGCCGACGCGAGCGCGGGAACCATCAAGTCCGGCGGCGCCACTCGCCGTGCAGCCAAGATGGTCGTGCTCGACGTCGATCATCCGGACGTCGAGGAGTTCATCGAGACCAAGGCGCGGGAAGAGGACAAGATCCGCGCGCTGCGCGACGCCGGGTTCGATATGGACCTCGGTGGTAAGGACATCGTGTCGGTGCAGTACCAGAACGCCAACAACTCGGTGCGCGTCTCCGACGAGTTCATGCACGCGGTCGAGAACGGCGACGAGTTCGGCCTGCGGGCGCGGCTGACCGGCGAGGTCATCGAGACCGTCGACGCGAAGAACCTGTTCCGAAAGATGGCCCAGGCCGCCTGGGAGTGCGCCGACCCGGGCATCCAGTACGACAGCACGATCAACGACTGGCACACCAATCCAGAAAGCGGACGAATCACGGCGTCCAATCCGTGCTTTCCGGCTGACCAACGGGTGGTGACCGACAAGGGTCTGATAACGATCGGCGACCTCGTGTCTCGCGCCGCCGCAGGAGAAACCTTCTCCGTCTACACAAACGACGTGACAAATACCGACGGTCCGCGGCCGAGAGTCGTCGCGTCTGCCCCGACCCAGTACGTGGTCACCGGCGTGAATGAGGTCGTGGAGCTGCATTTCAGCGATGGCTCGCGCCTGCGGTGCACTCCGAACCACCGCGTGTGGACCGCCAACCGCGGCTGGGTCCGCGCCGAGCACCTCTCCGACGAGGACGAGGTGGTCAAGTCGTTCGAGTACGCTCCGCGCGGCGCAGCGACGCCAGAGCTGCCGGCCGCGGCCGTGGCCGCGGCTCGCGCCGCCGTCACTGTCCGACTGCCGGAGAAATGGGAAGACGGTCTTGCCCATTACCTCGGGTGGATCTCTGGTGACGGTTGCCTGACCACGGAGAGCGCGGTCACCGTCTACGGCTCGAACGAGGAGCAGCAGGTGCTGTTGCCAAAGCACCAGGCTCTCCTCGCGCGGTGGACGGGTTTCACAGGCAAGCCGAGCGTGCAGGCGAACGGCACCCAGCAGTTGTGGTCGGGCAGACGCGAGGTGCGCGAGTTCCTCGCGGCGCTTGGCGTCAGCATGGAACGCGCCGCGAGGAAGACAGTCCCGGCAGCGGTGTGGGAGGCCCCTGAGGAGGAGCTGACGGTCTTCCTCCAGGGTCTTTTCGACGCCGACGGCTGCGTGGTTTCAGACGAGATCAAGGACACGCATTACGTCGGACTCGGCAGCCGCTCCCAGAAACTGCTGTGGGGCGTGCAGGAGTTGCTGGCTACGTTCGGGATCGCCAGCCGTATCTACAACACGGGCACGAAGAAGACGTCGTTCCGCCACACCCGTAAGGACGGCACCGAGGCTGTCTACGGGTCAGGCGGGCCGACGTTCGACCTACGTATCACTGGGTGGTCACTGCGCGAGTTCGCCGCCCAGGTGGGCTTCACGCTGCCGTCCAAGCAGCAGAGACTGACGGATCTGGTGGACGGTCATCGGGCCTACCGCATGCGGGAGACGGTGCGGTTGGTATCGCGGCGTTCGCAAGGGTTCGAGACGACCTACAACCTGACCGAGCCGCGAAACCACTCGTACATCGTCGGCGGCGTCGTGGTGGCGAATTGCTCGGAATACATGTCACTCGACAATTCGTCCTGCAATTTGGCGAGCTTGAATTTGATGAAATTCCTGCGCGACGACGGGACGTTCGACGCCGACCTGTTCCGCCGCTGCGTCGAGCTGGTCATCACAGCCATGGACATCTCCATCTGTTTCGCCGACTTCCCGACCGAGGCGATCACCGAGACCACCCGTGCATACCGCCAGCTGGGCATCGGCTATGCCAACCTCGGCGCGCTGTTGATGGCGACGGGGCACGGATACGACTCGGTAGGCGGACGGTCGCTGGCAGCGGCGATCACGTCGTTGATGACCGGTGCCGCTTACAAGCGGTCCGCAGAGCTCGCCGGCGTCGTCGGCCCGTACGACGGCTATGCCCGCAACGCCGACGCGCACACACGGGTCATGCGCAAACACGCGGCGGCCAACGACGCATTGCGTACTCTCGACGAGGTCGACAAGCCGATCCACGCGCTGGCCACCCAGGTTTGGCAGGAGTGCCTGAGGATCGGATCCGACAATGGCTGGCGAAACGGACAAGCTTCACTGTTGGCGCCAACTGGAACTATCGGACTTATGATGGATTGCGATACGACCGGGGTGGAACCGGACCTGGCGCTGGTCAAGTTCAAGAAGCTCGTCGGCGGCGGGTCGATGCAGATCGTCAACCAGACCGTGCCGCGGGCCCTGCGCAAGCTCGGCTACCAGGAGGAGCAGGTCGAGGCGATCGTCGAGCACATCGCCGAGCACGGCAACGTCGTCGACGCTCCCGGGCTGCGCAGGGAGCACTACGAGGTCTTCGACTGCGCGATGGGTGCCCGCTCCATCAAGCCGATGGGTCACGTCAACATGATGGCGGCGGTCCAGCCGTTCCTGAGCGGTGCTATTTCCAAGTGCGTCACCGGCGACACTCTCGTCGCATCGACCGACGGCCTGGTTCGCATCGGTGGCCTACACGACGGTGAGGCAGAGGACACCTTCCGAGAGGAGCGGATCGAGATCGCCTCGCTCGACGGCCGGCGCAAGGCCGAAGCGTTCTACTACGGCGGCGTCCGACCGGTCCGCACGGCTCGGCTGCGTTCCGGCCACACGATCACGGGCACCTATCCGCACCGGCTTCTCACGGCCGGCGCTGGAAAGCTGACATGGAAAACGCTCGGCGAGATCGAGCCAGGCGACGCCGTGGCCACTCAGTACGGTACCGAGCTCTGGTCGACGGTTCCGGCAAGCCTGCGCGACATCACGCTCTCGCGGCCCCACGGCAACCAGAAGTCCGTGACGGTGCCGACCGAGATGACCGAAGAACTCGCCTTCCTGCTCGGCGCATACGCCGCGGAAGGGCACACGACCCGGAGCAACTGGACGACCGTGATCACCAACTCCGTTCGGGATGCGCTGGTTCGTGTTCGCGACGCTTGGCAGAGCCTTTTCGGCCTATCGGCCAGGATCGTGGAGCAGCCCGGAAAGTGCCCCGCCGTCGTGGTGTCGTCCAAGACGGTCGTCGAGTTCCTGGAGGCGCTCGGTTGCGGCGCGCGCGCGTCGCAGAAGCGGATTCCCGACGCGGTCCTTCGCTCGCCACGCTCGATGGTTCTCTCGTTCCTGCAGGGTCTCGCGCTCGATGCGTACGTCACCACGGCGACCGCGCCGAAGTGGGCGATCTGCCTGGACAGCCCGCGTCTGCTCGACGAGCTCCAGGCGGTCATGACGAATCTCGGCGTAGTCCACGGTCGCGTCACCAAGCACAACGCGCTCAACGGCAAGGACTACGACGAGGTCTACGCCGCCGGGCGGCAGGGACAGCTCATGGCCGCGCTCGTGCCGTTCCTCGAGCCGGACAAGGCGGCAAGGGCTGCCCATTACCTGAGCCAGGACTACGGCAGCGGCACTGCAGATGTCGTTCCCGGCATCACCGGTCGCGAGCTCTACGACCTCATCCCGGCCGGTGAACCGGGACAGGGTGTCCGCAGCTGGCGCAACGGCTTCGGCTTCCTTCGCGACCCTCGCACGAGGCAGGTCACGCGCGAGACCCTGGAGCGGCTGTCAACCCTGCCAGGGGTTGTGCTGCCGGCGTGGTTGCGTCAGGTTCTCGACGCCGACCTGCACTTCTCCGTCGTCGAGTCGATCGAGGACGCCGGCGAAGCGGAGGTCTTCGACCTGTCGGTTCCACAGACCCACGCGTTCGTGGCCAACGGGATCGTCAACCACAACACCGTCAATCTTCCCGAGTCGGCGACGGTGGAGGACATCGAGCACATCTACTTCGAAGGGTGGAAGCTGGGCCTGAAGGCACTGGCCATCTACCGAGACAATTGCAAGGTGGGCCAGCCGCTGTCGGCGTCGAAGCGTTCCGCCGGCGAGGCCGACAAGGGAGGCGAGCCTCAGGTCCGGGTCGAGTACCGGCCGACCCGCCGGCGGTTGCCGAAGTCGAGACCGAGCCGCACCACGTCGTTCAGCGTCGGCGGCGCCGAGGGCTACATGACGGCGGGCTCGTACCCCGACGACGGGCTCGGTGAGGTGTTCCTCAAGCTCGGCAAGCAGGGGTCGACGCTGGCCGGAATCATGGACGCGTTCTCGATCGCGGTCTCGATCGCGTTGCAGTACGGCGTGCCGTTGGAGACCTACGTCCAGAAGTTCACCAACATGCGCTTCGAGCCGTCGGGCATGACCGACGACCCGGACGTTCGGATGGCCCAGAGCGTGGTCGACTACATCTTCCGTCGGCTGGCGCTGGACTACCTGCCCTTCGACGACCGGTCCGCTCTGGGCATCCACACCGCGGCGGAGCGGGCGCGTCAACTCGACACCGGTGCCTACGCGCCGATCGAGGAGGACGTCGACGTCGAGACGCTGCGTCAGTCCGCGCCGGTCGCGAAGCCGGCGACGGATCCTTCCGACGGCGACGGGTCCGACGGCGACGTGTCCGGCGCCGACGAGATAGACGTCGAGCATGTCATCGAGGCGACCGCCAAGCAGGCACCGGCGCAGGCGCACACCTCGACCGAACTGCTCGAGGTGCTGCAGGGCACCTCCACCGACGCGCCGCTGTGCGTCACCTGCGGCACCAAGATGCGCCCGGCCGGCAGCTGCTACGTCTGCGAGGGCTGCGGCTCCACCAGCGGCTGCAGCTGACGACCGATACCGCGAGCGCCCCGCCTCCCACCGGAGGCCGGGCGCTGGCACGTCCCACTGTCGGCGGCCGACGGTACGCTTGCCGCCGCTTGACCGGAGGACGTCACGAGGAGGCGACGTGCCCCACATCGCACCGTCCCCAGCTACGCGGGTCGCGGCCGTCGACGCCTCGATGCGCAGGTTCCGCGACTTCGTCGACCTGTGGGACGGCATCCGGCTCGAGCCCGATGTGTGCGACTTCGCCTTCGGGAACCCGCAGGAGCTGCCGCTGCCCGAGTTCAGCGCGGCGATCCGTCGCCATGCGGAGCCGGCGGACAAGGACTGGTTCGCCTACAAGCGCTCCGAGCCAGAGCCACGGGCAGTCGTGGCCAAGGCGCTTCGGGAGTCGCGTGGCCTGCCGTTCGAGCCCGAGGACATAGCGCTGACTCCTGGCGCGTTCGGCGCGCTTGCGACGGCGTTCCGGGCCTTCGTCGACCCCGGCGACGAGGTCGTGTTCTCCCTGCCGCCATGGTTCCTCTACGAGCCCATGCTCCTGATGGGCGATGCCGTCCCGGTCAAGGTTCCGGTCCGGGCCGACGACCACGACCTCGACCTGGACGCGATCGGCTCGGCCATCGGGCCGCGTACCCGGGCGGTGATCGTCAACACCCCGAACAACCCGACCGGGCGGATCTACCCCCCGCGGACACTCGCGGCGCTGGCCGACCTGCTCACCGATACGTCGCAGCGATGGGGGCGGACCATCTGGCTGATCTCGGACGAGCCCTACGCGAGGCTCGTGTTCAGCGATGCCGAGTTCCGCAGCCCGAGTGAGTTCTACCCCTACACGCTGATCACCTACAGCTATGCCAAGGTCCTGCTGACGCCGGGTCAGCGCATCGGCTGGCTGGCGCTGTCGCCGTCCATCCCCGACCGCACAGCGCTGCGCCGGGTGATCGAGACGACGCAGATCTCCGGCGGCTGGCTGTTCCCCAACGCGGTCATGCAGTACGCGGTGGGCGACCTCGAGCAGATGTCGATCGACCTCACCGGGCTGGAGGCGAAGCGGGACCGGCTCATCGGCGAACTGCGGGCGGCCGGATACGACCTGCGGCCGCCGGAGGGGACGTTCTACCTGTGGGTGCGCTCGCCGGTCCTCGACGATGTCGCGTTCAGTCGGGGTCTGGCCGACCGCAAGGTCCTGGTGCTGCCGGGGACGGTCTGTGAGGCTCCCGGATACTTCCGCATCTCGCTGACGGCCACCGACGACATGATCGACCGCGCCCTGCCGGCGCTGGCGGCCGCGGGTGACTGAACCGCTCCGCCGCCAGGTCCGCACAGCCGTCGTGTGGGACGTGCTGTCGGCCGCGCTGACCGCACGTCAGTCGGCGAGCGGGCGCGACGCCCTGGATGTGATCGATGCCGGCGGCGGCACCGGCGGGTTCGCCGTCCCGCTCGCCGAACAGGGGCACCGTGTCACCGTGGTCGATCCCAGCCCCGACGCCCTCGCCGCGCTGTCACGCCGCGCGGTGGAGAAGGGCGTCGGCGAGCGGGTGACGGCGGTGCAGGGCGACGCCGCCGGCATGGCCGACCTGCTCGGGGTCGGCAGCGCCGACGTGGTGCTGTGTCACGGCGTGCTCGAGGTCGTGGACGAACCGGCCGAGGCCCTCCGCGGGATGTCGTCGGTGCTGCGTCCCGGCGGGGTCGCCAGCGTCCTGGTGGCGCAGCGGTTCGCCGCCGTCCTCACCCGCGCTCTCGCGGGCCACCTCGCGGACGCGCGGGCTGTGCTGACCGATCCCGACGGCCGCTGGGGGGCAGGGGACCCACTGCCGCGCCGCTTCGACGAGCACACGCTGATCGACCTGTTCGAAGATGCCGGGATGCGGGTACAGCAGGTCCATGGGGTGCGCGTCTTCGTCGATCTGGTCCCCAGTGCGCTCGCCGACGACCCGGCGAGCCACCGCGACCTGCTCGATCTCGAGACCGTCGTCGCCGCCCACCCGGCGTTCCGGACGGTCGCCGGTCGACTGCACGTCCTCGCCGAACGCCCCTAGAGGCGGGCGCGCGTCGCCGACGGCCCGCCTACCCATAACGGCCGGCCGTTACGGCGGGGTTGGCTTTCGCCGGCCGAACGGCACGCATATGCTGATAACAGGTAGCGCCACGGCATTCCATGGAGGGAACGGTGCCTCTCTCCGATCATGAGCAGCGCCTGCTCGAGCAGATGGAGCGCGCGCTGTACGCCGAGGACCCCAAGTTTGCCTCGTCCATGCGCGGTGCCGATCTGCGGCGGCGCTACCGCCGCCGCGCGATCGTCGCCGCGTTCGTGTTCCTGCTGGGAATCGTCGTACTCATGACCGGTGCGGTCACCGGGGTGATCCCGCTGGGCGTCGGCGGATTCGTCGTCATGCTCGTGTCGGCCTGGTACGCGGTCATCTCGTGGCGGCGGGTGCCGTCCGAGGGCGAGATCGGCACATTCGAGGCCGGCACCGATGCGTCGGCCGGCCCCGCCCGCAAGTCCGGCCGGTCCTCTGCGGCTGCACGCCGCGGATTCATGGAGCGCATGGAGGAACGCTGGCGCCGCCGCCGAGACCGCGGGCCCGGCCGGTAGCGGTCAGTTGGTCAGCGGCGGCCCGGTATCAACCGCCCGGCCCGCCGCCGCATCCGTTCACCGATCGAGTCGGTCCAGTCGAGCCCGTCGGCGACCCGACCGGCCGAGCTGACCACCAGGTCGCGCGTCGCCGCCGGCCAGATCACCGCCCCGATGCGCTCGATCAACGACCTGGACCGAATGATCGTGCGCCGGAGCATGGCGGAGTCTTCGCGCAGGCCGGTCGGGTCGGCCGGCGTGGCCGAGTACCTGGCCCGCTCGGTGGTGGTGACCAGGTGGGTGACCAGGTCGCGCGAGTCCTCGTCGAGGTGAGCGGCGTTGGCCACGCGACGCCCGGTCGCGCGCGGCGTGGCCGCCTCGTTCCACTCCAGACCGGCGTCGCGGACCGTGTCGCGAAGGTCCGACCAGGCCGCCTCGGCCGCGCGGACCGGGTCGGAACCTGCGCGCCGCCACCGCAGCCGGCGGCGCACCTTGGCCACCAGGGTCGGGAAGGCGAAGACGCCGGCCGCCGCCACGGCGGCGATGGCCACCGCGATCAACGTCTGGGTTCGTGAGGATTCGCCGCCGGCACCGCCTTCGCCGATGTCGGGATCGAGGGCACCCGGCGGTAGGGCGCCTCCTTCCGGGATCTGGCCGGAAGGCACCGATGGCGTCGAGCCATCCTCATCGTCCGAAGAGGGGGGCAGGGTCCATGTCGGAGCACTGCCGGTCCGAATCGCCGGGGTCGGTTCCCAGGGCACCCATCCGATGCCCTGGAAGAACAGCTCCGGCCAGGCGTGGGAGTCGTGGGTGCCGACGACCCAGCTCCCGTCGTCCTGCACCGTGCCCTTCGTGTACCCCACCGCCACCCGGGCCGGAATGCCCACCGTGCGGGCCATCACGGCCATGGCGGCCGCGAACTGCTCGCAATACCCCTGCCGGTTCTCGAGGAAGTTCACCAGGTCCGAGGACGACGTGCCCGGCTCGGTCTCGAGTGTGTACTCGAAATCGCCGCTGCGGCGGAAGAAGTCCTGCAGCGCCGCCGCGCGGTCGAAGGCCGTCGTGGCATCCGCGGTGATCTGGTCGGCCAGTGCCCGGACCTCGTCCGGCAGGTCGTCGGGGAGCTCGAGCATGGTGTCGAGCTCCTCCGGCGGCGGGCCCGCCGCGCGAAGGTCGGCGGCGTCGAGCTCGACGTCGATCCGGTCCACGACGTAAGTGGCTCCGCCGGCGTCACGCTCGCCGCCCACCACGTCGAGGCTGCCGATGTCGTAGCGCCAGTCGCCGTCGATGGCGATTCGCCGGGCAGGGTAGGGAAGTGGCAGCCACCGGGAGTCGTACTCGGCGCTGACCTCGATCTCGTACTCCTCGACCGGCTCCTCCCCGCTGACCGTGAGCCCGGGCGGCGGGGGCATCCCACCACCGACGCGTTGTGTCTCGTCCACGGGCCGTTTCGAGATCGACCACTGGTCGCCGGCGAAGACGTCGAGGGTGGCCCGGCGGATGTTCGTCGGAGGGTCGGCGTCCGTGCGGTACCGCAGGATGGGGACGTTGTCCGGAAGGGTCAGGTCTCCCTGGAGCTCGACGATGGGGTTGTCGGTGTGGATGGTTCGCCCGGCGCCGTCGCCGGAGCCGCCGCCCCGACCGAAGATGCCGTCGGTCAGGCCGGGCAGCAGTGCGGGCAGAACGACAGCCGCGGCGATGGCCACCGCGCCGACGCGCCGGCCGTTGCGCGCGAGCGAGTCGGTCTCGGGTATGCCGGAGTGCGTCGCCGACGGACCCGCCGATCGCCCCCACCGAACCACGCGGGTGCGGCCCTCGGCCACCAGCAGGCCGAGGAATGCGATCGCGGGCGGCAGGAACCAGATCCAGGACAGGCCGCCGGGAACGACCGAGGCCGACAGCGCATAGACCGACCCCATCGCGATGCCGGTGAGTGGGACCCGGCGGAGGCCCACCGCGAACAGGTCGACCACGATCGCGACCAGGCCGGAGCCACCGACCAGCAGCAGGAGTATCCCTCGCGTGACCGGTGCGGGCGCCGCGTACTGGACGACGGCGTCCAGGCCGTCGGTGAAGACCGTGAGCAGGCGTGTCGCCCACGACGGCGTCGGGACGACGCCGAACCATGCGACGTCACCGGCCACGATCACGCCGAGCCAGAGCACGAGGACACCCAGTTGCCCGACCAGGACGAGCGGCAACGGCACTCGCACGCGCCGCAGCGCCAGGCCGGTTGCGGCCACGAGGGCGATGCCGAACGCGGCGGGTACCGTCCATGCGCGGTCCTCCGTGACCGGCGCCAGCGTCAGCATCGTCAGCATCGACGCCACTGCGGCGACGATGGTCATCCGCGTCCGCCCGGTCATGCCACACCGCCGAGCGCGCCCGCCGCGGAGTCCGCGGAGTCCTCGGATCCATCGGATGCGGCGTGGGGGAGGCGGTAGACGGCGCGGTTGACCCCGAGGCGCTCCCAGACTGCGGGAAGTGCGTCGCCGCGCGATGCCGTGACCACACCCCAGCCCGCCCGCCGCAGCACCTCGGCGGTTTCGGCGAGCCGCTGGCGCTCCTGCTGTTCGACGCTGCGCGACACGGGGGTCCAGGACGCGGCATCGAGCAGGATCGCCAGCGCCGCCGTCGACCCCTGGCGCAGTTTCGCGACGAGTGCCGCCTCCCGGGGGTGCAGGCGCCCGAGCACACCGACGAGCAGCCCGGTTGCGGAGCCGGCCCCGCGGAGCAGGTCCGGCCACCGGCCGACCGACGCGTCCCGGGAGGATTTCACGACTGCCAGAGCGTCGAGCAGTGGAGCCTCGGCTCCCGCCGGCCCGCCGCCGGGGTCGTGCCACGACGCACTGACCGCGCCTCCCTCGTCCGTGACCAGCCGGACCGCGTATCCGCGGTCGGCCAGATGCACGCCGATCGACGCGGCTGCGACGACCGCCCACTCGAGCGAGGAGTCGGGGGCATGGCCGGTGTGTCCGGGTGTCCGTGTGTCGAGCAGCAGCGTCGCCCTGCTCTGCCACGGCTGCTCCTCCCTGCGGACCATGAGCTCGCGGTG
>DASUYL010000032.1:0-19615 GCA_036377395.1 Jiangellaceae bacterium
GATGCGGCGCAGCACAGGTGCGAGCTGGTCGAGTGCTGCGCTGCTCTGCAGCTGCCGCTCGTCCCACCAGGTGGCGCCGGCATCGATCAGTGGCCCGATCAGATCGTGGGCCTTGGCGGGGTCGCCGGGGCTGACGCCACCAACGACGATCTCGAACGGGCCCTCCGGCCGGTCGCCGCGGTGCTTGTGGACGTAGGTGACCAGGTCGCGGAGCTGGTCACTAGGTGGAGCGTGCCCATGCCTGGCGGCGGTGAACAACGGGACCGCGCCGTCCCAGCGGGCGGCTCGACGCATTGGTCGGCGGTGCGGCCAGAATCCGGCGACCCAGACCGGCGGACGGGGGCGTTGCAGCGTGGCCGGCAGTAGGGTCACGTCCCGGACCTGGTAGTGCTGCCCGTGATGATTCACCGGCTCGCCCGACCAAAAGCGCTGCAGCAGATCCAGACCCTCGTCCAGGCGCTCGGCCAGCACGACCGGATCGGTCGTCTCGCCGAAACTGCCGTACTCGTCCTCGATCGGCCCACCCAGGCCAGCGCCGAAGATCACCCTTCCGCCGCTGATGGCGTCCAGCGTGGCCACTTGTCGGGCGAGCTGCTGCGGGCGCCGCCGGGCGACCGGCGTGACCAGCGTGCCCAGCCTGATCCGGGACGTGGCCAGCGCCGCGGCGGTCAGCAGCATCCAAGGATCCCCAAAAGGCCGGTGGTGGCCTCTGTGCACGACATGGTCCCAGACGAACAACGCGTCCCAGCCCGCTTGCTCCGCCGCTGCGGCCACCGCCGCCACCGCCCTGGCGTCGGCAAAGTCTCCGAAGTTCGGAACGTTGATCGAAAAGCGCATCCTCGCATGCTGCCTCATCGCAACACCGTGGTGTGGAGCGGGTGACGGGAATCGAACCCGCACTGTCAGCTTGGGAAGCTGATGTTCTGCCATTGAACTACACCCGCGGGGCGCCGCCCGGTAAGGGCCGCGGCCGTGCAGGAGCATACCCGGTCGTCGGTAGGGTCCGGTCATGCTGCTGTCGGACCGGGACATCAGGGCCGCCATCGAGGCGAAACGGTTCGTGGTCGAACCGTACGACCCGCAGATGGTGCAGCCCTCGAGCATCGATATCCGGCTGGACCGTTACTTCCGGGTCTTCGAGAACCACCGGTACCCGCACATCGATCCTGCGCAGGAGCAGCCCGACCTCACCCGCGTGGTCGATGCGGACGGCGCCGAACCCTTCGTTCTGCACCCCGGTGAGTTCGTGCTGGCGTCGACGTACGAGACCGTGACGCTGGGCGACGACGTGGCGGCCCGGCTCGAGGGCAAGAGCTCGCTCGGGCGGCTGGGCCTGCTGACCCACTCGACGGCCGGCTTCATCGACCCGGGTTTCACCGGGCACGTCACGCTCGAGTTGTCGAACGTCGCGACGCTGCCGATCAAGCTCTGGCCCGGCATGAAGATCGGTCAGTTGTGCTTCTTCGCCCTGTCGAGCCCGGCTGAGCACCCGTACGGTTCACAGCACCACGGCTCCCGTTACCAGGGTCAGCGCGGCCCGACGCCGAGCCGGTCGTACCTGAACTTCGACCGGATCGACATCTGAGGCCGCCGCACTTCACCAGGCGAGGGGACGGTTCACCAGGGTCTGGAGCCTGGTGAAGGGTCCACCAGCATGGTGAACGTGATCAACGGCCATGCGCCGGGTTGGTGACGGGCCGCGTAACCTGACGGCACGACCGCGTTCCGTGCACCGGAGGGCCCGCCTCGCATGCAAGCCGCCGCAATCGTCGTCTCGGTGGTGGTCACGCTCGTCGCGATCGCGCTGGCGGCACGCGCCGTCGGCCAGATGGTCGGGGTGGTGCGGCTCGGGCAGCCGGCGGCCGGGCGCACGGATCGGCCGGGCTCGCGCACGGTGACGATGCTGCGGGAGACCTTCGGTCACACCCGCATGCTCAAGTGGAGTGCGGTCGGTGCGGCGCACTGGTTCGTCTTCGTCGGCTTCGGGCTGCTGTTCTTCACCCTGGTCACGGCCTACGGGCAACTCGTTGACGCCCGGTTCGCGCTGCCATTGATCGGGCACTGGCGCCCGTTCGAGTGGCTGGCCGAGTTCATCACCTGGGCGATGCTGATCGGCATCGGGCTGCTCATCGCAATACGGCTGCGGTCACATCCGGCGAGGACGGGCAGGCCGTCACGGTTCACCGGCTCGACGATGTGGCAGGGCTACTACGTCGAGGCCACCGTCGTCGGGGTCGGCCTGTGCATCCTGGCGCTGCGCGGCGCCGAGTACGCGCTGGGCGTCGGCGACCGCTCGCACTTCCCGCTGACCTTCCTCATCGGCGAGGCGATGGGCGGTCTGTCGACACAGACGCTGGAAAGCCTGGTCTACGTCGTGGCAGCCGTCAAGATCGTCATCTCGATGGCCTGGCTCATCGTGATCGCGCTCAACGTCACCATGGGCGTCGCGTGGCACCGGTTCACGGCGTTCCCCAACATCTTCTTCCGGCGGGAGGCCGACGGACGGACGGCGTTGGGTGCGGCCACACCGCTCATGGTCAAGGGTGAACCGGTCGACTTCGAGAACGTCGACGAGCTCGACGAGGACGCGGCTCTGGGCGTCGGCAAGGTCGAGGACTTCTCCTGGAAGGGACTGCTCGACTTCACCACCTGTACCGAGTGCGGCCGCTGCCAGTCGCAGTGCCCGGCCTGGAACACCGCCAAGCCTCTCTCGCCGAAACTACTGGTCACGGGTCTGCGCGACCATGCCTACGCCAAAGCGCCGTACCTCCTGGCCGGCGGCGGCAAGGACATGGCCGGCGAGGAGCGTGCGACGCCCGAGCAGCTGGCTGACGTCCCCGCGGCCGCACTGGCCGAGGCCGAGAGACCGCTCGTCGGGTCCGCCGAGCTGAACGGCGTCGTCGACCCCGACGTCCTGTGGTCGTGCACGACCTGCGGAGCCTGTGTCGAGCAGTGCCCGGTCGACATCGAGCACGTCGACCACATCCTCGACCTTCGGCGTTACCAGACCCTGATCGAGTCCGAGTTCCCGTCGGAGCTCGGCGGGATGTTCAAGAACCTGGAGCGGTCCGGCAACCCGTGGGGCGTCAGTGCCTCCAGGCGAATGGAGTGGGCTGCGGCGTTGCCCTTCGAGGTCCGGCAGGTCGGTGTCGACGTCGAGTCGCTCGACGAGGTCGACTGGCTGTTCTGGGTCGGGTGTGCCGGAGCGTTCGAGGACCGGGCGAAGAAGACGACTCAGGCCGTCGCGGAACTGCTGCACACCGCGGGCGTCTCGTTCGCCGTCCTCGGCGACGGCGAGACCTGCACGGGCGATCCGGCCCGCCGTTCGGGCAACGAGTTCCTGTACCAGCAGCTGGCACTGCAGAACGTCGAGGTCCTGCGGGAGAGCCGCGCGACGAAAGTCGTGGCGACCTGCGCACACTGCTTCAACGCGCTGCGGAACGAGTACCCCCAGCTGGGACTGAACCTCGAGGTCGTCCACCACACGCAGCTGCTCAACCGACTGGTCCGGGACGGACGGCTCACGCCGCTCGCGCCTGCGGAGGAGTCCGTCGCCGGCCGCCCTGTCACCTACCACGACCCCTGCTACCTGGGCCGGCACAACGAGGTGTACGAGCCGCCGCGGGAGCTGGTCGGTGCGTTGCCCGGTGTCGAGCTGCGGGAGATGACGCGCAGCGGGTCGCGCTCCTTCTGCTGTGGTGCCGGGGGCGCTCGGATGTGGATGGAGGAGCGGATCGGCAAGCGGATCAACACCGACCGCACCGAGGAGGCACTGGCCACCGGCGCCGAGGCCATCGCCATCGCCTGCCCGTTCTGCCAGGTGATGCTCGCCGACGGGCTGACGGCCGCGCAGGCGGCCGGGCACGGCGAGGGTGTGGAGGTTCTCGACGTGGCCCGGCTCCTGCTCGCGGGGGTCAGGCGGGGTTCGGCCGATCCCGTCGCCGCCGAGTAGTCGGTCACGTTCTCCACGTGCCATCCGTCAGAGCAGTGACCAACTGAACCGCGAGGTCATGCGCGGCGAACACTGGATCGTCCCCTGAATCGAGGTGCCGAGCGTGAACGAGCCGTCGTATCAGCTCCACCCGGTTGGCTGGGTGGAGTCTCCGCTGACCGACCGCGATACCGCTCCGATGCAGGGCGACGAAGGAGCACCACCGGCGCGAGTCGTCCTCCGGCCGGAGTTCCTCGCAGCCGCGGCCGATCTCCACGTGGGTGACGAGGCCATCGTGCTGACGTGGCTGCACCAGGGCCGCCGTGACGTGCTGTCCGTGCACCCCCGCAGCGACCCGAGCCGGCCGCTGCAGGGCGTCTTCTCCACCCGGTCACCGGATCGACCCAACCCGATCGGGCTGCACACGGTCACGATCGCGGGCATCGAGGGCAACGCCGTCATCGTCCGGGACCTCGAAGCAATCGACGGAACGCCTGTCATCGACCTCAAGCCCGTCCTGAAAGCGGTTTCGGAGCGCTGACTGACATGTGACGTCTGTTCGGCGGCAATCTGACGCCATGCTGAGCGCTGATCTGGCTTGACACGACGCCATTCTGACGTCATCATGGCGTCATGGAGCTGATGCCTTTCGTCGACGCGCTCCGCCGTGATCTCGCGGCAGCAGGCGAGGCCGCGTCGGCCGACGTGCGCGATGCGGTCGAACGGCTGTCCTACGCACTAGAACCGTCGGCGCGTCTGGTTCTGCTGGACGCGTTGAGCACCGCGGCGGCAGAGGTGTCCGCGCAGTTGCCGGCGGGAGTCGTCGAGGTCCGGTTGCGTGGCCGCGATGCCGACCTGGTCGTCGACGACTCCGGTGGCCCCATGACCGCAGTCGCCCGGGCGACGCCGGTCCCCGAGTCCGACGAGGGGCTGTCGCGGATCTCGTTCCGCCTGCCCGAGTCATTGAAGGCACGGATCGAGGCGGCGGCCGCAGCCGACGGTCTGTCCGTCAACGCCTGGCTGGTCCGAGCCGTGAGCCAGACCCTCGACGGGCCGGCACCCGGCGTGTCGATCCGCGTCGGCCGCCACGTCAGCGGCTGGATGCGGTGACCGGCGAACCGAAGGAGATCATCATGACCGCCGAGTACCCACGAGCGTTCCCGGTCGACGGCCCGCTGTCCCTGTCCGTCCGGCTGGTTGCGGGCGAATGCCTCATCACGGCCGCCGATGACGTGGACCGGGCCGTCGTCGACCTGCAGCCCCTGACCGACGACGACGAGGCCGCACTCGCCGCCATCGAGGAGTCCCGGGTGGAGCTCCGTGACGACGCCCTGCGGATCGCCACCCCGCGCTGGTCCGGCATCGGCGTCTTCCGCCGCAGCCCGGCCATATTGATGCGGGTCACGGTGCCGACCGGTACCACCGTGGACGCCGAGGTGGAGTCGGCCGCGGTCCGCATCGGCGGGACGGTCGGTGCGGTGGATGTCCAGACCGGCTCCGGCGACCTGATGGCCGGACGCTGTGGCGATGTCCGGGTACGGACCGGCAGTGGCAGTGTCGACATCGATGAAGTAGACGCCGCGTCGGTCAAGTCCGGATCGGGCGACGTCACCATCGGCCGAAGCGCAGGTGGCGTGGAACTGCACGCAGCGTCGGGCGACATCCGGGTGGGCGAGGTCGGCGGGGATGCGCGGGTGTCCACCAGTTCCGGCGATGTCGAGCTCGGCTCCACCGGCGGCAGGGTCGCGGCGAAGACCGCCTCCGGTGACCTGGCCTTCCGGCGCGCCGTCGAGGGTGAGCTGACCGCGTCGACGGCCTCGGGCGACGTCGTGATCGGCGTGCCCGAGGGTACCGCCACGAAGCTCGAGTGCTGGTCGGCGAGCGGCAGCGTGCGCTCGCAGCTCGAGCCGGCCGACGCACCGGCCGACTCCGACCGTCGCCTGTTCGTCATTGTCCGGACCACCAGCGGCGACATCACGATCATGCGAGCCGCCGCGTAGGCGTGGCCTGTCAGTGCCGCGTCCTAGGTTGACGCGTACCGAGGAGGACACATGTTGCCCCATTCCTACGACGCATTCGGGCTGCGTCATGACGACCGGGCCGAGGTCTACGCGGCGGCCGAACTCGAACGTGCCGCCCGGCGCGTTCGACGTGCACAGCGGATGGAGCGCTGGGCCCGCCGCTCGGTACGCCTCTCCCGGCACCTCGACCGGCTGGCACGGGTCCACCGAGCGAGACTGTCCTGATGCAGATCAGGGCGTTCGGCGTCGACGACGTCGACGCCTGCGGACGACTGTTGGCAGCGCGGCACAGCCGCGACCGGTTGACCGAGCCGGCACTGAGCGCACAATACGCGGACCCTCAGGTCTGCATCCGCCTGATCCGTGATGCAGTCGAGCAGCGGGCCACGGGCGCGGTCGCAGTCGACGGCGGCCGCCATCTCGGCTACCAGCTTGCGATACCGGGCGACGACCTGCGCGGCCGGCACGCGTGGACCGGCCTCGAGCATCACGCCCGTGCGGCTGGCGCCGGCCCGGAGGTCGTCCGTCATATCTACGCGGAGCTGGCCGCAGGTTGGGTGGCCGACGGACGGCTGCACCACTACACGGTCGTTCCGGTCTCGGATGTCGATCCCTGGCTCGCCCTCGCGTTCGGCCACGAACAGGTCCACGCGGTCGCATCGACGAGGTCGGCGGAGACCGAGAGCTCCGGCGATCTGTCCGGCCGGGGCTTCTCCGTGCGGCCGGCTGGGCCCGACGATCTCGACGCGATGCTGCCGGTGTCGCGGCTGATCGCCGACTCCAACGTGGCTTCTCCGGTGTTCGCCTACGTCGACCCGTCCTTCCACGACGATCTCCGCGAGAGCATGCTGGAGACGCTCGAGGACGAAACCGTGAGCGTCTGGATCGCCGAGGACGCCGACGACGTGCTGGGGTTCGTCGCCGTGCGGGCCGTGCCCGCAGACGAGGGTTCCATGCTCAAGCCCGCCGGCACCGTCGAACTGATCGTCGCCGCCACCCGGGCGAGCGTGCGGGGTACCGGCATCGGCCGGGCCCTCTGCGATCGCGCGCTCGCCGAATCCGCGGCGCGCGGACTCGAGGTCTGCGTCATCGACTGGCGGGCGGCCAGCCTCACCGCGTCGGTGTTCTGGCCCCGCCGCGGGTTTCGCCCCACTGCGTACCGCCTGCACCGCCTGATCGACCCCCGGGTGGTCTCCCGCAGATCGCTCTAGTCCGAGCCGGATTCGAGTCCGACCAGCAGCGTCGCGGGCTCGAAGGCGTATCCGACCATCCAGGTCGGTTGGACCCGGATGTAGACGATCTCGTCTCCCCAGCTCGACGGCGAGCTGCCGTAGTGCCCGACGAGGTGCTGCTCGATGGCATCGAAGTCGGCGTTCGCGGAGGTGAGGAACTCGGCCCGGCCGTGCACGAACACGCCGAGGTCGTCTCCGCGGATGTGGGCGACGCTGATGGCCGGACGTGCCCGCAGGTGGCGGGCCTTGGCCGCCGTACCCGAGGTCGTGAACACCCAACGTGCGTGCAGGAAGTGCCCGTCCACACCGCTGATCCGCGGCTCGTGGCGCGCGGTGACGGTCGCCGCGGACAGCGTGCACATGCCGGTGAGCACGCGCACCAGTTGCGATGCGGTCAGCGTTCGCTCACCGGGCGTGACGATGGACCGTAGGTGATCGCTCGACCGTCCCAGCGACGCATCCATGAGCCGCTGCAACGCCGCGAGCTCGGCATCTGTCTCGTACATGCCGCCACTGTGCCGCCCGCAGCCGGCGCCGTCGAGCTGCGAACACGTCGCTCAGAAGGCAGGCGGCTGCTCCGACGCGGATCGTCCGGACGCCGCGCCTGCGGTCACAATGACGCCATGGATGTCCAACAGGCGGACCGCAGCGGTCGCGCCGGCGGGGCGGTCGTGGCCGTCGGACCGGGTGCGCTCTCCCCGTCCGACATCGTCGACGTCGCCCGGCACGGTGCCGGAGTCGAGCTCACCAGCGAGGCGCTGGCGGAAATGGCCAAGAGTCGTGAGGTCGTCGACCACCTCGCCGTGGCCGACGTGCCGTACTACGGCGTGTCCACCGGATTCGGCGCCCTGGCTACGCGCCACATCCCGCGGGACATGCGCGCCCGGCTCCAACGCAGCCTGATCCGCAGCCACGCCGCCGGCTCGGGGCCCGAGGTGGAGCGCGAGGTCGTCCGAGCTCTGATGCTGCTGCGGCTGTCGACCATGGCGACCGGCCGCACCGGTGTCCGGACGACAACCGCGACCGCCTATGCGGCGATGATCGGCGCCGGCATCACGCCGGTCGTACCCGAGTTCGGCAGTCTGGGCTGCTCGGGTGATCTCGCGCCGCTGGCCCATTGCGCGCTCGCGTTGATGGGCGAGGGTGACGTACGGACGGCGGACGGTTCGCTGCTCCCGGCCGCCACGGCGTTGACGGCTGCCGGCATCGAGCCGGTCCACCTCGCCGAGAAGGAGGGCCTCGCCCTCATCAACGGCACCGACGGCATGCTCGGCATGCTGGTCATCGCGGTCCACGACCTGCGGCTGACCCTCCGGACCGCCGACGTGGCGGCAGCAATGAGCGTCGAGGCCCTGCTGGGCACCGACCGCGTCTTCGCCGCCGATCTGCAGGCCATGCGCCCGCATCCCGGTCAGCAGGCATCGGCGGCCAACCTGCGCGCCCTGCTTGCCGGTTCCGGCATCGTGGCCAGCCATCGAGGTCCGGATTGCACTCGGGTGCAGGACGCCTACTCGTTGCGCTGCTCGCCGCAGGTGCACGGGGCCGCCCGCGACACGCTGGACCATGCCGACGTCGTCGCCGGCCGTGAGCTCGCCGCCACCGTCGACAATCCCGTCGTCACCCTCGACGGGCGGGTGGAGTCGAACGGGAACTTCCACGGTGCGCCAGTCGGATACGTGCTGGACTTCCTGGCGATCGCCGCGGCCGATGTCGCCAGCATCAGCGAACGGCGCACCGACCGGTTCCTCGACGTTGCCCGCAACGGCGGCCTGCCCGCGTTCCTGGCCGACGACCCGGGTGTCGACTCCGGCCACATGATCGCCCAGTACACACAGGCGGCTATCGTGTCGGAACTGAAGCGGCTCGCTGCACCGGCCTCGGTCGATTCCATCCCGTCCAGTGCGATGCAGGAGGATCACGTCTCCATGGGGTGGAACGCGGCACGAAAGCTGCGCCGTTCGGTCGACGGGCTGGCCCGCGTTCTCGGCGTGGAGATCCTCACCGCCGCCAGAGCTCTGGACCTGCGGGCACCGCTCGAGCCCGCTGCAGGGACCGCAGCCGTCCGCGACGCCGTCCGCGCCGTCGTCGACGGTCCGGGCCCCGACCGACACCTCGCGCCCGAGATCGATGCGGTCACCGACCTGGTCCGTTCCGGTGCGGTCGTGGCGGCCGCCGAGACGGCGGTCGGCCCGTTGCGCTGACCGCCCGACGCCGGTCCGGCACCGCGGTTAGTGTGCGCTGATGAGGCGCTTGCACAGATCGGACCGGAGGAGGCCCACATGACCACCGCTGGCCCGCGAACGGTCCGCGCCCCACGAGGCACGACGGTGTCCGCCCGGGGATGGCCCCAGGAGGCGGCGCTGCGGATGCTCCAGAACAACCTGGACCCCGAGGTCGCCGAGCACCCCGAGGAACTCGTGGTCTACGGCGGCACCGGCCGGGCCGCCCGTGACTGGCCGAGCTTCGAGGCGCTCGTGCGGACCCTGACCACCCTGGCCGGCGACGAGACCATGCTCGTCCAGTCCGGCCGGCCGGTCGGGGTCATGCAGACACATGAGTGGGCGCCGAGGGTTCTCATCGCCAACTCCAACCTGGTCGGCGACTGGGCGACCTGGGAGGAGTTCCGCCGTCTCGAGGCCCTCGGCCTGACGATGTACGGTCAGATGACCGCCGGCTCGTGGATCTACATCGGCACCCAGGGCATCCTCCAGGGCACGTACGAGACCTTCGCCGCCGTGGCGGCGGCCAAGCGGCTCGGAGGGACCCTCGCCGGGACGATCACGCTGACCGCAGGGCTGGGCGGAATGGGCGGTGCCCAACCGCTCGCAGTGACGATGAACGGTGGCGTCGCCATCGTCGTCGAGTGTGATCCGTCGCGCATCGAGCGCCGCATCGCGCACCGCTATCTCGACGTCGAGGCATCGTCCGTGGACGACGCGCTTCGGCTGGCGTACGAGGCCCGCGATGCCCGGCGGCCGCTGTCGATCGGCGTACGGGGCAATGCAGCGGACGTCGTACCCGACCTGCTCCGGCGGGGCGCCGAGATCGATGTGGTCACGGACCAGACCTCCGCCCACGACCCGTTGGCCTACCTGCCGATCGGTATCGCCTTCGAGGACTGGGCGAGCGAGCGGGACAAGGACCCGGCCGGCTTCACCGCCCGGGCCCGCGAGTCGATGGCGACGCACGTCGAGGCGATGGTCGGGTTCCTGGACGCCGGCGCCGAGGTGTTCGACTACGGCAACTCGATCAGAGGCGAGGCACAACTGGCCGGATACGCACGGGCCTTCGACTTCCCCGGCTTCGTGCCCGCATACATCCGCCCGCTCTTCTGTGAAGGGAAGGGCCCGTTCCGGTGGGTGGCACTGTCCGGCGACCCCGCGGACATCGCGGTCACGGACGCCGCCGTGCTGGATCTGTTCCCTGGCAACGAGTCGCTCGCGCGCTGGATCCGGCTCGCCGGTGAACGCGTCCACTACCAGGGGCTGCCGGCCCGCATCTGCTGGCTCGGCTACGGCGAACGCGACCGCGCCGGGGAACGCTTCAACGACATGGTGGCATCGGGTGCCGTGCGTGCGCCGATCGTCATCGGACGCGACCATCTCGACTGCGGCTCCGTGGCCTCGCCGTACCGGGAGACCGAGGCCATGGCCGACGGCTCGGACGCCATCGCCGACTGGCCGCTGCTCAACGCGCTGGTCAACACCGCGTCCGGGGCCACCTGGGTGTCGATCCACCACGGTGGCGGCGTGGGCATCGGACGGTCGATCCACGCCGGGCAGGTCACCGTGGCGGACGGGTCATCGCTGGCCGCCGAGAAGATCACCAGGGTGCTCACCAACGATCCCGGCATGGGTGTCATCCGGCACGTCGACGCCGGCTACGAGCGCGCCCACCAGGTCGCAGACGACCGCGGCGTCCGCATCCCCATGCAGGAAGGCCCTTGACCGTGCCGAACGTGATGCAAGCTCCGCGGGCTCCGCGATCTGTGGCGGAGAAGCATGCCACAGATCGCTCTTTAGACGCCCGCGGAGCTTCCATCCCGTCCAGCACTCCACTGCTCTCGGTCCGTGGCTGACGGCTCGTGAGCTTCGACGCCCTCTGGGAGTCGCTGCTGCCGATCGGGCGAGAACCGTCGACCGGGGGGTACCGGCGGTCGGCGTGGAGCGCGGCCGATCTGGAGTGTCGCGCCTGGTTCGTCGACGCGGCGGTGCAGCGGGGGCTCGACGTCGAGACCGACGGGAACGGGAACCTGTGGGCATGGTGGGGCGACCCGTCGGCGGGCGACGCCGTGGTCGTCGGCTCGCATCTGGACTCGGTGCCGGACGGCGGCGCGTTCGACGGACCGCTCGGGGTGGTTTCCGCCTTCGCCGCCCTGGATGCGGTGCGCGAACGCAGGTTCGTGGCCGCCCGGCCGATCGCGATAGCGGCCTTCTCCGACGAGGAGGGTGCGCGGTTCGGCGTGGCGTGCGCCGGCTCGCGGCTGCTCGTCGGTGCCCTCGACGCTGATCGCGCCCGCGCCCTTCGCGACGGTGACGGCACGACGATGGCCGATGCGATGCGGGCCGCCGGACACGACCCGACCCGCGCCAGGGTCGACCCGGAGCGGCTGGCACGCATCGGGCATTTCGTCGAGCTGCACCTCGAGCAGGGACGAGCCCGACCGGTCGACGTCGGAGCTTCGACGCCTCGAAACGACGACCCGCACGGCCTGGCCGACCTCGATGCTCCGGTCGGTGTGGCGAGCACGATCTGGCCGCACGGGCGCTGGCGGTTCGAGTTCGCCGGGCGTGCCGACCACGCCGGGACGACGCGGCTGGAGGATCGGGACGACCCGATGCTGTCCTACGCCACCGCCGTCCTCGCCGCCCGCGACGCGGCGA
The DNA here is from genome assembly GCA_036377395.1 of Jiangellaceae bacterium. Lineage (GTDB taxonomy): Bacteria > Actinomycetota > Actinomycetes > Jiangellales > Jiangellaceae > DASRTE01. Next base: position 12,068 of record DASUYL010000032.1, read on the forward strand.
TGCGGCACGGTGTGCTGGCGACGTTCGGAAAGGTGCGGGTCCTACCGAACGGTGTGAACGCGATCCCGTCCCACGTCACGGCCTGGCTGGACGCCCGCGGCGCGGATGAGGCCCGCGTGCGCGCCGTTGTATCCGACCTGACAGGTGCGGGCACTGTCGTCAGCGAGGAGTCGTGGACCCCAGCGACCGATTTCGACATGCCGCTGCGTGATCGTCTCGGCGCCCTGCTCGGGGGCGCGCCAGTCCTGCCGACGGGAGCGGGCCATGACGCGGGCATCCTTGCGGCTGCCGGCGTCCCATCCGCCATGCTGTTCGTCCGCAACCCCAGCGGCGTCTCGCACTCGCCTCACGAGCACGCCGATCGCGACGACTGCCTGGCCGGCGTCGACGCGATGGCGCGGGTCGTTCAGGACCTCGCCGGCACGTGACCGACTTCCTGCCCCGCCAAGGAGGTGTACGTCCCTCCTGAGGCGGGGCAGGATCCGGTCAACGTCAGTAGCTCAGGCCATGTCCGAAGGGGTAGAGCGCGCCCGTCCCATCGGCTCGTGGGATGGTGACGGGGAGCTTGCCGGCCGGATTGACCTCACCGAACAGCACCCGGGTCAGCGACTCCATCTGGTGGGCGGTGTAGCCGTACGTCGCGAGGTAGGTGGGTGCCTCGGTGATGTAAGAGATGTCGTACGGATTACGCATTCCGGACATGATGACCGGCTTGCCGGTGGCGAGCAGCGCCTTGACCAGGGCCTGCTGAGCCGCTGCCGAAGCGGTGGGCAGCCCCGTGCTGAGGCTGACACTGGCGGCATTGTTCGTCGACACGACGACCAGGTCACTGGCCTGCGCGCGCGTGACGGCCTCGTTGATCCGGGTCGTGGTCGGCGTGAGCCCCGTCTCGAAGACCTGCACGGTCTGCCCACGCTGGCCGATCGCTGCCCCCAACGTCGCAGTGGTCGCCACACCCCACCCGGTGACGAGGACGTTACGCGGGTCAGAGGAGAGCGGCAGCAGTCCGGCGTCGTTCTTGACGAGCGTCGTGGTGCGGTCGGTGATCTCCTGCGCGTACGCGAGGTGGTCGGAAGCCCCGACGACCTTCTCCGCCTTGTTGACGTTGATGAACGGGTCGTCGAACAGCCCACGCTGCATCTTGAGACGCAGAATGCGGTAGACCGACTCGTCCAGCCGCTCCATGGAGAGCTCGCCGGTGCGGAACGCGTCGAGGACCGCGTTGTAGGCGAGGTCGAACTCCGGTGGCAACAGGAGCTGGTCGGCGCCCGCCTTGAGTGCTTGTACGGGGGCGACATCGTGGGGGAAGGTGCTTGTGGCGCCGCCCATGTCGAGGGCATCGGTGATGATCAGCCCGTCGTAGCCGAGGTCCTCGCGGAGGAGCCCGGTGAGGATCGGCTCGGACATCGTGGCCGGCACGCCACTGGGGTCGACCGACCGGAGCACGACGTGAGCAGTCATGATCGAGTCGACACCGGATTCGATGGCGGCCTGGAACGGCGGCAGGTCGATCTCCTCGAGCTGCTCACGCGTGTGCGTGACCTCCGGCAGGCCGAAGTGGCTGTCGGTGGCGGTGTCTCCGTGCCCTGGGAAGTGCTTGGCCACTGCGGCCACACCACCGTCGTGGTAACCGTCTACCTGGGCGGCGACGAGCTCGGATACCAGGTCGGGGTCCTCGCCGACCGACCGGATGCCGATGACGGGGTTCGCCGGGTTGACGTTGACGTCGGCCACGGGGGCGAGGTCCTGGTTGATCCCGACCGCCGCCAACTCCGTGCCGATCACATCGGCCGAGCGGTGCGCATCGTCAGCCGAGCGACCCGCGCCCAGGGCCATGTTGCCGGGCATCTGGGTGGCGGGTGCGGTCAACCGGGCGACGAGCGCGCCGCCCTCCTGGTCGGTGGAGATGAGCAGCGGGATCGGCCGCCGCTGCGTCGTCGCCACGTCCTGCAGCCCGTTGGACAACGTCGCAATCTGCCGCGGGTCACCGATGTTGTCCGGCCCGCGAGCGGCCGTGTAGTAGATGACCCCGCCCGGCTTGTACTTGTCGATCACATCGGCCGGCGTGTTGACGCCGTACAGCCGCTGGTTGCCCGCCACCGCGGTCGCTGAGACGTTGTGGGCGTCTCGGCCGTACACCTCGACAACGAACAGCTGCCCGACCTTCTCCTCCAGCGTCATGCGCTTGAGCACGCTGATGATCTGGCCCTGGTCTGAGGCGCTCTCCGAGAGACCCGGGTCGCCGGTCTGTGCTGCGGTCGCGCTGGGTGCGGACGCCGCCATGGCGACCGACGGCGCAGCAGAGGACAGGAGGACGCCGACCGAGACCAGGACCACAAGCGCCCGACGACCGAATCGATTTCGCACGCCAACCTCCTCGTGAGCTGCGAAGCAGTGCTGGACAGCTACGTGCCTTGTTCGACCCTAGGGGTTGGCGGTGACCGAAGTAAGTGAGCGTGCGCACCGGGCGGAGGCCGGGGCCGCCGGTCCACGACAATCGGCGTCGTGACCGCGTACTGGTGCGAACGGGCTCGGCTGTCCACCGGCGTGACCGATCGGGTCCGGGTCGACACCGACGATGCCGGGTTCATCACTGCCGTCGAGGTCGGCGTGCACCCCGAGCCACTTGACGTACAACTCGGCGGCATCGTCTTGCCGGGCTTTGCGAACGCACACTCGCACGCGTTCCACCGGGCGCTGCGGGGACGCACGCACGCGGCCGGCGGCAACTTCTGGACCTGGCGTGGTCGCATGTACGAGATCGCCGGTCGGCTCGATCCCGACTCGTACCGGGACATCGCGACGGCCGTGTACGCGGAGATGGCGCTGGCGGGTGTCACCTGCGTCGGCGAGTTCCACTACGTCCACCACCGCCCGGACGGGAAGCCCTACGACGATCCCAACGCGATGGGCCATGCGCTGCGCGAGGCGGCGCGCGCGGCCGGGATCCGCCTGACCCTGCTCGACACCTGTTACCTGGCCGGGGGAATCGGCGAACCGCTCGCGGCCGCTCAGCGGCGGTTCGGCGACGGCGACGCCGCGCGATGGGCCGAGCGGGTCGACGCTCTGGCTACGGACCCGTCGACCCGGATCGGCGCGGCGATCCACTCCGTTCGAGCGGTACCGGTCGACCAGATCGCCGCGGTGGTGGAGGGTGCCCACGGGCGGCCCCTGCACGTCCACCTGTCCGAGCAGCGGGAGGAGAACGAGCAGTGCCGGACCGCGTACGGCGTTACACCTACCGTGCTGCTGCAGGAGAACGGTGCCCTCAGGCCGCACACCACAGCCGTCCACGCCACTCACCTCGACCATGCGGACATCGCAGTGCTGGGCCGCTCGGGGGCGACCGCCTGCTTCTGCCCCACCACGGAGCGGGATCTCGCCGACGGAATCGGGCCGGCCAGGGCGCTGCGGGACGCCGGCACGCCACTCGCGCTCGGGTCCGACCAGCACGCCGTCGTGGATCTGTTGGAGGAGGCTCGGGCACTGGAGATGCACGAACGGCTCGCCAGCGGTCGACGAAGCCGCTTCCGCCCGGCCGAACTGGTGACCGCGCTGACCTCGGCCGGCCATTCCGCACTGGGCTGGCCGGATGCGGGCCGCATCGCCGTCGGGTCACTGTGCGATCTGGTGGCGATCCGCACCGACACCCCCCGCACGGCCGGTGTCGACCCGGAGCAGATCGTGCTGGCGGCAACCGCCGCGGACGTCGACACGGTGGTCGCCGGCGGCCGAACCGTCGTGCAGGCCGGCCGCCACCTCCTCGGCGACGTCGGGGCCATGCTCGCGAAGTCGATCAGCCGGCTGTCCACTCCCTGACCCCCACTTGTGGCGGGTAGAACACCTCACATCCATGCGTGAGGGGTTGCCAACCCGCCACAAGTTGGGACGGGAAGGCGGCCGGGGCGGGTCTCCGATTATCGGGCGGCCCTGCGCTCCTTCACGGTGCGAGTGAGAAGAGGCACGGCCGTGGCGACGATCAGCATGTTGAAGACGAGCTGCGCCGACACCATGGCACGGGCCAGCTGGCTCTGTGCGGAGACGTCACCGAACCCCGTCGTCGTCGCGACCGTCAGGCTGTAATAGAGCGCGTCGACGCGGGTCGAGAGGCCGTCGAAATCGGCCGACTGGGCGGCACTCACCGCGTAGTACGCGAGTGCGAACAGGAGTACCGACAGGACGATCGCCAGCGCCAGACTGTCGATCCGCACGTCCTTGTCACGTGAGGTCAGGTGTCGACGCATCTGCCGCGTGACGATGACGACGACGAGCGCAAGCCCGAGTACGTAGAACACCAGGCGGAAGGCGACCGACCCCTCGAGCGGAACGAGGAAGTACGCGACCACCAGCACGAGCACCTCGGCCAGGAGCAAGCCGATCCGAACGGTACCGGCGTTGTGAGAGGCGGTCTCGCTCACGTACGTGAGAGTACGGCCGGCCCGGCCGCACATGCGTGAGGCCGGGCCGGTGGCCAGTTCAGCTGTGGTCGAGCGCGGGAAGGCGGCGCAGCCATCCCGGCGTCCACCAGTTCCGCTCGCCGAGCAGGCTCATGGCAGCGGGCAGGAGGACCGCCCGCACCAGCGTTGCGTCGATGAGGATCGCGGCCGCGAGGCCCACTCCCATCTGCTTGAAGTCGAGCGGGGACAGCGTGGCGAAGATCGAGAACACGGCGACCATCACCAGTGCTGCACTCGTCACGACGCCTGCCGACTTCGTGATCCCCTGCGCGATCGCATCGCGTGTCGACAGCCCGGCTCGGTGACCTTCCCTGATCCGGCTGACGACGAACACGTGGTAATCCATGGACAGCCCGAAGAGGATCACGAACAGGAACAACGGCAGCCAGGTGATGATCGCGCCGTTGGAGGTGAAGTCCAGCAAGCCCTCGGCCCACGTGTTCTGGAAGACGAGCACGAGCAGGCCGTACGCAGCAGCCACGGAGAGCAGGTTCAGCGCTGCCGCTGTCAGGGCGATCGCGAGGGAGCGGAAGGCGAGGACCAGCACGATGACCGTCAGCAGCAGCACGAAGCCGATGACCAGGGGCAGCCGTTCGGACAGGACGTCACGGAAGTCGATGTCCCAGGCGATCTCTCCGGTGACACCGGTGTCGGCGCCGCGCACCTCCCCGACGGTCTCCGGCACCAGGCTCCGCAGCTCCTCGAGAGATCCGCGGCCCTGCGGGTCGTCCGCGTTCGATGCGGCCGGCACGCTGAACCGTGCGACCGCGCCGCCCTTCGCGTACTCCACCTCCGGCACGACGCCCTCCGTCGCGAAGTAGGCCGTCTCGGCGTCGGTCCGCGCCGTGAGTTCGGCAACGGCGGCGTCGACGACCGGAGCGTCCAGGGCCGTACCGTCGCGCGACCACACGGCCACGGTGTGCGCCGTGCCTTCGGCCGGGTACGCATCGGCGATCCGCTCGTAGGTCTGGACCTCCGGTATGGAGTCGGGCATGTCGTCGATACCCGGGTTGGACAGCGTCATCCCCAGCGCCGGCACGGCGAGCGCCGCGAGCGCGGCCACACCGAGGGTCAGGGCGGCGACGGGACGGCGCAGCACTGGGCGCAGGACGGCCGGCCAGAACCGCGAGCCGCCGCCCCGACGGGCCAGCCGCCACAGCAGCGGGATCCGGGGCCGGTCGACCCAGCGCCCAAGGATCGACAGCAGCGCCGGCAGCACCGTCACCGACCCGAGCACGGCAACCGACACGACCAGGATCGTGCCCATCGCAAACGCAGAGAAGATCGAGAAGCCGGACAGGAACATGCCCGACATCGCCACGGCCACGGTGATGCCCGAGACGACCACGGCGCGCCCGGACGTAGCGGCAACGACCGCGATCGCGTGCTCGACGGAGTCGCCCTTGGCGCGTTCCTCGCGGTCGCGGCGGATGTAGAACAGCGAGTAGTCGACGCCGACAGCCATGCCGACCAGCAGGACGACCGATGGGAGTATGTCGTTCGTCGGCACGAGGTAGGACGCGAACGCGGACAGACCCAGCGCCGCACCGACGGACGACAGCGCCAGCAGGATCGGCACGCCGGCGGCGATGAGCGCGCCGAAGACCACGAGCAGGATGGCGAGGGTCACCGGCACGGACAGGAACTCGGCCTTGGCGAAGTCGTCCTCGTAGACCTTGTCGAGGGCGTCGCCGATCGTCGTGTCGCCCACCTGTTCGATCCGCAGATCGGGGTTCGCGGCGGCGAGCCCGGTCACGACTTCCTTGACGTCGCGGGCCGCGTCCGCGGCCGCTTCGTCCTTCTCTTCGTCGGTGCCGGTGCCCTCGACCAGCGACACCTCGACGAGTTGCGAGGTGCCGTCCGAGGACGGGATCGGTTCGGAGACGGCGGCGACTCCGGGCAGTCCGCGGAGGTCGTCGCCCAACTCCGCGAGCGCGATTCCGGCCGCGGCCGTGTCGAGCCGGCCTCCGGCTGCGTTCTGCAACAGCACGGATTCGCTGGGTACGTCGCCGAATTCGGCGTCGAGCAGAGCCTGGTCGGCCGCGGCGGAGGCACCGATCGTCTCGTCCTCGTTGGTGGTCTCCTTCGCCCCGATTGCTCCGCCGCCGACGATGGCGGCTGCGACGAAGGCGATCCACAGGAACAGCGCCGTCCAACGGTGGCGAGCGCTCCAGGTGGCGACGGCGACCACGGGGCCGCGGGGGCGGGTGGGTTCGGGTAGTGCGGTCGCCTCCGCTCTGGGAACGGTGGTGGTGGAGGTGGTCATGGGATCTCTCCCCGGGAGGGTCGGCGGGTGGTCGCACCGAAGCCTCGTCGCCGGGAGACGCGAGCGCAGTCGGGAATGATCCCCAAATCTGGGTCGGGGTACCCGGACGAGCGGCCAGGGCGCTCGGTGGGGAGGCCACGTCATCCTTCGGGACGAGCCGACTCACCAGGCCACGGTCGACGTGCTGATGAACAGCCGCGACCCACTTGTCGTCTCACCGTTCGTGCTTGCCGAGTTGGACTGTCTCGTCGGCAACCTGCTCGGCACGGGCGCCGAGCTGTCCGTGCTCCGGGAGCTCGGCGGTGGCGCGTGGAAGGTGGCGGCTTTCGACCCGATGGACATCCGGCGGGCCGCTGACGTGGTGGTGCGCAACGGCGTCGTGCCGTGACCACGACCATCGGTCGATCACACCGGCGATACCCAGGCCCAGCACGATGACGACACCCGCGACGATCCCGTCGACGATGTAGTGGTTGGCGGTCAGGACGATGGACGCGAACATCAACGCCGGGAGAGCGACGCCGAGCGCCCGGATCGAAGCATGTCGTGCGAGCGTGATCCAGGCGATGCCGACCAGCAGGATCCACCCGAAGTGCAGGCTCGGCATGGCCGCGTACTCGTTGACCAGTGCCGGCGTGTTCAACGTGCGGTAGGACGTCGCATGCTGGGCGATCGTGTCGACGAAGCCGTACTGGGGCATGAACCGCGGCGGTGCCAGCGGGTAGAACGCGAAGAGCACCAGGCTCAGCGCACCCGAGGCGAGGATCGCGTTGCGGAAGCGCGGGTAGGCCGCCGGTCGGCGGAGCAGCACCCACACCAGCGTGA
>DASUYL010000033.1:0-2597 GCA_036377395.1 Jiangellaceae bacterium
GCCCAGGGACAGCGATGCGCAAACGCAGCCGGAGGCCCGATCTTGTGTCACCGTTCGCAGTGGACTTCTTCGCGTACCCGCTCAGATCGGTCAACGACGCACCCGATAGCGCAGGTGAAGCACCCGGTTGCCCTGAATCACCACGTCAGGATCCTCCAACAGGTGCTGCGCGTGGACCGACCCGAAGTAACGCTTGCCGGACCCGAACACCACGGGTACGACGTCCATGCGCACCTCGTCGACCAGGCCCGCGGCAAGCACCTGGCCACCGACGTCGCCAGCGGCGACCTCGACCACGCGGTCACCCGCAAGCTCCTGCGCCTTTGCCACGGCTGCCTCGACGCCGTCGACGAAATGAAACGGCGCCTCGGGGTCCCAGCCCTCGGGCTGCGGCCGGTGCGTCACGACGACCACGTGGTCGATCCCGCTCGGAGGCTTCCCGTCCCAGCCGTCCGTCAGGTCGAAGACGTGGCGACCGGCGATTGTCACCCCGATCTGGTCCCAGTACGGCCGGGTGTAGTCGTAGGAGGTCTGCGACACCTTCAAGACGCCGCTCTCGTCCAACGGCACGTCACCGCTGGACAACCAGTCGAACAGCGGTCCGGGCTGGTCATTCTCGTCCGCGACGAAGCCGTCCACCGACACCGAGCTGTAGATGACCACCTTGCCCACGGGGCTCTCCTCTGCCTTGGCGTGCCGACAAATTAGCGTGTCGAGAGCTGTCGCTCTTGTAGGAAATCAATCGGCCGGCAGCGGCCAGCCGTCCAGCGCGTGGCCGGGATGTTCGCGCAGGAACCGCCGCCGGACTTCGACGTACCGGGTCGGCGTGAGCCCGGTGAACGCCCGGAACTCGGGGCCGAATTGGGCCTGGTCGAAGTAGCCTGCGCCACCGGCGAGGTCGCCCCAGTCGATCGGTCCGGCGGGTTGATCGCGAACACCCGGGGCAAGCCCAAGTCGCGCGCCGGACTCCGGGTGCACGTCCTGCCGCGCCCGGTCGCCGAGTCGCTGGCGGACCACCTCGCAAGCGGACGAGTGCCCGCGAGGACCCCGGAGGCGTTGATCTTCGCAGGGGACAAGGGCGGGCCGCTCCACCGCAGCAACTTCAACAAGCGGGTGCGCTGGACCGAGAGCCTCGCGGCCATGGGCGTCGAGGGGTTGCACTTCCACGACTTGCGGCACACCGGCAACACGCTGGCGGCGATGACCGGGGCGTCGCTGCGCGACCTGATGACCCGGATGGGGCACGACAGCATGCGCTGCGTTGATCTACCAGCACAACACGCAGGGCGCCGACCGGAAGATCGCGGACGCCCTGGAAGCCCTCATCGCAGACCACGAGCAGCCAGAGCCAATGGAACGCGAATCGAACGGCGGGCCGGCGGATGCCTGATCAGCGGGGCTCTGGATGCTGCTCACGGGCCCTGACCTGGGCCTTCGGGTTGGAGCGGGTGACGGGAATCGAACCCGCATGACCAGCTTGGAAGGCTGGGGCTCTGCCATTGAGCTACACCCGCGAAACATGATCGGCGCCGACTACGGCGCGTCCAGTTTCGTGAGGAATGGTAGCCGCTGCGCGCGGCGTCCCAGATCACCGTCGCCGCCGGGCGGCCCGATCGAGGCGACCGGCGTACCCTGGACCGCAGACGAAACGCCGCGTCCCGGATCCGGGAGCGGAACGCACGCGGGGTATGGCGCAGCTTGGTAGCGCGTCCGCTTTGGGAGCGGAAGGCCCCCGGTTCAAGTCCGGGTACCCCGACCACGGCCGAGCCGCACGGGCTCGGCCGTCGGGCCGCCGCAGCCCGGTACCATGGTGGCCAGTTGCGACAACTGCCGGCCTCGTGCCGCCAGCCCGTCGTGCGCCGCAGCTGCGGTCGCCGATCACACGTCCAGGAGAACTCCCCAGTGAAGAGCGTCGTCGAGACCCTCAACCCGACGCGGGTCCGGCTCGCCGTCGAGGTCCCCTTCGCAGAGCTCGAGCCGAGCATCACCTCCGCGTACAAGAGGATCGCGGCCCAGGTCAACGTTCCCGGTTTCCGCAAGGGCAAAGTGCCGCCGTTGGTCATCGACCAGCGGGTCGGACGCCCGGTCGTGCTCGACGAGGCCGTCAACGAGGCGCTGCCGAGGCTCTACGGGCGGGCCGTTGAGGAGAACGAGCTCAGGCCACTGGGCCAGCCCGAGGTCGACGTCACCGACTTCGCCGACGGCCACGACCTCAAGTTCACCGTCGAGGTCGACGTCCGGCCCACGATCATGCTGCCCCAGTGGCAGGGCTTGCGCGTGGAAGTCGACGGCGTCGAGGTCAGCGACGACGACGTCGACACCGAGATGGCCGCGCTGCGATCGCGGTTCGGCACGCTGGTCGGCGTCGATCGGGCAGCGGGCGACGGCGACTTCGTGATGGTCGACCTCGAGGCCACCAGAGACGGCGAGCCGGTCGACGGCGGTCAGGCGACCGGCATCTCTTACCAGATCGGCAGCGGTCAGCTCGTGGACGGAATCGACGACGCCGTGACTGGTCTGTCCGCCGGCGAGTCCGCCACCTTCCGCACGACGCTGCTCGGCACCAACGCGGGCGACGAGGTCGACTGCACGGTCAC
>DASUYL010000034.1:0-4683 GCA_036377395.1 Jiangellaceae bacterium
AAGTCTCGGCATCGCTGTTCCGTGGTGCACGACGGCGTCGGCGACGACGAGTGCAGCGGCGCGGTCTGCAACACGAGCCAGGTCGACGACCATCCATGCCGCCCCGACGACCGGACAACCGGTGTGCGAGCCGTGGTGCTCACGTGGAAGCTCGCGCGGGTAGACGATGCCGTACCTGGTTCGTTGCGCGCCTGACCCGGTGCGAGACGGATGCACGGCCGTCGGCAACGCCGGAGGCGGTCCGATAGAGGGCAGCCCCCGCAGGGCCACCGCCGACCAGCCTGCGGCGAGCGTGTGCGCCGTGCGTGACATGACGAAGCCCCTGCTCCGGATCGCGTGAGCCACCCAGGGGCTTGCTGACACGAGCTGGTCGGTGGCTGCGTAGGCTCCTTTGCCGACACGCTCGAGCAGACCGGCTCTGGCCAACCGCTGGACACGGTCGAGACTCACGTGCGCAAGTTCCGCGTCCCGAGCGGTGAAGACGCCCCGGCCGCTGGTCAGCAGACCGAGGATCTCCGGGGGGATCCGGTTGCGCATGGCACCACGCTGCCGGTAACGGGAGCATCGGAGACGTCGAACGCCGATCCTGTGGACATCTCCAGCGGCTGCGCGTGGCAACTCCGTGCCGATGCCCGCTCCGCGCCATGAGAACTCGGCCCAACCACGCGCCGTGGCCGCACGGCCGTCAGTCCTTGATCTCGCAGAGCACCGCGCCGTTGGCCACTGTCACACCCACCTCCGCGGTCAGGCCCGTGACGATGCCGGCCTTGTGCGCGTTGATCGGCTGTTCCATCTTCATCGCCTCGAGGACAACGACCAGGTCGCCTTCGGCCACCTGCTGGCCTTCCTCGACGACCACCTTGACGATCGTCCCCTGCATGGGCGAGGCGAGCGCGTCGCCACCGCCCACCGTGCCGGCCCGCCCACCTCCGGTGCGGCGGGGCGGCTTCGACGCACCGGGCCGGCGCCCCTGCGTACCGTCGGTGAAGGTCGTGAAGCCGGCCGGAACCGACACCTCGAAGCGCTTGCCGGCCACTTCGACGACGACGGTCTCGCGAGCCGCGACGTCCGGTGCCGGCGCTCCGCCCGCATAAGGCTCGATCCGGTTGTCGAACTCGGTCTCTATCCAGCGAGTGTGGACGGAGAACGGCTGCGCGGGGTCGGGCGGAGCGAACGCGGCATCGTCGAGGACGGCCCGGTGGAACGGGATCGCGGTGGCCAGCCCCTCCACCTCGAACTCGGCGAGGGCGCGACGCGACCGTTCCAGGGCCTGGGCCCGGGTCGCGCCTTTCACGATCAGCTTCGCCAGCAGCGAGTCGAAGTTCTGGCCGACGACGCTGCCCTGCTCGACCCCGGCGTCCAGGCGGACGCCGGGCCCGCTCGGCGGCCGGAACACCGTGACCGGCCCTGGTGTCGGCAGGAAGTTGCGGCCAGGGTCCTCCCCGTTGATCCGGAACTCGATCGCGTGACCGCGTACGGGAGGGTCGTCGTAGCCGAGGGCCGCACCGTCGGCGATGCGGATCATCTCGCGGACCAGGTCGATGCCGGTGACCTCCTCGGTGACCGGGTGCTCGACCTGCAGCCGGGTGTTCACCTCGAGGAAGGAGATCGTGCCGTCCTGGCCCACCAGGAACTCGCAGGTGCCGGCTCCGACGTAGCCGGCCGCACTCAGGATCGCCTTCGACGACGCGTAGAGCAGAGCGTTCTGCTCGTCGGACAGGAACGGGGCGGGCGCCTCCTCGACGAGCTTCTGATGCCGGCGCTGCAGCGAGCAGTCGCGGGTGGAGACGACGACAACGGTGCCGTGCCGGTCGGCCAGGCACTGCGTCTCCACGTGTCGGGGGCGGTCGAGATAACGCTCGACGAAGCATTCGCCCCGGCCGAAGGCCGCTATCGCCTCGCGTACCGCCGAGTCGAACAGCTCCGGGATCTCCTCCCGGGTCCGGGCCACCTTGAGGCCCCGGCCGCCGCCGCCGAACGCCGCCTTGATGGCGACCGGCAGGCCGTGTTCGTCGGCGAAGGCGACCACGGCATCGGCGTCGGCGACCGGATCGGCGGTGCCCGCGACCAGCGGCGCGCCGGCCCGCTGCGCGATGTGGCGGGCGCTGACCTTGTCGCCCAGCGCCTCGATGGCCTCCGGCGGCGGGCCGATCCATACCAGCCCGGCGTCGGTCACGGCCTGCGCGAATGACGCGTTCTCGGCCAGGAAGCCGTAGCCAGGGTGCACGGCGTCGGCCCCGGACCGGTGCGCGACCTCGAGCAGCTTCTCGATGGCGAGGTAGGTCTCTGCGCTGGTCTCGCCGACCAGCGCGTAGGCCTCGTCGGCGGAGCGGACGTGGAGCGCGTCCCGGTCGGAGTCGGCGTAGACCGCGACGCTGGTGATGCCGGCGTCGCGGCAGGCCCGTGCCACGCGTACCGCGATCTCGCCGCGATTGGCGATGAGGACCTTGGTGATCGTCACGCCCGCACTCCTCCATCGGCTGCCGGGGAGCCTAGCCGGGCCAGGTCGTCGCGGCAGCGGCGCTCCAGCACGTCCAGCTCGGCCATCGTCTGGTCGATGTCGGAACGCCGCTGCTCGAGTTCGCCGCGGCGCACCGCGATCTGGTCGAGGAGGTAGGCGAGCTGCCCGGCTTCCCCCGGCTCGCTGTCGTACATGCCGACGATCTTCTTGATCTCCTCCAGCGGGAAGCCGAGCCGCTTGCCCCGCAGCACGAGCTCGAGTCGGACCCGGTCGCCGGTGCGGAACACCCGCTGGGTACCCCGCCGCTCGGGTGCCAGCAGGCCGTGTTCCTCGTAGAACCGCAGAGTCCGCAGCGTGATGCCGAACTCGTCCGCGAGCTCGGTGATCGTCCAGGTCCGTCCGTCGGTCGGCACGCTCGGACCCCTTCGTTTCGTCGAGGAAGCACTTGCCTCGGTCGGCATCGTGACTTACGTTTACGTTAACGTAAGCTGCTCCTCCAGGGAAGGCAACCGCCATGACCTTCGAGCTCAGCGCCGAGCACGAGACGTTCCGTAAGGTCGTCCGAGAGTTCGCCGAGGCCGAGATTGCGCCGCACGCCGCGCGCTGGGACCGCGACCACCACTTCCCGGTCGACGTCGTGCGCCAGCTGGGAGAACTCGGCGTGCTCGGGCTCACCACACCCGAGGAGTACGGCGGGAGCGGCGGCGACCTCACCAGCCTGTGCGTGGCAATCGAGGAGATCGGCCGCGTCGACCAGTCGCTGGGCATCACCGTGGAGGGGGCCGTGGGCCTCGGGATCAACCCGATCCTGACCTACGGAACCGAGGAGCAGAAGCGGCGCTGGCTGCCCGATTTGGCCGCCGGCCGCGCCCTGGCCGGTTTCGGGCTCACCGAGCCGGCGTCGGGCTCGGACGCGGGCGCCACGGCCACCAGAGCCGTGCTCGACGGCGGGGAGTGGGTGATCGACGGGGCCAAGCAGTTCATCACCAACTCGGGCACCGAGATCACCTCGTGCGTCACGGTGACGGCCCGGACCGGTACCGGCGCGGACGGGCTCGCGGAGGTCTCGACGATCATCGTGCCGTCGGGAACCCCGGGGTTCACCGTCGAGCCGGCCTACGACAAGCTCGGCTGGCACGCGTCGGACACCCACCCGCTGACGTTCAGCGGCTGCCGCGTCCCCGCGGACCACCTGCTCGGCGAGCGGGGCAAGGGATTCCACCAGTTCCTCGCGACCCTCGACGACGGGCGGATCGCCATCGCCGCTCTCGCGCTCGGCTGCGTGCGAGCCATGCTCGAGCAGTCCGTGGCATACGCGGGCGATCGGACCGCCTTCGGCGTGCCGATCGGCAGCAAGCAGGGCGTCGCGTTCCAGATCGCGGACCTCAAGGTCATGGCCGAGGCCGCGCGGCTGCTGGTCTACCAAGCGGCTGCCCTGCGTGATGCCGCCCGCCCGCGCACCGAGGTCAAGCAGGCGGCCTCGGTCGCGAAGCTCTACGCCACGGAGGCGGCCGTCACGGCCACCCGGGTCGCCACCCAGGTTCACGGCGGCTACGGCTTCATGGAGGAGTACCCGGTCGCGCGGTTCTACCGCGACGCGAAGATCCTCGAGATCGGCGAGGGGACGAGCGAAGTCCAGCGCCTGCTCATCGCCCGCAGCCTCGGCCTCCCGGTCGAATGAGGCGCCCGGGTTGTCATGATCGTCTGCGCTCCCGCCTGGGTTGATACAGCCCGCCGACCTCACAGGTCTGGTGCGCGCCGAGTTGTCAGGGCGAGTGACCACTCGATCTGCGGCGAAGCCACCGGTGATCCTGACAGGCTCGAGGGCTGTCAAGCTGTCAGGGTGAGCCGGACCCTGGCCTCGCCCGACGGTGGATGCCACCCTGACAGCTCGGATCGCGGGGAGGTGGCAGCGCGTGGGGCATGATCACTTCAAGGACGTGGCCGCCGCCCGTGAGGCGACGCTGGGTCCGACCGAGCCGGGCGCGGCCAAGCTGGCGTCGCAGCACAAGCTCTATGTCCGCGACCGGCTGGCGCTGCTGTTCGACGACGGCACCTTCGTCGAGGACGGCCAGCTGGCGAACGCCCGCGCGGCGGGCCTTCCCGCCGACGGCGTCGTCACCGGGCGCGGGCTCGTCGACGGCCGCCCAGCACTGGTCGTCGCCAACGACCCGACCGTCAAGGCCGGCTCGTGGGGCGCTCGGACCGTCGAGAAGATCGTG
>DASUYL010000035.1:0-2767 GCA_036377395.1 Jiangellaceae bacterium
CGTCGGTGGACGGCGACTCGACGCCGATGCGGTGGTGGATGTCGGTCATGTCGTTCTCCTTGCTCGTTGCTTCGGTGGTTGCTGACGTTCGATCCGCTCGGCGATGCGGGCGATGCGGCGGAGCCGGCCGTCCCAGGTGGACCCGACCGACGCCAGCTGCTCGGCGGCCCGGGCGAGCTGGGCGTCGTCGACCCAATAGCGGCGCTCCCGGCCGGCGGCGGCGCCGTGGACGAGCCCGACCCGGTCGAGCACGGCCAGGTGCTTGGCCACGGCCTGGCGGGTGACCGGCAGCTGCTCGCTCAGGGAGGTGGAAGTCCCGTGGCCGTCGTCGGCCAGGAGGAGGTCGAGCATCCGGCGCCGGGTCGGGTCGCCCACCGCCGACCAGAGCGCGTCGTCGACGACGGAGGTCACGACACCACCTCGACCGTGGCGGCGTAGTCGACCAGCCTGGGCAGGTAGAACTCCCAGCCCTCGACGTGCTCCCGGTACTGCTGCTCGAGCTGGGCGACCTCCCAGCCCATCTCGCGGAAGCCGGACTCGGTCATGCGCAGGAGGGTCCCGTCGCCGCTGGCGGTCAACTCGAAGGTGACGAGCAGCGAGTTGCCCTCCCGCGCGTCCTCGTCGTCCGGCTGGGTCCAGCGGAACGAGAACAGCCGGGGCGGCACGGCCTCGACCACGCTGAGCTTGGGGATGTGCGCCTCCCCCGACGACCGGTCGCCGAAGACCAGCTCGCCCTTCGCCCCCGGGGTGGGCTCGACCACGGCCTCGTCGGGCCACCACTCCTTCAGGTGCTCCGGGCTGGTGATGACCTCGAACACCGTGGCCGGCGAGGCCTCGATCTGGACCTCGCGCTCGATCGTCCCGTACTCCATCGGACCTCCCTCTCACGCAACACTTCGTTGCACATGAGTGTGCCCGGGGATCGTCCGACGCGCAACCTCCTATTGCGCGTTTATGCCCGATCCACCCTCGCGGCGCTGGTCATTCCGCTGTGCGACGAAGGATGTCGGCAGTCGGCGCATCCGCGGGCAGGAAGGCCTCGAGGTACAGCTCGGCGACCGTCACGTCGACCGCGGTCGCGAACGACGTGATGGTCGTGATCAGGCGCAACTCGCCATCACCGGTGTTCAGTCGCAACGGGACGGCGAACCCCAGGTGGTCGGGTCCCGCCTCGTACGGCGGGAGGTAGCCCTCCAGCTCGGTGATCAGCTCATCGAGCTGCGGGTCCGGGTTCCGTGCCAGCCGGCTGCGCAGGCTTTCTGTGATGTGGCGCCCCCACTCCGGCAGGTTGAGCACGCGTGCTCCGAGGCCTTCTGGGTGCAGCGCGAGGCGCAACACGTTGACAGGCGGGGTGAGCAGACGTGGTGCTGCGCCATCGGTGAGGATTCCGAACGCGGGGTTGGCCGCGACGAGTATCCCGTGCGGGCGCACGACGACGGCGGGGTACGGCTGATGTCCCGCGAGGACGTGCCCGATGGCGTCACGCACCGCGTCCAACGATGACGCCTGCAGGTCGGACTCGGGAAAGGCAGGTGCGTAGCCGGCCACCAGCAAGAGCTCGTTGCGTTCGCGCAGGGTGAGGTCGAGTGACTCGGCCAGCCGCAACACCATGGTGCGCCCGGGCTTGGACCGCCCTTGCTCGAGAAAGCTCAGGTGCCGCTGTGTGGTGTCCGCCCGGATCGCCACATCGAGCTGGCTCATCCGGCGTAGCGCACGCCAGCGGCGCAGCTGTCCCGCGAAGCCGCCGTGTTCCATCGCCATCGTCATACGCGCAGTGAATCCCACCCGGTGTGCCCCCGGCCATTCCTTCGAGGGAATCGCCAAGGGTGCCCTCGTGGCTCATCGTTGTCGCCATGACGAAGCAAGTCGATCACCAGGCTCTGGTGGACTTCACCAGGCGATGGTTCGCGCTCTGGACCGAAGCCGACCCGCAGGCGCGGTCCAGGCAGGTCGCCGACCTGTGGGCGCCCGGTGGTGCGCAGGTACTGGTGGATCCGCCCCAGGAGGTGCGGGATGCGGCCACCGCGTTGGCATTCCCGGTGCCTCGTCTCGAGGTGCGCGGCCACGACGAGATCGATCGTCGGGTGACCCAGGCGTACGCCCTGTTCGTCGAGCCCGGCGTACACACATTCAAGCCGGCGGGTGACGCCGTGCTCCTGGCACCCGCTCTCGTGGGGTTGGGATGGGAGATGGTCACCGTCGCTGACGGGACCGTCGCGGGGAGCGGCTACGACGTGATCGCACTCGATGACAACGGCCGCATCCTGCTGGACCACCAGCACATCGCACCGAGCTGAACCGAGGTCGTCGTTCGACGCGAACCACTGTCCGGAGGAGAGATCGTGAAACTTGACCGAGCAACGGTCTGCCTACCCATCAAGGATCGCCTGGTATCGCACGCCTTCTACACCGCCCTCGGGTTCTTGACCGTGGGCGAGTTGGGTGACGATGGGCTACCCGAGCCCCTGCAGTTCGAGATCAGCGTCGGATTGCGTGTGATGCTGATTCCGTCGCGCGGCTTCGGGTGGGTGATCGGTGATCGCAAACGATCGCCGCGGGATGCGCATGAGTGTCTGGTCGTGATCGCGCAGGCCACCGATGCCGCAGTCGACGAGCTGCTACGTCGCGCGCAGGACGCCGGCGCCGAGATCGTCACCGAAGCCGGACACCAGAAATGGGGATACGCCGGCGCCTTCGCCGACCCCGACGGCCACATGTGGCAGGTCAGCCGCGCCGACGGCTTCCTCACTCGATAGGGGCCCCACAC
>DASUYL010000036.1:0-33177 GCA_036377395.1 Jiangellaceae bacterium
TCAGCCGACCGGTGACGGTCTCGCTCGTGAGCAGCTTGTAGAGAACGCCACCAAAGCCGCATGCGGCCACGGTGCCCACGGCGTACTCCGCGGTGGTCATGCCGCGCTCACCGCGACGCAGGGTGGCGACGATCTTGGACATGGGACCTCCCGGACCCGGCAACGGCCGGTACGTACCCCGCGACGTGCGAGGTTGCATGTCAGGCTCGTCGGCCCGGCATCCGGGGCACAGATGGACGGCATCACCTGGGGACGGACCGCAGCCCGGTCGGCCGGCTGTGGACGACGGTCGGCGGCCTTACCGTTGCGGCCCGGTGGCTCACGGGAGCAGCGGCCGGGTGGCTCACGGGAGCAGCGGCCCTGCGCCGGCCACCACCGGGACGATCCCGACCAGGACGAAGGCCGGTAGGAAGCACAGCCCGAGCGGCGCGGCGGCCCGGGCCCCGAGAGCTCTTGCGCGCGCCTCGGCGTCCCACCGGGCCGCGTCACGCGCGTCCTCTGCCACGCGCCTGAGCGTCGCAACCGGGGACACCCCGTGCCTGTCCGCACCGGCCAGGGCGCGCGCGAGCGGGCGCAGTACCGGATCGGCGGCGAGATTCGCCCACGCCGCCGAGGGTTCGATCCCTACCCGTGCCGCGGCGGCGGCCGCCACCAGCCCTGCTCCCAGCGGGCCGCCCACGGCGGCACCCACCGCCTCGACTGCGACGAGGGGCGCGCTTCCGGCCGCGACGGCAGCCGAGAGCAGCTCCGCCGTCAGGGGCAGAGCCGCCACGGCGTCCTCCCGTGCGCGCACCACGGTCGCCGCGTCCAAGCGGCCCAACCAGAACCAGCCAGCGACGGCGGCGCCACCACCGACGGCCGGCGCGGCGAAGCCACCCGCCAGCCACATCGCGGCGATGCCGACCAGCACGACAGCAGTCACCCGTGCGGGTACGGATGCGAGCACACCACGCCCGGGTCCAGCGGGCTGCCTGGCGTCGCCGTTCAGTGCTCGAGTAGCGACCAGACCCCCGGAGGAGGGCCGGCCCACGACGCCCGCACCGCCCTGCGTCGTCGATCGGGAGGTCAGGATCCGGCGCAACCGAGCAGACCCGGGCCGCGGCCCGACGGCAACGGCGGCGGCCACCGCGGCGGCCGCCATCGCCATCGTTGCCGTCGTCATGCCGGTCCAGCTGCGGCGCCGAGCCGCATGGTCACACCCATGGCGACCGGACGGCGGACCGGGCCAGGCGGCGGATCCACCACACCCCGCAGCCGACGAGGCTTGCGGCGGCGGCCACGCAACCGATGCCCGCCGGTGATCCGAACAGGAAGTCGGTGGCCGCCCTGCTGCCACCGGAGAGCAGGAGCAGCGTGCCGACGGGCAGCAATGCCAGCAGCCGTGACGTCGCTCGGACCGTCGCAAGCTGTGCGTCGGCCTCCCGGCCCACGGCAGCCTCGCCGCGAAGGGAGTCGGCGACGGCGACGAGCACGTGCGAGAGGGCGGCACCGGTGCGTTCGGAGACCTCCCATCCGGCGGCCACTCCGGCGAGGGCGCCGCACCCCGGCCTCGTGGAGGCATCGCGCAGCGCGGCCGGGACGTCGCCGCCGATCGCCGCCCGTCCGGCCGCAGCTGCGAGCAGCTCGGGCCATTCGGCGGCGGCAGTCTCGAGGGCATGCCGGGCCCCCACTCCGCTGCGAAGGATGGACGCGAGCAGAAGGCAGGCCTCGGCAACCTCGCCGTGCCGTCGCCGCTGGTCGCGCGCGGAGGTCGCCCGACGTCGCAGGCCGGCGACCGGGCCGAGCGTGCCGAAGGCGCGTCCACGACGATCGGTGTCGCGTCGCATCGGCCCGAGGCGGGACAGGAGCAGGCCGGGCCGGCCACCGACTGCGAGCGCCGCGCCACTCGCCGCGAAGAGCATGGCGGCCAAACCGCTCACGGCGTCCGCCGGCCCCTGTCCAGCAGGGCCTCCAGGCCCGCCGCGCCGGGTCCGCGAACGAGCTGTCCGCCTCTTCCGGTGCGCAACGCTGGAATGGTGACCAGCCCGCCTCCGGGTGTGTACGACAGGAGGCTCAGTTCGGCCACGCGACGCCGGCCCGATGCGTCCTTGGTCAGATGCACGACGACGTCGAGTCCCGCGCCCGCCTGGGTGTGTACGGCATCCCGACCCAGCCCTGCTGCGATCCCGAGCATCTCGAGCCGCGCGGGCACGTCGCAGGCCGAATTGGCGTGGAGGGTGCCACAGCCGCCGTCATGGCCGGTGTTCAGGGCACCGAGCAGGTCGACCACCTCCGGGCCCCGGACCTCGCCCACCACCAGACGGTCGGGGCGCATCCGCAACGCCTGCCGCACGAGGTCGTCGAGCCCGATCCGCCCGGCGCCGTCGACGTTCGGCGGTCGTGCTTCGAGCCGGACAACGTGCGGTTGCGCCGGTCGCAACTCGCCGGAGTCCTCCACGATGACCAGGCGCTCGCCGGGATCGGCCAGGCCGAGCAGGGCACCGAGCACGGTGGTCTTGCCGCTCCCTGTACCTCCCGTGACCAGGAAGGCCAGCCGGGACCTGACCACCGCGACAAGCACGGGAACCATGTCCACCGTCACGCTGCCGCCGGACACCAGGTGATCCAGCCCGAACGTGCGAGCGGCCGGGACTCGCAAGGACACGAGCGTGCCCGACGGCGAGACGGGCGGCAGGACGGCATGGAGCCGCACGCCGCCGGCCAACCGGGCGTCGACGAAAGGCTGCGCGTCGTCGAGCCGTCGTCCGGCCGACGCGGCCAACCGTTGGGCCAGTGCCCGCACCGCCGTTTCGTCCCGGAACCGGACGGTAGAGCGCTCGAGACCGGCTCCCCGGTCCACCCAGACAGCGTCCGGCGCGTTGACCAGGACATCCGTGACTCCTGGTTCGCGGAGCAGGGCATCGAGCGGACCCGCACCGGAGATCTCGGCACGCAGGAGCTCGGTGACCTCGAGCACGGCGGCGTCACCGAGCACCGACCCGGCCGTTCGCAGCGCCGCGGCGACACGTGCCCGGCTCGGCACGCCCGGCTCGACGGCCAACGACGAGCGGACGCGCTCGAGCAGCCTGTCGTCCAGGCCGGCCGGCCGGTTCATGCGGCCCTGACCGGCGCCGATGGGACGAGATCAGCGAGCAGCACTTCGCAGGCCCGTGCCAGCGGCCCCTTCCCCGAGCGGCCGGGCGCCTCGCCTCGTTCCAGCAGGTCGTCCAGACGCCGCTCGGCGTCCATTTCCACCGCTAGCGTGAGACCGAGCGCCTCGGCCACCTCGGCGCCGCCAAGACCCGACGGAGCGGGCCCGCGTACGACGATCCGGACGTCGCGTGATGCGGCAGCGAGCCCCGTGGCGACCCGGGCCGCCGCTGCCACCGCCCGCACCTCGGCGGGTACGACGAGCATCGTGCAGGTGCACCGAGCCAGCGCGTGCTCGGTGGCAGCGTCGACCCGCCGCGGCAGGTCGAGTACGACGACGTCGCAGGAACGCTCGGCCGCAGTGAGCACCGCTCGCACGGCCTCGGCGGGCACCGTGAGGACGTCGCCACGGTCCCACGACAACACGGTGAGGCCGAAACTGCTCGGCAGCGAATGGCACAACTCGGCACCGCCGAGACGGCCACGTGTATCGGCGAAGTCGGGCCAGCGCAGACCGGTGCAGTCCTCAGCGCCGATCACCAGGTCGACGCCACCGCCGAGCGGGTCGAGGTCGATGAGCATCGAACTGAGACCGAGACGGGTCGCCGTGACGGCGAGTGCAGCCGCAAGGACCGAGGCACCCGCGCCTCCGCGACCACCTACCACACCGATGAGGGCACCGTCGCGCCCGCCGCTCTCGGCGGCGTCGGCGAACCGGTCGACCAGCCACGGCTCGGCATCGGGGAGGAAGACGACGTCGTCGGCGCCGACCGCCACGGCTCTGCGCCAGACGTCGGCGTCGTCGAGATCCAGACCGACCACGATCACTCCACGACGGCGACCCGGGCCGGCGGCGGCTATCGCCGCCGCCTGGTCGTCACCGACGACGACGATGGATGCTGCGCACCACCGCGCCCGCGCGGAGCCGGCATCCGTGGCCACGTCGACCTCGACGCCAGCGGCAGTGGCCAGCCGCAACAGGTCGTCGAGCAGGCCGTCGTCGGCCGTCAAGAGAAGCGGGCGGACCGCCGCCGGTGGCGCAGGAGAAGGGCTCAACGGTGTCACCTCCGCGTGGTGGCAGAGGTCAAACCCTGACGGTCGGAGGGATCGTCAGGCCGCCGCGCAGGGCCCGCTGTGGACGATCCGGATCCGTTCACCGTCACTGTGGACGCACGCTTCGCCGACGGGTGCGAATCTCGCGCAAGGCTGACACACGGCCCCCGCCGGGGGGCGGCGGGAGCCGTGGTGGGACCCAACCAGGGGGGCGGGTCAGGTCCAAAGCGGCGGGGGGTGCCGCCAACTTCCCGTCTTCCCCGGATTCACTGCGCCCAAACCGATTCATTCGAGATTCTTTCTGACCACTCTCCGTCGGCCCGCCCGCCTATCCTCGAACCCGTGGACACCGACGTCGATCCGGCATCCGACGGAGCCGCTCCCGCCCATCGGGTCGGCCCGGCCGGCACCCACACGGCCGCCTTCTTCGACCTCGACAAGACGGTCATCGCGAAGTCCAGCACCCTGGCGTTCTCCCGCAGCTTCTACCAGGGCGGACTGATCAACCGTCGAGCGGTGCTCCGCAGCGCGTACGCACAGTTCGTCTACCTCGTCGGTGGGGCCGACCACGACCAGATGGAGCGGATGCGCGAGTACCTGTCCGGTCTGGTCACCGGTTGGGACGTCAAGACGGTCAAGGACATCGTCGCCGAGACGCTGCACACGATCGTCGACCCGATCGTCTACGACGAGGCCGTCACGCTGATCGAGGAACATCATCTGGCCGGCCGCGACGTCGTGATCGTGTCGTCCAGCGGCGCCGAAGTGGTCGAACCGATCGGCGAGATGCTCGGCGCGGACCGGGTCATCGCGACCCGGATGGTCGTTGGTGCCGACGGCCGCTTCGACGGAACCATCGAGTTCTACGCCTACGGCGACACGAAGGCCGCTGCCGTCCGCGAGTTGGCCGAAGCCGAGGGTTACGACCTCAGCCGCTCCTATGCGTACTCCGACTCGGCCACCGACCTGCCGATGCTCGAGGCAGTGGGCCACCCGTACGCCGTCAACCCCGACCGTGCACTTCGCCGGGCCGCGGCCGAGCGGGGCTGGCCGGTGCTCGTCTTCTCCAAGCCGGTCGCGCTCCGACAGCGCGGCACGGCTATTCGTGACGCGCCCAAACCGGCCATCGCCGCCGCCGCCATCGGGGCGGGTGCCGCAGCGGCCGGCCTGGTCTGGTACGCGACCCGTCGCCGAGGTCGCACGTCGTGAGCGAGCCGCCCGACACTCCGGCCGAGATCCTCGATCTCGGCCCCCGTCCTCGATCCGAGCGGGCCGAGCCGGCCCGCTCGCTCCCGACGCTGCATCTGGGCGGTCCGCCGCCGTCCGACGACGAGGACGGCCCGCCGTCGTGGTGGCGCTGGGGTGCCCTTGCCATCGCCGTCGTCGTGGGCCTGGTGGCGGGTGTGCTCGTGTCCAACGCGCGGCACGAAGCCGCCGACGTCACAGCCGCGGAGGAGGAGGTTCGACTCGTCGCCGGCAACCCCGAGATCACGTTCGTCCAGGCCCCGGCCGTCGACCTCAGCTTTCCGCTGTACAACGCCGGGCCGCTCGACGTCGTCGTGCTCAGTGCGCGCCCCGAAGGTTGGCGGAACGTCGACGAGTCCGACGACCCTCGACCGACGACACTGCGTTCCGGCACGTGGACCAATGTGCTCACCTCGGTGGCGGCCCGCGAGTGCGCGGGTCCGACGCCGACGGTCCTCGAGCTCAACGTGCGCACGCAGGCCCGCGAGCAAGGCGCCGAGGTGGCACTGCCGGCGGGAAGCGTCCTGCGCGAGGCTCAGGACCTGGCCTGCGACACGAACCCGGCGTACCAGGTCGGCATCGGCGTCGAGCGCGTCCAGGTCCTCCCGTCCACCCCGGACGTTCTGGTCATGCGCCTGTACCTGCGGGCCTTCGATCCGAGCCTCCGTTTCGACCTCATCGGCCTGCGCGGATCTGCCGCCGGCTTCGAGACCGTCGCAGCCACGATTCCGGTGTCGTTCGAACCCGGCGGCCGGTCGCCGACCCAGCTCGACGTCACCTGGGGGGTCGTCGACTGCACGGTCACCGAGCTGCTCGGCCAGGTCGTGTTCTCGGCGGAACTGGTCGACGCCAACGGCCGTACCACGAACGACCGGATCGTGCTGGCCGAGGAAGGGATCGCCGCCCTGGCCCGTTTCGGGGTCTCCCGCTGCGAGTGATCCCGCCACCCGAACGTAAAGATCTTGGCGAAACCCTTCCGACACGCCGGAGGCGTGTTCTACAAACGAACTACGGCCCGCAAGGACCGCGCACGGCAGATGGGCACCCACGCGGCGATCAGCCCATGTACGGGCAGTTGTCCCGGGTCAGCCGGGGCGACAGACGAGCTGCACGCCTGGTAACCCACCCTGACGTGCCAGCGGCGGCGCCCCTATTCGGTTCACCCCGGGGCGCCGCTCGCATGTGCAAGTCCAGCTTCGGCGCCCCTCGCGTACGCGTCGCAGCAGTGCCGCACCCAGGCCGCGACACCGTCCGGTCCGCCGGCCACGTAAGCAGCGACCAGCGGCTCGTACGCGGCAGCGAGCTCGCGATGGCCCGCCTCCGGCACACCGACCGCCCGCGTGTCCACGCCACGTGCCATCAGCACCAGCCGCTCGGTGGCCCGAGCCACCAGTCCCCCGGCCGAACCGAACGGGTCGATCGCCCTCAGTTCGCCGTGGACGATTGCCGCGACGATCACGCCGGGAGCACCCGTCCGGGCGACCGCCAGTTGCAGCAACTGCTCGAGGCGTCGCGCGTCGGCGCCGGGGCGTGGGCGGCCCAGATCGTTTACCGGCACCAGGTCACGTGCCGCGAGAACATGGATGCGGGCGAGTACCTGCCCCGGCGCCCGCTCCCAGGTCGCCGCCAGTGTCGGCACTTCGCCGGTTGCCCGCAACGCTCCCTGCAGGATCGGGTCCGCCAGGTCGTCCGCGTTTCCGCCGGCGAGCACCGCGGAAGCTCGAGCCCCCCGCAGCACCGACTCGCCGGCCAGCCGCCGCGCGTCGCGCCGCACCGCGGGATGTCGCAGCAAGGCGTCGAGCGCATCGCGTGCATGGGACGCGGCCGCCCCGACACCGCTCAGGGTGGCGACATCGGCGAACGGGTCGCGCGGTCCCCATTCCGGCACGGGCCCCGACCCTACGACACGGCCGATCCTCGAAGCTGATCGTGAAGATCGTCGTGCTCGGCCGGTCGTAGAGGCCGGGCCGTGAAGGCCGAGCCGTGAAGGACACCACCGCAGGTGACCCCGGCAGAACCTGCACGACGACCTACACGACCGATGCCGCATAGGCTGCAGCCTGTGGCCACCGACCGCGACGCGCGCCTTCCGCGCGGGCGCGCCGGCATCTTCGGCGAGGTTGCGGAGGTGTACGAGCGGTCAAGGCCGGGCTACCCGCCGAAGGCCGTCACCTGGCTGGTCGGCACGACGCCCCGCCGCGTCCTCGACCTCGGCGCCGGGACCGGCAAACTGACCCGTGCCCTGGCGGCGGCGGGACACGACGTCGTCGCGGTCGACCCGTCGCCGCTCATGCTCTCCGTGTTGCGCCGCGACCTGCCCGATGTCGATGCGAGGAGGGGAGCCGCAGAGGCGCTACCGCTTGCCGACGCGGACGTCGACGTGGTGGTGGTAGGCCAGGCCTTCCACTGGTTCGACCAGGAACGGGCGCTGCCCGAGATCGCCCGGGTCCTCCGCCCCGGCGGACGGCTCGGTCTGGTCTGGAACCTGCGCGACGAGACCGTGCCCTGGGTGGCCGAACTCTCGCGCGTGATCGGGAGCAAGGACGCGTTTCCGGAGGACGTCGTGGGTGGCCGGCTCAGGGCCGGCACCCGGGTCGGCCCGGTCGAGGCGGCGAGATTCGGGCACACCCAACGCCTCGACCGGGAGGGCCTGCTCGCCCTGGTCAGGTCACGCTCGTACGTGGCCGAGCTTCCGGACGGTGAGCGCGACGCCGTCCTCGGCGCGGTCGACCGCCTCTTCACTCGGCGTGCCGACGACGGCAGGCTGCTGCTTCCCTACGTCACCCAGTGCTATCGCTGCGCCGTGCCGCGGCAGTTTGCCGGCCGAGCGCACGGGTAGCGGCCACTGGAGGAGCGAAGCGACCACCGAAGGAGGAGCCATGTCGACCGATCTGTCCGGAAAGACCATTGCGTTCCTTGCCACGGACGGTGTGGAGCAGGTGGAGCTGACCGAACCGTGGGCAGCCGTGCAGCAAGCCGGCGCGACGCCACGGCTCATCGCGCCGAGGGCCGGCCGGATCCAGGGTTTCAACCACGATGACAAGGGCGACACGTTCGCCGTCGACCACACGGTCGCCGACACCGACTCCGACGCGTACGACGCCCTGGTCCTGCCCGGCGGTACCAAGAACCCCGACCGCCTGCGCACCGACAAGGGTGCCGTGGAGTTCGTCCGGGCCTTCGTCGACGCCGGCAAGCCCGTCGGGGTCATCTGTCACGGCTCCTGGACTCTCGTAGAGGCCGATGCCGTACGCGGGCGCACGCTCACCTCGTGGCCCTCGTTGCAGACCGACCTGCGCAACGCCGGCGCCAACTGGGTGGACGAAGAGGTCGTCGTCGATGCCAACCTCGTGTCCAGCCGGAAACCGGACGACCTGCCGGCCTTCTGCGCGGCGCTCGTCGAGCAGATGGCCAGCGCCCGCTCCGGCAGATGACGTTGCCGGGTTGATGCGCCCCGGGCCGCGATGGTGAGGTAGGCGGCAGCGGACGCACGCGCCGACGTGAGAAGACCTGGAGCTGACGACGTGACCAGCGAAGCCCTGTCCAACCTGCTCCACGAGGAGCGGCGCTTCCCACCGGCCGACGAGTTCGCCGCGAAGGCCAACGCCGACACCGCGCTGTACGACGAGGCCGCCGCCGACCGGCTGGCCTTCTGGGACCGCCAGGCCCGCGAGCTGGTCACCTGGGACACCGAGTGGGACCGGGTGCTCGACTGGACGAACCCGCCGTTCGCGAAGTGGTTCACCGGCGCGAAGCTCAACGTCGCGTACAACTGTGTCGACCGCCACGTCGAGGCCGGCCACGGCGACCAGGTCGCCATCCACTGGGAGGGTGAGCCGGGCGACACGCGCACTCTCACCTACGCCGACCTGCGCCGGACGGTCTGCCAGGCCGCGAACGCCCTCACCGAGCTCGGGGTCCGCAAGGGCGACCGGGTCGCCATCTACATGCCGATGATCCCGGAAACCGCCATCGCGATGCTGGCCTGCGCGCGGCTGGGTGCACCGCACTCCGTCGTATTCGGCGGCTTCTCGGCCGACGCGCTGAAGGGCCGCATACAGGACGCCGACGCCCGGGTCGTGGTCACCGCCGACGGCGGCTACCGGCGCGGTTCGGCCAGCGCGCTCAAGCCGGCCGTCGACACGGCGTTGCGCGAGTGTCCCGATGTTCGCAGCGTGCTCGTCGTCCGTCGGACCGGCCAGCCCATCGACTGGACCGAGGGCCGCGACGCGTGGTGGCACGACCTGGTCGAGTCGCAGAGCGAGCACCACACGCCCGAGGCACACGACGCCGAGCATCCGCTCTACATCCTCTACACGAGCGGCACCACCGCGAAGCCGAAGGGGATCCTGCACACGACCGGCGGCTACCTCACCCAGGTGGCCTACACGCATCGCTACGTCTTCGACCTCAAGCCCGAGACCGACGTCTTCTGGTGCGCCGCCGACATCGGGTGGGTCACCGGGCACAGCTACATCGTCTACGGCCCGCTGACCAACCGCGCGACGACGGTGATGTACGAGGGCACACCGGACACCCCGCACAAGGGCCGCTGGTGGGAGATCGCCGCACGGTATGGCGTCACCATTCTGTACTGCGCCCCGACCGCGATCAGGACGTTCATGAAGTGGGGCGACGACATTCCCACCCAGCACGACCTGTCGTCGCTCCGGCTGCTCGGCACGGTGGGTGAGCCGATCAACCCCGAGGCGTGGATCTGGTACCGACGACACATCGGCGGCGACCGCACGCCGGTCGTCGACACCTGGTGGCAGACCGAGACGGGCGCCATCATGATCAGCCCGCTGCCGGGTGTCGCCGCCGCCAAGCCTGGCTCTGCGATGCAGGCCCTTCCGGGCATCGGCGCCGAGGTCGTCGACGACACGGGGACGCCGGTGCCGAACGGGGGCGGCGGCTATCTGGTGCTGACCGAGCCGTGGCCCGCGATGCTGCGAACGATCTGGGGCGACGACGACCGGTATCGGGACACCTACTGGGCCCGATTCGCCGACCGGGGCTACTACTTCGCCGGCGACGGCGCCAAGAAGGACGAGGACGGCGACATCTGGCTGCTGGGTCGCGTCGACGACGTCATGAACGTGTCGGGTCACCGGATCTCGACCACCGAGGTCGAGTCGGCTCTGGTGTCGCACGCGAAGGTCGCCGAGGCCGCGGTGGTGGGGGCGACCGACCCCGTGACCGGTCAGGGCATCGTCGCGTTCGTGATCCTGCGCGCCGAGGCGGGCGACGGCGGCGAGGGCGTCGTCGGTGAACTGCGCGACCACGTCGCGAAGGAGATCGGGCCGATCGCCAAGCCGCGCCAGATCATGGTCGTCCCCGAACTGCCGAAGACCCGGTCGGGCAAGATCATGCGCCGGCTGCTGCGCGACGTCGCGGAGAAGCGTGATCTCGGTGACGTCACGACCCTGGCCGATCCGACCGTCATGAACCTCATCGGCGAGGGGCTGGCCAAGGGCTCCACCGACTGAACCTCGGGCTACCGCCGGGGCACGGCACGTGAGTCGGGTGCGAGCATTCGGGCAGCATCGGCCGCGATGTCGTCCGGTGACTCCTGCGACCGCAGCTCCGCCGCCACCTGTGCGCGGTAGACGTCTACCTCTGTTGCCTTACGCGTCGGCGACCAGCCGAGCACGTCGGCGACGCACGCCGCCGCGTCGGGCGCAGACCGGACCCCTCGATGGGCGACTTCGATCGACACCCTGGTCCGCCGGGCCAGCAGGTCGTCCAGGTGGAGAGCGCCCTCGTGGGTGGCCCCGTAGCGGATCTCGGCGAGAAGGTACTCGTCGGCCTCCGGCAGTGGGTCCAGCAGCGAGGGGTTCTCGGCCGCGGCGTCGAGCACCTCGAAGATCAGCGAACCGTACCGTTGCAGCAGCCTGCGGATCCGCCAGGTCGGCAGCGCGAACCGCGCCGCCAGGCTGTCGGCCTGGTTCATCAGCGCCCGGTAGCCCTCAGCCCCGAGTAGCGGCACCTCGGCGGTCACCGACGCCGGGACCGCGCGGTCGAGGTCGGTGGCTGCGAGATCCACAGCATCGGCCGCCATGACGCGGTACGTCGTGTACTTGCCGCCAGCGACCATGACCAGGCCGGGCATCGGCCTCGCCGCCGCGTGCGAGCGGGACAGTCGCGACGTCTCCTCCGACTCGCCGGCGAGCAGCGGACGCAGGCCGGCATAGACGCCGGAGACGTCCGCCCGGGTCAGCGGGCGGATCAGGACCCGGTTCACCTGGCCGAGCAGGTAGTCGACGTCGGCCCGGCTGGCGGCTGGGTGCACCAGATCGAGCATCCAGTCGGTGTCGGTGGTGCCGATGATCCAGTGGTTGCCCCACGGGATCACCAACAGCACCGAGGTGTCGGTGCGCAGTATGAGCCCGACCTCGGAGGCGATCCGGTCGCGTGGCACCACCAGGTGGACGCCCTTCGAGGCGCGCACGTCGAACCGCCCGCGGACCCCCGCCAACGCCTCCACCTCGTCGGTCCAGACACCCGCACAGGCGACGACCACACCGGAGCGGATCACCGTCGTCGAGCCGGTCTCGGTGTCGACGACCTCCGCGCCCACGACCCGCCCGGCGTCGCGCACCATCCGGACCGCCTGGGTCGAGGTGCGGACGACCGCACCGTAATGCGTCGCCGTCCGAGCCACTGCGATCGTGTGCCGGGCGTCGTCGGTCTGCGCGTCGTAGTACCGAACGGCTCCCACGAGCGCGTCCCGACGCAGGGCGGGGCACAGCCCGAGCGCGGCGCGGCGGGACAGGTGCCGGTGCCGGGGAAGCGACCGCGCGCCACCGAGGGTGTCGTAGAGCGTGAGGCCGGCTCCCACGTACGGCCGTTCCCAGCCGTGGTGGGTCAGCGGGTAGAGGAACGGCACCGGGTGCACCAGGTGCGGCGCCAACCGGCTGAGCATGAGTTCGCGTTCCCGCAACGCCTCGCCGACCAGCGTGAAGTCGAGCTGCTCGAGGTAACGAAGGCCGCCGTGGATCAGCTTGCTCGACCGCGACGACGTCCCGCTGGCGATGTCACGGGCCTCGACCAGCGCCGTCGACAGGCCCCGAGTTGCCGCGTCGAGCGCGACCCCGGCCCCGGTGATTCCGCCACCTACCACGAGCACGTCGAAGGCGTGCTCCTCGAACCGGCGCCACGCATCCGCCCGACCGGACGGGTCGAGCCGGGCCGGTGCTCTCACCCGTCGTCCTCCACCCAGTTCAGGCTGCGCTCGACGGCTCGGTGCCAGCGCCGCAGCTCCCGGTCGCGCCACACGTCGTCGCGGGCCGGTTCGAAGCGCCGATCCTCCGCCCACCGTCGGCGCACGTCGTCCAACCCGGTCCAGAAGCCCACCGCGATGCCGGCGGCGTAAGCCGCACCGAGGGCCGTCGTCTCGGTCACCACGGGACGCACGACCGGCACCCCCAGCAGGTCGGCCTGGATCTGCATGAGCAGGTCGTCGACGACCATGCCGCCGTCGACGCGCAGCTCACGCAGGTCGACACCGGAGTCGGCCCGCATCGCGTCCACGACCTCCCTGGTCTGGAATGCGGTCGCCTCCAGAGCCGCCCTGGCGAGGTGTCCACGGTTGACGAAACGGGTCAGTCCGACGATCACGCCCCTGGCATCGGGCCGCCAGTAGGGCGCGAAGAGGCCGGAGAAGGCGGGGACCACGTAGGCACCGCCGTTGTCGTCTACGGTCCGGGCCAAGGCCTCGATCTCGGACGCGTCGCGGATCAGGCCCAGATTGTCGCGCAACCACTGCACCAGCGAGCCCGTCACCGCGATCGACCCCTCCAGGGCGTAGACCGGATCGGCCGCACCGACCCGGTAGGCGACCGTCGTGAGCAGGCCGTGCTCGCTCGGCACCGGCGCTGCGCCGGTGTTGAGCAGCAGGAAGTTGCCTGTCCCGTAAGTGTTCTTTGCCTCACCCGGCTCGAAACAGGCCTGGCCGAAGGTCGCCGCCTGCTGGTCACCCAGAATCCCCGACACCGGCACGCCGCCGAGGACGCCCGACTCGCGGGCGTTTCCGTAGACCTCTGCGGAGGAGCGGATAGGGGGCAGCATCGCCATAGGTACGCCCATCTCGGCGCAGATCGCCGCGTCCCAGTCCAGCGTGCGGAGATCCATGAGCATCGTCCGCGACGCGTTCGTGACGTCGGTGACGTGGACCCCACCGTCCGGGCCGCCGGTGACCTGCCACAGCAGGTAGGTGTCCATCGTGCCGAACAGCAGGTCACCGCGAACCGCGGCCGCCCTGGCGCCGTCCACCTCGTCGAGGATCCACGCCGCCTTGGGGCCGGAGAAGTACGTGGCGACTGGAAGGCCGGTCGTTCCCCGGAACCGGTCGACGCCACCGCCCGCGGCCAGCCGGTCGCAGATCTGCTGGGTTCGGGTGTCCTGCCAGACGATCGCCGGATGGACCGGCTTTCCGGTGGATCGTTCCCAGACGACGGTCGTCTCCCGCTGGTTGGTGATGCCGACGGCGACCACGTCCCCAGAGCGAGCGTCCGCGCGGGCCAGCGCCGCGGCCACGACCTGGCGCGTGTTCGCCCAGATCTCGTCCGGGTCGTGCTCGACCCACCCCGGACGTGGCAGGTGTTGAGCGTGCTCGAGCTGGTGGGAGGCGACGGGCCGGCCGTCGTGCCCGACCAGCAGGCAGCGGGTGCTCGTCGTCCCCTGGTCGATCGCGGCGACGTACCCGTCCATCCCCCACCCTCCGGCGCTGCGTTCCGCGCAGACAGCCTATGAGGTCGCCGCGCGGCTGGAGATCGCACAGCCTCTAGGGTGCTGGTGTGCGCGCGCGCGACCTTGCCGAGCAGTTCCCGGTGGTCCACCTGGACACTCCCGCGATGGATGCGAGCCGGCTGCTCGTCGAACGGACCCTGCCCGGCCTGGTCGTCGTCGACCACGACGGCCTGCCGCTGGTCATCCTGCCCGGGTCCCAGGTGCTGAGGTTCGCCCTCCCCGAGTACATCGAGGAGGACCGTACGCTCGCCGCCGTCTACAGCGAGAGCGACGCCGACGCCTTCTGCCAGGAGCTGCGCGGCCGGACGGTCGAGGAGCTCATGCCGTCACGTCAGTTCCTGCCCAAGAAGCCGGCCGACCGGCCGATCGTCGGGCCCGACGCCAATCTCATGGAGGTCGCCGCCGTCATGGCCGAGCAGCACTCACCCGTGGTGGCCGTCGTCGACGCGGGCGAGATCATCGGTGTGATCACCGTCCACCGGCTGCTCGGCGCGGCGCTGCCGCAATGAGGGCGCTTGGCGCCACAGTTCTCGCGGCCGGCGAGACCGCCAACGGAGACGAGCAGACTGCGGGCACCGCCGTCGTGGTTCTTGCTGTAGCGATCTTCGTCGGTGCGTACGTCTTCATCGCGACCGAGTGGGTACATAGGGTCGCGGCCGCCCTGGGCGGAGCGGCGTTCATGGTGGTCATCGGCGCCACCGATGCCGAGGCCGCATTCTTCAGCGAGGAGACTGGCGTTGACTGGCAGGTGATCTTCCTGCTCCTCGGCATGATGATCATCGTCAGCGTCGTCAAACAGACCGGCGTCTTCGACTACCTCGCGATCTGGGCGGCGAAGAAGGCCCGGGGTCGGCCCTACGCCATCCTGGCCATGCTGTGCACGATCACCGCCGTCGCGTCGGCGCTGCTGGACAACGTCACCACTGTCCTGCTCGTCGCACCCGTGACGCTGCTGGTCTGCGACCGGATCGGTGTCCGCCCCGAAGGGTTCCTCATCGCCGAGGTGCTGGCCAGCAACATCGGCGGCACGGCGACACTGATCGGCGACCCGCCGAACATCATCATCGCCAGCCGGGCCGACCTCTCGTTCAACGACTTCCTCATCAACCTGGCGCCGTTCGTCGTGGTCGCGTTCGTCGTCTTCCTCGTGCTGGCGCGATGGCTGTTCCGCCGGTCGTTCACCTACCACCCGGAGCGCGTCCGGGCCGTCATGACCATGGACGAGCGCCGCGCCATCCGTGACCCCGTCCTGCTCCGCCGGAGCATGGTCGTCCTCGGACTGGTCATGGTCGGCTTCGTCCTCCACTCGGCGCTCCACCTCGAACCCAGCATCATCGCCCTGCTCGGCGCGGGGTTGCTGGTGGTCGTGTCGCGGACGTCGAGCGCCGAGTACCTCGAAGAGGTCGAGTGGCCGACGCTCGTCTTCTTCATGGGTCTGTTCATCATGGTCGGCGCCCTGGTCAACGTCGGCGTGATCGGCGCGCTCGGCGAGGCCGCCGTCGACGCGGTGGGCGACAACTACTTCCGGGCCGCGACGGGACTGCTCTTCGGCTCCGCCGCCCTGTCCGGCATCGTCGACAACATCCCCTACGTCGCGAGCATGGCTCCCCTCGTCAGCGACCTGGTCGAGGCCGGCGGAGGTGCGCCCGGGGCGGAGGCCCTGTGGTGGGCTCTCGCGCTCGGCGCCGATCTCGGCGGCAACGCCACTGCGATCGGCGCCAGCGCCAACGTGGTCGTCCTCGGTATCGCGGCCCGCAACGGGTATCCGATCTCGTTCTGGCACTTCACCCGGTACGGTCTGGTGGTCACTGCGGTGACGGTTCTCCTCGCCTGGCCGTATCTGTTCCTCCGGTACTACGCGTTCGGCTGACGTAGTCCGCGGCATCGAGGGGGACCGGAGGCTAGAGTCCCACCACGGGAAGGGCCGAACCCGAGGAGATCCGCGCATGGCGACCAGGCCGACGACCACCGATTCCGACTCCGATGCCTCCATCGGTGCGCTGGTGGCCGGAATCCAGCAAGACCTCACCGCATTGGTCCGCGGCCAGATAGAGCTGGCCAAGGCGGAGCTGCGCGAGAGCGCCGCCCGGGCCGGCGTCGGCGCCGGCCTGATCGCAGCCGCGGCCTTCCTCGTCCTGCTTGCTGTCGTCCTGATCTCGGTCGCGCTCGCGTACGGGCTGGTCGCGTTGGGCCTGCACCCCGGCTGGGCCTTCCTGATCGTGGCCGGCTTCTACATCCTGCTGGCCGTGCTCCTCGGCCTGCTGGCGCGCAACCGGTTCGCACGGATCCAGCCGCCGGTACGCGTCCAGCGGGTGGCGGCGCGGGCCCGGGAGGCGCTTCGGCCCGGCAACGACGCGTGAACGGCAACGGTTCCCTGGCTGACACCGTCGACGTCCCCGGGCCGTGGGAGCACCGACGCATCGCTGCAAACGGGGCGCGTTTCCACGTCGCGACGATGGGCGACGGCCCCCTGGTCCTCCTCCTCCACGGCTTTCCCGAGTTCTGGTGGGCCTGGCGCGCCCAGCTGCCGTCGCTGGCGGCGGCCGGTTGGCGGACGGCGGCGATGGACCTGCGGGGGTACGGGGGCAGCGACAAGACGCCGCAGGGCTACGACCCGGCGACATTGACCGCCGACGTCACCGGAGTCGTGCGGTCGCTGGGCGAGCGGCAAGCCGTTCTCGTCGGGCACGGGTGGGGTGCCTTTGTCGCATGGGCCGCCGCGGTCATGCGTCCAGCTCACGTGGCCGCGCTCGCCACGCTGTCCATGCCGCATCCGTTGGAGTTGCGCCGCCACCTGCTGCGGGGACGCCGCCAGGCGGGTCACCTGCTCGGTGTCCAGGCACCGGCCGTGCCCGAGCGCCGTCTCGTCGCCGACGACGCGGCCTACGTCGAGACGCTGCTGCGGCGCTGGGTGGGCAACGGCTCGGCCTTCCCCGACGCCGAGGCCGCGGCGCGCTACCGGGCGGCGATGCGGCTGTGGCCTGCTCCGCACTGCGCGCTGGAGTACCACCGGTGGGCAGTGCGCTCCCTGGCCCGCGCCGACGGGCGCCGCTTCGCCCTGCGGATGCAGGAGCCGATCACCGTTCCTGTGCTCCAGGTCCACGGCGGCGCCGACCGGACCCTGGTCCCGAGGGTGGCGGTCCGGTCCGGCCGCCACGTCAGCGGACCGCACCGGTGGGTCCAGCTCGAAGGGGTCGGGCACTTCCCGCACGAGGAGGCGCCCGATCGGGTCACGTCCGAGCTGCTGGACTGGCTGGGCGGGTTGGTCGCGGCCCGTTGACCAGGCGGTACTGGGCGGTCAGGTGCAGTTCGAGGTGGGCACCGCCTCGACCGCCGCGGGCGCATCCTCGAGAGCCGGACCGAGCTCGCCGACGTCCAGGGCGTAGCCCGTCTCGGGATCGGTGAGCGACGCAGCGAACACGACGCCGTACACCCGGCCGTCATCGGCGACGAGCGGTCCTCCGGAGTTGCCCGGCCGGACCGTTCCGCGGATGGAGATCACGTCGCGGTTCACCGTGCCCTCGCCGTAGATGTCCCGACCGAGCAGCGCATGTTCGCCCCGGATGCGGACCGGTTCGGTGCTGAGCGGACCGTTGTCCGGATAGCCCACGACGGCGGCGTCCGCTCCGTGGGCGAGCTCGTCCCGGAAGCTGAGTGCGGGCCGGTCGAGACCCGGCACCGCGAGGACGGCGATGTCGGCGCGCGGGTCGAACAGCACGACCCATGCGTCCAGGACGTCGCCGTCGGGAATCGTCACCACGGGAGCCGACACACCGGCGACGACGTGCGCGTTGGTCATCACCCGCTCGGGTGCCACCACGAAGCCGGTGCCCTCGACCACCCGGTCGCACGACGGGGCCCGACCGAGGATCTTGACGACGCTTGCCGACGCCTCCCGGATCTCCGGGTCGCGACTGAGCGCCGCGCTCGGCGCGTCGACTGTGACGATCGGCTCGGGAACCCACGGACCGACGACCTCGGGGAACCGGCCGGCGGCGACGACGGACTCGAACGCCTCGCGCAGCACGTCCGGTGAGACGGGGACGGCGCGGTCGACCGCTCGCAGGATCTTCGACTCACGCACGGCCGCCGACGCCTGCGGGATCGCCGCCGACGAGATCGCGAGCCCGACGGCCCAAGCGGCCAGCAGGAGACCGACGACGGCGAGCACGGCACCTCCGGCCGCATCGAACCGGTGCGCAGGCTCTGAGTGGACCCGCGCCCGGATCGCGCCTGCGCCCCAGGCCAGCAGCCCCTGGCCGATGACGGCCACCGTCAGTACGAGCATTACCGCAAGGACCGAGACGCCGACACCGGGCTGCAGGCCGCCGAGGACGACCGGCACGAGCAGCAGCCCTCCCGCCGCGCCGCCGACGAAGCCGACGAACGAGAGCAGGCCCACGAGCAAGCCGTGACTCCATCCGGTGTACGCCACGACGACCACCAGCAGGATGACCAGCCAGTCGACGGCGTTCAGCCCGAGGATCACCGGCGCTCCGCCCGTTCGGCCAGCGGCATCGGCTCTACCCGGCCACGGTCCCACGGCCGGGCCAGTCCGGCGACATCGAGCAGCCAGCTCAGGACGCCAGCCGTGAAGCCCCAGACCAGGAGGCCACCGACCCGGAAAGCCGCACCGGTGTAGCCGCTGGGGTGGCGCACGCGCAGCCGGTTGACCGGATCGACCAGGGCGGCCAGCGGCACCCGGTGCACCGAGGCGACCTCGGCCTCGTCGACGACGCGTACCGGCGACGGCCGGCGCCACCACGCCAGGATCGGCGTCACGGCGTATCCACCGGCCGGCAGCCACAGCTGGGGCAGCACCGCCAGCACGTCGACACCCGACGGGTCGAGCCCGGTCTCCTCCTGCGCTTCTCGCAGGGCGGCCGCCACCGGTCCGTCGTCGTCGGGATCGATGACACCGCCCGGAAAGGCCGGCGTGCCGGCGTGGCTGCGCAGGCCGTGGGCACGCTCGATGAGAAGTACGTCGAAGCCCTCGGCGGCCTCGCCGAACAGCGCGAGCACCGCCGACGCGCGTCCCGCCCCGGGCGGTGGCGGCAGGTGCCGGGAGAGCTGTTCCACGCCGACCCCGTCGACCGCATCGACGATGGCGCGCAGCCACGGCGGCGGTGACGCGGTCCGGCTCATTCAGGTCCTCGGAGCAGCGTGGCGGCGACCGCCGGGTCGGTAGGTCCCTCTCCGTACGACGGACACAGCTGTGACAGGGGGCAGGCACCGCACGCCGGCCGCCGGGAGTGGCAGCACCGGCGGCCGTGCCAGATCAACCGGTGCGAGAGGATCGTCCACTCTCGCTTCGGGATCAGTGCCGCCACATCGGACTCGATCTTCACCGCATCGGTGTCGGTGGTCCAGCCGAACCGGCGTGCGAGCCGGGCGAAGTGCGTGTCGACCGTCAGCCCGGGCACGTCGAAGGCATTGCCGAGGACGACGTTCGCCGTCTTGCGACCGACCCCGGGCAGCGTGACGAGATCCTTCAGCCGGCCGGGGACCTCGCCGTCGAACCGCCCGACGATCGCCTGCGAGAGCCCGGTGATCGCCTGTGTCTTCGCCCGGAAGAAGCCCGTCGACTGGATGATCAGTTCCACGTCCTCGCGCTCGGCCGCGGCGAGATCCGCTGCAGTCGGGTACTTCGCGAACAGGGTGGGCGTCACCATGTTGACCCGGACGTCGGTGGTCTGTGCCGACAGCACGGTGGCGACCAGGAGTTCGAACGGCGAGGTGAAGTCGAGCTCGCAGTGCGCGTCGGGATAGGTCTGCGCCAACTCGCGGTTGATCCGGCGGGCACGTCGGACCAGGGCGAGGCGGGTCTCCGGAACGGCGGTGCGCACCGCCCCAGCCTAGGAGGTGGCCGCGACGAGCCGCGCCCGCGACGGTTCGGATCCGCACCCGCACGCGCGCCGCATCCGCCATGATGGGCAGCACAGTGTGACGTACGACACTTCGGCGCGCCAGGATCGTGCGAAGGGCCCGGTGGCGGCCGGATGTCGAGGAGGCTGGCGTGGACGACGTGTTGCGGAGCGCACCGCTGTTCCGGGAGCTCGACGACGAGGCGGCGTCCGCGCTTCGGGCCTCGATGAGCGAGGTGGTCCTCAGCCGCGGAGACGTGCTCTTCCGCGAGGGTGACGAGGGCGACCACGTCTACGTCGTGATCCGCGGCAAGATCAAGCTCGGCCGCACGGCGCCCGACGGTCGGGAGAACCTGCTGGCGCTGCTCGGGCCGGGCCAGATGTTCGGCGAGCTCTCACTGTTCGATCCCGGACCACGGTCCGCCACCGTCACCGCCGTCACCGACACCACGCTGCTCGGCCTCGGCCACGCCGACCTCCTGCCCTGGCTGACCGGCCGCCCCGAGGTCGCCCGCGGTCTCCTGCTCCAGTTCGCGCAGCGCCTGCGACGGTCCAACGACACGCTGGCCGACCTGGTGTTCTCCGACGTACCCGGCCGGGTGGCCAAGCAGCTGCTCGACCTGTCCAGCCGTTTCGGTGTGCAGTCCGAGGAAGGCGTACGGGTGGTCCACGACCTCACCCAGGAGGAGCTGGCGCAACTGGTGGGCGCCTCTCGCGAGACGGTCAACAAGGCCCTTGCCGATTTCGCCGGCCGCGGCTGGCTCCGCCTCGAACAGCGCTCGGTCGTCCTGCTGGACATCGAGCGCCTGCGCCGTCGCGCCCGCTGAGCCCGCGTACCCACCTGCCGTTGATCACGTTCACCACCCTGCTGGACCGTTCACCAGGCTCCGGACCCTGGTGAAGGGTCCGGAGCCATGGTGAACGTGATCAACTGCCGTTCTCCTCCGCGAGGTAGGCGAGCTGAGCCCGGACGGAGAGTTCGGCCGCCGGCCACAGAGAGCGGTCCACGTCGGCGTACACCACCTCGACGACGTCGCGTGCGGTTGCCGCGCCGGCGGCCAGCGCCTCGCGGACCCGACCGAGCCGCTCGGCCCGATGGGCGAGGGACTCGCCGGCGACGGCGGCGACGTCCGGACGTACCGGCCCGTGGCCGGGCAACAGCACGATGTGGCCGAGCGCGCGCAGGCGCGCGAGCGAGTCGAGGTAGGGGCCCAGCCGTCCGTCCGGGAACGCGAGGACCGTCGAGCCACTCCCGAGGATGGTGTCGCCGGTGAGGACGCCGGCGACACCGGTGGAGCTCACCGTGAACGAGACGGAGTCGGCGGAGTGTCCCGGCGTGTGCAAGACCCTCAGGTCGAGGCCGGGTGCCTCGATCGCCGCACCATCCACGTCCAACGGGTCAGCGTCCTTGCACAGCGCGGGATCACGCGCTCGTACCGGCGCACCGGTCATCGTGTGGAACCGGCCCGACGACTCGGCATGGTCGGGGTGCCCGTGGGTGAGCAGCGTCAGTGCCACCTGGCCCAGCGCTGCCACCGCCTCCAGATGTTCGTCCAACAAGGGGCCCGGATCGACGACCACGTTGCCGACCCGTGTCGACAAGACGTAGGTGTTGGTGCCCTGCAGCGTCATGGGTCCCGGGTTGTCGGCCCGGACCAGCCGGCACCACGGCGGCAGCGCGGCGGTCACGAGGGCTCGCCCGGGTCGTCGCCAGGAAAGCCCGGGTCATCGGGTAGCAACAGGCGGAGCTCGCTGCCGTGGTCCACCCACCCGGGCGTGACGGTGGCGAGCGCGCGGGCCTCGGCCGCACCGAGGGCTTCGGTCACCGTGCCGTACCCGGCAAGATCCTCCAGCACCGACCACGTCGGCGGCAGCATGGAGACCGTGCCGGTCTCCGCCGCTGCGACGGCGTCGGCCGGCCGCATCCAGGCGACCTCGTCGGCCTCACCGGACAGGTCCCGAGCCCGCTGACCGGCCGGCAGCGCGGCGAGGAAGAACCAGGTGTCGTACCGACGAGGCTCGAACCGGGGGGTCACCCAATGGGCCCACGGCGCCAGCAGGTCGGAGCGGATCGCCAGGCCGCGTCGGTCCAGCAGGTCGGACAGGGCGAGCCGACGCTCGACCAGCGCCCGCCGGTCGGCCTCCCAGTCCGGCCCGGCCGGGACCACGGGCGCATCGTCGTCTCCGGTCACGAGCAGGACCCCGGACTCCTCGAACGTCTCCCGCACGGCCGCGCAGACGAACCCGCGCGCCGCCGCCTCCGAGGTCGCGAGCCGGCCCGCCCACCACGACGGCGGTCGACCCAGCCAGCCGAGCCCCTCGCCGTCGCCGTCGCGCGGATCGACGGCACCACCGGGGAACGCGTGCATGCCGCCCGCGAAAGCCATGCTGGTGCGCCGCCGTAGCAGGAAGACCTGCAGGCCGGTGCCGGCGTCGCGCAGGAGCAGGACCGACGACGCCGGGCGCGCCCGGACCGGAGCGAGGCCGCCCAGGACGAACTGCCGCGCCTGCTCGACGAGCGCGGCCGGCAGGGTTCGCGACGCGGGCACCCCCGGCTCAGCCGACCTCGACGATCATCTCGACCTCGACCGGGGCATCCAGCGGGAGTACCGCCACCCCCACCGCACTGCGGGCGTGCTGACCCGAGTCGCCGAAAACCTGCCCGAGCAGCTCGCTCGCGCCGTTGACGACCTGCGGCTGGGCGGTGAAGCCCGGGGCCGAGGCCACGAAGCCCACCACCTTCACGACCCTGGTGACCGCGGAGAGGTCACCCACCTGCGAGCGAACGGCGGCGAGTGCGTTCAGCGCGCACTGGCGCGCGCACTCGTTCGCCTCGTCGACGCCGACCTCCGCCCCGACCTTGCCGGTCCGCATGAGCTCGCCGTCGCGCATCGGCAGCTGGCCCGCGGTATAGACGTACGAACCCGTGCGGACCGCAGGCACGTACGCAGCCGCGGGCGCAACCACGTCCGGGACGGCTAGCCCGAGCGCCGCCAGGCGCTCCTCGGGGGTCACGCGTTCTTCTCCCGCTTCAGATAGGCGACGACGTTCTCGGGGTTGGGGCCCGGAACCACCTGGACGAGCTCCCAGCCGTCGTCACCCCAGTTGTCGAGGATCTGCTTGGTTGCGTGCACCAGCAGCGGCACCGTCGCGTACTCCCACTTCGCCATGACCGCGAGGGTACTGGCCGACGGTCCGGGATGATCCCGGGTATGTCCGAGCCCCGCGACGTGCTGAACCGCACCGGGTCACCACCCGATGCCGAGATCCGGTACGGACCGGGGCCCGACCAGATCGCCGATCTGCGACGGCCGCCCCGGCCGGAGCCGGCGGCCCTGGTCGTTCTCCTGCACGGTGGGTTCTGGCGCAGCGAGTACGACCGGACGCACGTGCGGCCGATGGCCGACGGACTGGTGGCGGCCGGGTACGTCGTCGCGACACCCGAGTACGCCCGAACCGGTGCCGGCGGTGGTTGGCCGTCCACCTTTGACGACGTCCGGCTGGCTGTCGGCCGGCTGCCGGAACTCGTCGGCGACTCCGTCGAGGTCCGCGAGGTCGTCCTGGTCGGACATTCCGCCGGGGGACACCTCGCGCTGTGGTGCGCCGGCCTCGACCTGCTCGACGCCTATGCCGGCGCCGTCGCACTCGCGCCGGTCGCCGACTTGGTGGCCGCGTTCCGGCTCGACCTCGACCGCGGGGCGGTGAGAGCACTGCTCGGCGGTTCGCCCGAGCGGGTACCTGATCGCTACGACGCCGCCGACCCGTGTCGGCTTCCGCCGCCGGCGGGCCCAGTGGTCGTACTGCACGGCGAGCACGACGCACTGGTGCCTGCCGACGGATCGATCCGCTACGCGGCCCGTGCCGGTGCGGACCTGCGCATGCTTCCCGGGGTGGAGCACTTCGCCCTCATCGACCCGAAATCGGCCGCGTGGCCTGCTGTGCTCGAGGCTGTCCGATCCGTCCACGACGGTGGGCATCCCAGGGCATAGCGTCGTCAGCATGACGATGCTCACCCCGCGGGCACTGGCGGCTGCCGAGCGGTACGTGCTCCTCAACGCCCGGCTGATCGACCGCCTCCGCTTCGCCCACCTGTTCCGCGACGGCTCCGCGGCGGCTGTCCGGTCCGCTCTGACCGCCTATGCCAACGACGACGGCGGGTTCGGCAACGCGCTGGAACCCGACCTGCGCGGATCGGGTAGCCAACCGCAGCCTGTCGAGGTCGCGTTGCGCCTGCTGGACGAGACGACGGGGCCAGGGGACCCGTTCGACGGACCGATCGTCGAGGCCGTGTGCGGGTACCTGGCCCGGATAAGCACGTCAGACGGCGGCGTTCCCTTCGTCCTGCCGTCCGTCCGCGGCACCCCGGCGGCACCGTGGTGGCAGACACCCGACGGCCCGCCGGGCAATCTCAACCCGACCGCCGCCATCGTCGGCCTGCTCCACAAGCACGGCGTGTCGAACGACTTCGTGGACACCGCGACTCGCTTCTGCTGGGACCGCATCGACGCGCTGACCGAGACCAAGCCCTACGTCGCGATGGCCGTCCTGACCTTCCTCGACCACGTGCCCGACCCAGCCCGGGCCGAGGCGGCGTTCGACCGGCTCTCGCCGCTGATCGTCGCCGATGTCGAGCTCGACCCTCACGCGACGGGCGAGGTGCACCTCCCCCTCGACCTCGCGCCGCACCCGGACGGATTCGCCCGTCGGCTGTTCGCCGACGAGGTCGTCGCGGAGCACCTCGACGCGCTGGTGCGCGGGCAGTCCGAGGACGGTTCCTGGGGCTTCAACTGGCCGGCCTGGACGCCGGTGGTGCAGTACGAGTGGGGCGGGTACGTGACCGTCGGCCGGCTGAGGACGCTGCGCGACTACGGCCGGATCGCTTCCTGAACGAGCGCGGGCGGCGGTACGCCGGCCAGCCGTCTGACCTCACGGTCTGGCAGGACTCACGGCGCTGTGACCGCCGGCAGCACGGTCACAGGTTGCGTCCCACCGGGGTTGGATCGTGGCGCCGCCCGGCGCGTGTTCTCCGCTGGCC
Source organism: Jiangellaceae bacterium (assembly GCA_036377395.1). Classification (GTDB taxonomy): domain Bacteria; phylum Actinomycetota; class Actinomycetes; order Jiangellales; family Jiangellaceae; genus DASRTE01. The sequence continues at coordinate 25,078 of DASUYL010000036.1, forward strand.
GCACCCAGAGCCTGGATACGTACCTGTCAACTTGTGCCATTCAGGTGTCCGACTCGAGAGATGGCGGCGCCTCGTAGGGAAACGCTCGCATGCAACCCGCCGTGGTCGTTACCACCGCGTGCCCTCAGCCCCAGCCGACACGACCCTTGTGTTCGTCGAAGATCAACCAGGTCCGGGTGCCGCGAACCCCGGGCACGTCCTGGATGCGTTCCAGCACAACGTGTCGCAACTCGGCGTTGTTCGGCGCCCGTACCAGGGCGAGCACGTCGAAATCGCCACCGACCAGGGCGAAGTGCTCGACGTACGGCAGGGCCTCCAGCGCTGCGGCCACTTCGCGCCACGTGTTCTGCTGGATGGTCAGCAGGACGTACGCGCTGGTGCCGAGGCCGGCCCGCTCGGGGTCGATCTGGGCGGTGAAGCCGGTGATGACGCCGTCGCCGAGCAACCGATCCACCCGCGCATAGGCGTTCGCCCGGGACACGTGAACCCTCTCGGCCAGGGTCCTGATCGAGATCCTTCCCTCCCGGGTGAGCTCGGCGAGGAGCCGACGATCGACGTCGTCGAGAGCACGAGCCGATCGTCCGGTGCGCCAGGTGCGACCCTCCCCCGGCGGAGACGTCTGGTCGTTCACAGGGCCTGAGAGTAGCCATCTGTCACAGATCTCCGCCAACTGTGGAGATGACCATCTCATCCGGCGGAAGATCAGGAGTCAAGCCGGGGTCGACAAACGACCAGGGGTGAACACGTCATGACCACGCAGGCCGAGCATCGTCGAACCGACGGCGTCGCCCCCTCTGGTGCCGGCGACGCAGGCGGTGTCGCAACCCGACTGCTGCCGTCCGCGACCCCGATCCGCTTCCTGGACGACACCGGCGGGACCGCCCCCGAATCCGCGCGCGGCGGATACGAGATGCCACCGACCGAGATGCTGGTCGAGGCGTACCGGCGGATGGTCCTCGGACGTCGATTCGACGCCCAGGCGACCGCGTTGACCAAGCAGGGCCGGCTTGCGGTATACCCCTCCAGCCACGGCCAGGAGGCCTGCCAGATCGGTGGCGTGCTCGTCCTCCGGGACACCGACTGGATGTTCCCGACCTACCGCGAATCGATGGCGCTGGTCGCCCGCGGGATCGACCCGGTCGAGGCGCTCACGCTGCTCCGCGGCGACTGGCACTGCGGCTACGACCCTGTCGCCACCCGCACCGCGCCGCAGTGCACCCCGCTGGCCACCCAGAGCCCGCACGCCGTCGGCCTCGCATACGCCGCGCGCCGGCGCGGCGAGGACACCGTCGCGCTCGTATACGTCGGCGACGGCGGCACCAGCGAAGGTGACTTCCACGAGGCGCTGAACTTCGCCGGCGTCTTCAAGGCTCCGGTCGTCTTCCTGGTCCAGAACAACCGGTACGCGATCTCGGTCCCGCTCGCGAAGCAGACGGCCGCTCCCGCGCTCGCCTATCGGGGGGTCGGATACGGCATCCGCAGCGAGCAGGTCGACGGCAACGATCCGATCGCAGTGCTGTCGGTGTTGCGGCACGCCGTCGAATCCGCCCGCAGCGGTGCGGGTCCCTTCCTGGTCGAAGCCCACACCTACCGAGTCGAGGCCCACACCAATGCCGACGATGCGAGCCGCTATCGCGACGCCGCCGAGGTCGCGGCGTGGGAGGGCCGCGACCCGCTGACCCGTCTCGAGACCCACCTGCTGGCGGTCGGTGCCCTGTCCGACGAGGACATCGGTGCCGCCAGGCAGGAGGCGGAGGCGTTCGCCGGACGCCTGCGTACACGCATGAACGAGGATCCCGACGTCGATCCCCGGTCGTTGTTCGTCAACGTCTTCGCCGAGCCGACGCCGCAGTTGCGCGAACAGCGCGAGTGGCTGGAGGAGGAACTCGGCGCCGAGGACAGCCGAGGCGGAGGCGAGCACTGATGGCCACGACCCTGGCGCAGGCGTTGAACGCCGCGCTGCGCGACGCCCTGCACCAGGACGACTCGGTGGTCGTCTTCGGCGAGGACGTCGGAACACTCGGCGGGGTCTTCCGCATCACCGACGGGCTGGCCGGTGACCTCGGCGAGGACCGCTGCTTCGACACGCCGCTGGCCGAGAGCGGGATCGTCGGCTTCGCGCTCGGCATGGCCATGAACGGCTTCCGGCCGGTTGTCGAGATGCAGTTCGACGCGTTCGCATACCCGGCCTTCGAGCAACTCGTCTCCCACGCGGCCAGGATGCGCAACCGGACCCGCGGTGCGGTCGGTGTCCCGATGGTGGTCCGCGTCCCCTACGGCGGCGGGATCGGCGGTGTCGAGCACCACAGCGACTCCTCCGAGGCGTACTACGTGCACACCCCTGGGCTCAAGGTTGCGACGCCGGCCACCGTCGCCGACGCGTACTCGCTCCTACGTGAGGCCATCGCCGATCCCGACCCGGTCGTGTTCCTGGAGCCGAAGAAGCTCTACTGGAGCAAGGCCGACGTCGACCTCCCGGTCACGACAGCGCCGTTCGGCACCGCCGAGGTCCGTCGCCACGGAACTGACGCCACGCTCATCGCGTACGGTCCGGCGCTGCCGGTCGCGCTGGCGGCCGCCGAGGCGGCCGCTGCGGACGGCCATGACATCGAGGTCCTCGACCTGCGCACGCTGGTGCCGTTCGACGACGAAACGGTTGCGGCGTCCGTACGCAAGACCGGGCGTTGCGTGGTGGTCCAGGAGGCCGCCGGCTTCGCCGGGGTCGGCGCCGAGGTCGCGGCCCGGGTCCAGGAGCGCTGCTTCCACTCGCTGCACGCGCCCGTGCTGCGGGTCAGCGGCTTCGACATCCCCTATCCGCCGCCGATCGTCGAGAAGTACCACCTGCCCGATGTCGACCGTGTCCTCGACGCCGTGGCGCGCCTGCAGTGGGACGACGAGCCCGACCGCCGCCACCTCACCCGGGTCCCGGCATGACGCTGACGTTCACGCTGCCCGACCTCGGGGAGGGACTGACCGAGGCCGAGATCGTGGCGTGGCGCGTGGCCGAGGGCGACAAGGTCGGTGTCGACGACATCGTGGTCGAGGTCGAGACGGCCAAGGCGGCCGTCGAGGTGCCGTGTCCGTACGCCGGCACGGTGGTCACCCTGCACGGTTCGGTCGGGGACATGGTTCCCGTCGGCCGGCCATTGCTCACAGTGGAGCCGCACGAGGACCGCGCGGGCTCCGGTGCGGTGCTGGTCGGATACGGGACCGAGCACGGCGACGGCCGGCGTCGGCATGGGCGAAGCCGGCTGCCGTCCGCCGAGCCGTCGCCCGGTGCGGTCGGGAAGCCCGGGCGCTCCGCCCCGCGCGTCATCTCCCCGGTCGTGCGACGGCTGGCTCGCGACCGTGGTCTGGACGTCGCCCGGCTCGCCGGGTCGGGTCCGGACGGCCTGGTCCTCCGTCGGGACGTCGAGAGTGCTCTCACCGCAGCGCCGGTGGCGGACGACGTTCCTGCGCCCGCCGCGACCGACGAGGTGCGCATCCCGCTGCGGGGCGTACGCCGTGCCGCCGTCGACACGCTCACGCGCAGCCGCCGCGAGATCCCCGACACCACGACGTGGGTCGACGCCGACGCGACCGGACTCGTCGAGGCGCGCGACGCCTTGCGGGCCGCGTACCCCGACCGCTCGATCGGTCTGCTCGCGCTCCTCGCCAGGTTCGTCGTCGCCGGCCTTCGCCGCCATCCCGAACTGAACGCGCGGGTGGAACACGACGGCGACACCATCGAGATCGTCCAACCCGGCCACGTCAACCTCGGTTTCGCCGCCCAGACCGATCGCGGCCTCGTGGTTCCCGTCGTCAGGGACGCCCACCGGATGACGACCCTCCAGCTCGCCGACGAGTTGGCCCGCCTGACCGAGTCGGCGCGCGACGGTCGGATCGGCCCACGTGACCTGACCGGTGGCACGTTCACCCTGAACAACTACGGCGTCTTCGGCGTCGACGGGTCGACACCGATCATCAACCACCCGGAGGTCGCACTGCTCGGAGTCGGCCGCATCGTCGACAAGCCGTGGGTCGTCGACGGAGAGCTCGCCGTCCGCAAGGTGACCCAACTCTCGCTGACGTTCGACCACCGGGTCTGCGACGGTGGCGTGGCCGGCGGCTTCCTTCGCTTCGTCGCCGACTGCGTCGAACGTCCCGTCGGCATGCTCGCGGAGCTCTGAGCTCGGGCGCTCGCCTACGCTCGGTCACCGTGAGCGACTGGGAGGGCGTGCGCCTACACGTGGTCACCGGCAAGGGCGGAACCGGCAAGACCACGGTGGCCGCCGCGCTGGCCCTGGCTCTCGCGTCGGGCGGCCACCAGGTACTCCTCGTCGAGGTGGAGGAACGCCAGGGCCTCGCCCAGTTGTTCGACGTCGCTCCGCTGCCGTACGAGGAACGCAAGCTGGCCGTCGCCCGCGACGGTGGTGACGTGTTCGGCCTGGCCGTCGAAGCACGGCAGGCCATGTACGAGTACCTCGACTTGTACTACCGCCTGGGCAGGGCGGGGCGGGCGCTCGACCGCATGGGGATCGTCGAGTTCGCGACCACGGTGGCACCGGGTATGCGTGACGTCCTGCTGACCGGTAAGACCTACGAGGCGACCCGGCGACGGCGGCGGGACGGTCGTTTCGTCTACGACGCCGTCGTCCTCGATGCCCCGCCGACGGGCCGGATCAGCCGGTTCCTCAGCGTCAATTCGGCCGTCACGTCGCTGGCCCGGGTCGGTCCGATCAGCCGCCACGCATCAGCGATCACAGAGCTGATCTCCTCGCCACGGACCGCTGTACACGTCGTGACCGTCCTCGAGGAGATGCCGGTGCAGGAAACGGTCGACGCCGTCGCCGACCTCGACGACGCCGGTATCCCGGTAGGGGCGGTCGTGGTCAACCAGGTCCGGCGCCCGCTGTTGAGAGCACGCGACCTTGCTGCTGCGCACCGCGGAACACTGGACCGCGCCGCGATCGAGGCGGGTCTGCGGGCCGCCGGGCTCGCTCGCGACCGGCTGGTCGACCACCTGACGTCGGAGGCGGCCGCACACGCCGACCGGGTCGCGCTGGAGAAGCGGGAACGGGCCACGGTCGCCAAGCTGGACCGTCCGACCTACGAGCTGTCGTGGCTTCCTGACGGCGTCGATCTCGCCGGGCTCTACGAGATGGCCGCAGCGCTGACCGACCAGGGTGCAGCGTGACCGCCGGCTCCGCGGGACACTTCGACGTCGACCGGTTGCTGCGCGACACCCGGACCCGGATCATCGTGTGCTGCGGCTCCGGAGGCGTGGGGAAGACGACAACCGCAGCGGCGCTGGCCCTGCGCGCGGCGGAACAGGGCCGATCGGTGGTCGTGCTCACCATCGACCCGGCTCGGCGGCTGGCCCAGTCGCTGGGATTGTCCGAGCTGGACAACACGCCCCGGCCGGTCACCGGCGTGGACGACGCACGGGGTGGTCGGCTCGACGCGATGATGCTGGACATGAAGAGGACCTTCGACGAGGTCCTGGAGGCACATGCCACCCCGGAGAAGGCCCGTCAGATCCTGGCCAACCCCTTCTACCAGGCGCTGTCCTCCTCCTTCGCCGGAACGCAGGAGTACATGGCGATGGAGAAGCTGGGCCAGCTGCGCGCCCGCGACATCTGGGACCTCATCGTCGTGGACACGCCGCCGTCCCGGTCGGCGCTGGACTTCCTCGACGCACCCGAGCGGCTCGGTTCGTTCCTCGACGGCCGTCTGATCCGACTGCTCACCATGCCGGCCCGCGCCGGCGGACGTGCCTACGTCCGGATGTTCCAGGCGGGTGTCGGGGCCGTGACCGGAGCACTGACCAGGATCCTCGGCGGAGAGTTGCTGCGCGACGTCCAGACATTCGTCGCGTCGCTCGACACGATGTTCGGCGGCTTCCGGGACCGGGCCGAGCAGACCTATGCGCTGCTCAAGCGGCCCGAGACCGCCTTCGTCGTGGTGTCGACGCCCGAGTTGGACGCGTTACGGGAGGCGTCGTACTTCGTCGAGCGGCTCGGCGCAGATGCGATGCCACTGGCCGGTCTCGTGCTCAACCGGATGCACCAGGGCGGACCCGATGGCCTCAGCGAGCACCAGTCCACGGCAGCTGCCGACCGCCTCGACGGCAACCGCGAACACCGCCTGACAGCCTCACTGCTGCGGCTGCACTCGGCGAACCTGAGGCTCGCGGCGCGTGATGCCCACCGGGCGGCCCGCCTCACCGCGGCACATCCGACCGTGCCGGTCACGCAGGCTCCGGCCATGTCCATCGACGTCAACGACCTCGGCGGCCTGCGGCAGATCGGTGTGGAACTCGTCATACGACGCTGACCCGGGGGTGTCAGCCGGCGTGGGCGACCTCTTCGTACTCGAGTCGGGCGGCCTCCAGCAGGGCCCGCCACGACACGACACCGGGCCGGCGGCGCAACAGGGCCCGACGTTCACGCTCGGTCATGCCCCCCCAGATGCCGAATTCGGTGCGGTTGTCCAGCGCGTCGGCCAGGCATTCGGTACGCACCGGACACCCCATGCACAAAGCCTTCGCCCTGTTCTGTGCGGCCCCCGGGACGAACAACTCGTCCGGCTCAGCCCCGCGACACGCCGCCTGGCTGGGCCAGTCGTTCACCCACCTCATGACCCCTCCCCCGTGCGGAGTCCCCCGCCCGACGGCCCCGCCCGTCGGTCCCGCCCCGCTGTGATCACGGTAGACAAACGCGGACCGGACCGCTAGGACCCGGCAGATGAAAACCGGATCCCCCATCCGACCCGCGACATAGCCCCCTGTCCAGGGCCACAGTCTGCTCCCACGGCCGCACCGTGTCGAGGCATCGCGGCGCCAGCCCGTAGGGTGCCCCCATGGCGTCTCTTCGCCCGGACACCGTCGTGGCAGGCATCCGGCGCAGTCTCCTGATCATCGGGGTGAGTGGTCTTGCCGGTGTTCTGGTGGCCGGCCTGGCTCTGCCCGTGGCGGCCAGTCTCGGCCTGGCGGCGCGGGAGAGCGCGACCGCGTTCAACGACATGCCTGCCGAACTGGAGACTCGCCCACTGGCCGAACAGTCGCGGATCGTCGATGCCTCCGGGGAGACGCTGGCCACGTTCTACGAGCAGAACCGGATCTACGTGCCGCTGGACCAGATCGCCCCCGTGATGAAGGATGCGATCCTGGCCATCGAGGACCACCGCTTCTACGAGCACGGCCCCATCGACCTGCAGGGGACCGCGCGCGCGTTGCTCGGCAACCTCGACGCCGGCGACATCACCTGTGACGAGGGCTGCACCGCGGGTGGCGGCTCCACCTTGACCCAGCAGTACGTCAAGCTCGTCCTGCTCGACCAGGCGGAGTCGCCCGAGGAGCGGCAAGCGGCCATCACCAGCACGGGTGCGGAGGGCTACGTCCGCAAGCTGCGCGAGCTACGCCTGGCGGCCAGCGTCGAGGACAAGATGACCAAGGACGAGATCCTGGAGCGGTACCTCAACATCGCGTACTTCGGCGGCGGCGGCGGGGACGGTGGCGCATACGGCATCGAGGCGGCGGCACGCTACTTCTTCTCGACCAGCGCCGCGAAGCTCACCCTGCCGCAGGCGGCCATGCTGGCCGGCCTGGTGCAGGCGCCGTCCGCCTACGACCCCACGAACAATCCGGAGAAGGCGCTGGGCCGTCGCGGCCAGGTGCTCGACCGGATGGTCGAGCTGGGCATGGTCTCCGAGGCCGACGGAGCCGCTGCGCGCCAATCCGACCTGGGCCTGGAGCTCAGGCCGACACCGGCGGGTTGCGTACCCTCCTGGGCGCCGTGGTTCTGCGACTATGTCGTGCACGAACTGGCCCTCATGCCCGAGCTCGGCGAGACCCGCCAGGCCCGAATCGACAGCCTGCTGCGCGGCGGGCTGACGGTCACCACGACGCTCGCGCCGGAGTACCAGCAGGCCGGCCAGGAAGCGGTCTCCGAGCGGGTTGCGCCTACCGACTCCGCCGTCGCCACGCTCGCCATGGTCGAGCCGGGCACCGGCTACATCCGCTCGATCGCCAACTCGCGCGCGTACGGGCCTTCCGGCGAAGGCAGGAGCCAGGTCAACTACGCCGTCGACAAGCTCATGGGCGAGTCGAACGGCATCCAG
>DASUYL010000037.1:0-5249 GCA_036377395.1 Jiangellaceae bacterium
GCCTAGAGGTGGTTGGTGGCGTGGCCGCCATGCTCGCGTACCATCCGGACGGGACGGGCTGGGCGAGGACTCCGGAGCAGAATCCCGGGTGACCACTCTTCGCCGGAGAGGCTCGAGCGCGGCGCACCGTCCGTGAGACGGTTGCCGTCGACGACTGCGGAGACGCGTTGGCGAATAGGGTCAGCCCCATGAACGTCGCGGTGCTGGGTGCGGGCGGTGGAGGGCTAGCGGTCGCGTACGAGTGGGCGAGCCACGGACACCGGGTGTCCCTGTACGCACAACACGCTCACGACCACCATCTGGCGCCGGTCCGCGAACGTGGCGGCATCCAGGCCGAGGGCCTGCTCGAGGGGTTCGTCCCCCTGGAGACGGTCACCACCGACATCGCCGAGGCACTGGAGGGTGTTGAGATCGTCTTCGTCGTCGGCCCCGCCTATGCCACCGAGCCGTTCGGCGCCGACACCCGCGGTCACCTGCATCCCGGGATGACGGTCGTGGTCTGCCCCAGCTCGTGCGTCGGCAGCCTCGCTTTCAAGCACGCCGCGGGGGTGGACGTCTATGACGAGAGCATCGTCGTGGGCGAGACCAGCACGCTGCCGTACGCCTCGCGGGCGTCGCTGCACGCCAGTGTGCGGATCTTCCACCGGTTCGACACCGGCTTCTCTGCCGCTGCCGCCCCGCGCAGCAACACGCCTCGGCTCCTGGAGGTCCTCCGCCAGGTGTACCGCAACACCGAGGAAGCCGCGGGTATCTTCCAGACCACGCTGCAGAACGGCAACCCGGTCATCCACCCGGCCGTCACTCTGCTCAACGCCGCGCTCATCGAGCGCACGGGCGGCGACTTCATGTTCTACGAGGAGGGGGTCACCGAGGCGGTCGGCCGTTTCATGAAGGCGGTCGATGACGAGCGGCTCGCCATCGCGCGGGCCCTCGGAGTCGCAATCCTCGCCGAGCCGGATCTCGGGGTGCGTCAGGGCTACATGACCGAACCCAACTACTCCACCGGTTACTCCACCGCACCGGGCTTCCGCGGCATCAAGGCGCAGAACGAGCTGCACCACCGCTACCTGACCGAAGACGTGGGCTACTCGATGGTTTTCCTCACTGACCTGGCCCGGCACCTGTCGGTGCCGACCCCCACCATGGACGCCGTGATCCACATCGCCTCCATCGTCGCCGGTGAGGACTTTGCCGCCGAGCCCGCCCGCACCATGGACAACATGGGCCTGTCCGGGCTGACGCGCGAACAGCTCGCGGCGTTCTGACCCGGGCGGCTCATTGGTGCCCGAGTCGTGTCAGCCAGCTCGAGGAGGGAGCCACATCGGCGGCGGTCGTCGGCGGAACGGTGACGAGCCCGTCGCGGTGGCTGGTGAGGAGGGCGTGTCGTCGCCGGGTCAGACCGACCCTCCCATGCCGTTGTCGACGGCATCCGACCGAGGAGGACGCGCATGGCCGCACTATCGGTGATCGGGGCGCCGACGAGCGCCGGTGCGTTCGGCCCCGGCCAGGAGCGCGCGCCCTCGGCGTTTCGCGCGCATGGTCTCCTCGACGCACTGCGAGCCCGCGGCCTCGACGTGATCGACCGAGGCGACGGACGGCGGGCGGAGTGGCGGACGGACGAGCGCAGTCCGGAAGCACGCAACGTCGACACCGTCGCCGCCGTGGCGAGCGAGCTTGCCGACACGGTCGCCGCTGCGTTCGCCGACGGCCACGACATCCTCGTCCTGGGTGGCGACTGCACCATCGAGCTCGGAACGGTCGCCGGCGCGATCCGAGACGGCGCCCGCGTCGGCCTGGCGTACGTTGACCTCGACTCCGACCTCAACGTCCCAGGAACCGGCGAGGGTGCGCTCGACTGGATGGGCGTCGCCCACCTGCTGGATGTCGCCGGGGCACACGAGACGCTGACATCGCTGGCCGGGCGCCGGCCGATGCTCGATGTCGAGGCGGTGCGGCTGTTCGCCGCCGAGAACGTCACGACGTTCGAGCGGTCGGTGATCGACCGCCTCGGGCTCTACGTCGAGCCCCTGGCCGAGGTCGTCGACGATCCCGACGCCGTCGCCGAACGGACCCGCGCCTGGGCCGCGTCGTACGACCGGATCCTGGTGCACGTCGACATCGACGTCCTCGACTACACGAAGTTTCCGATCGCCCACGAGATCCGTGACTCGCCCGGGTTGGAGTTGCCGCAGCTCGCCCGGTTGCTCCGTGACCTTCACGGGCTGCCCAACTGGAGCGCCCTGACACTGAGCGAGGTCAACCCGGACCACGCCCCCGACGAGCGGGATAGCTTCGGCCGGTTGATCGAGATGCTCGCCGACGTGCTCGGCGGCTCGGACTAGAACCGAGTTGACTCGGCGGCCACTGATCGGCAACGGTGCCCTGGTGGTATAGGGCCTTCCAGCCGTCCCGAACGCTGCCCTGCCATACCGTCAGCCGCCGGGTCAACCGGTCGCCCTGACCCCACAGTGTGTAGGTCAGCAGGTAGGTCGCGGGCGCGATCTCCCGGACGTGAAAGTCTCGGGTTTCCCACCCGTCAACCTCGAAATCGTCCACATCGCTACTCTCGTACCGCTCCTGGAGGGTGGCCCACACGTACTCGCGGCTGTACCGCCGGCCGGAGGCCCCTGTCTCCGAGAAATCATCGGCGGTCTCCCGGTCGAAGTCCTCCCGACAATTCACCAGTTCGCGGCGATGAAACAGCGGCTCTCGTTTCATGAGCTCCTGCAGCACATCGACAAGGCGCGCTTCGGTCACCAGCTCGGGCTCCATCTGAATCTCACCCATGAGATGAGCTTGCCAGCCGATCGGCCGGTGCTGCCGGTGCCAGCTCGATCAGCAAGACACCGACCGGCGGCAGAAGCGGGCTGGGCCCGCAGCGCGGCAGATGCGAGCGTGCTAAATGGGATCATGGGAGTATGGCTGGCCGGGGCACCGTCCGAGTCATCAGCGCCTGGCCGGACCGGGTATTCGCCGCGCTGACCGACTCCGATCGAGCTCGATGAAGATCCCGATCACTCCCGGCTCGGGAACGTGGTTGATCCTGGCGTCAACCTGGTCGCCGACCGGGGTAACGGCGCCGTGCCCCGTCGAGTGCGTTCATCGCGACAGTGTGCCGGGTCGAGACGGCCGGAGGGTGCTCGGTCCTACTCTGGGTTGATGGCAAACGTGAAGCAGGTGCAGGTGACTTTCGACTGCGCGAATCCACGAGCGGTTGCGGAGTTTTGGAAGGCCGTGCTCGGCTACGTCGACCCTCCGATCCCGCCGGGGTTTGATTCGTGGGATGCGTTCGATGCCTCGCTTCCCGCTGAGAGCCAAGGCTCGACTTGGGTTTGCCAAGATCCGGACGGGGTCGGCCCACGGTTGTTCTTCCAGCGGGTGCCCGAGGCCAAGACGGTGAAGAATCGGGTACATCTCGACGTACGAGTCGGGGTGGGGCTGACCGGCGACGAGCGAGTCTCTGTGCTTGAGGCTGAAGCGGCTCGACTGGAATCGCTCGGCGCTAGGCGCCTGCGTCTGCTACCTGCCGATGAGGAAAACGAAGCGTGCCTCGTGATGCAGGACGTCGAGGGCAATGAATTCTGCCTCGACTAGCGGTCCTGCCTGCTGAGGCTCGTCGGTTCGCGGTCATCGAACGCGTGTCAGCCCGACTCATCGCGGGCGTGCCGGTAGCGCTCGTAGATCACGCGCGAGCCGAACGTCCTGGTCTCGACCAGGTCCAGCCGAACGTCTTCGGTCACCGGCGGCAGGAACGGCGTGCCGCCACCGACGATGACCGGATAGCGGAACATGCGCAGCTCGTCGACCAGGCCGAGCTCGATGGCTGCCGCGGCCAGGCCGGCGCCGCCGATCGAGACGTCCTGGTCGGTCGCGTCGAGCGCCGCAGCGACCTCCTCGGCCACCGAGGCCACGGCGAGCCGGGCGTTGCCTTGCACGTTGTCGAGCGTGCGGCTGAAAACCACCTTCGGGAGAGCGCACCAGACCTCGGCAAACGCGGCCCCGAGCTCGTTGTCGCGCAGCGACGGATCCCTCTCCCACACCAGCATGGTCTGGTAAAGCCTGCGGCCCAACAGATAGCCGCCGAGCTCACGTACCTGCGCGAAGTGGAAACGAAACAGCTCCTCGCTAGGAGCCGTCCACCCGAACCCGCCCTCCCGGTCGGCGACAAAGCCGTCCACCGAGACACTCATCGAGTAGATCAGCATGGCCTCAAGCTCATCGCACCGGAGCCGCCGTCGGGTCGTCCTGCGCCGACGCGACCGGACTGCGACCGCTCGCCGTACGTCATTCTGGGCTACTAGACGTTTCGGGCAGGATCGGTGTCGGGCCAGACTCGGTCCAGGCGCTCGGCCTGTCGGCGGCCCTGCTTCGTCCTGGTGGCATCGAGGCCGCGTCCGCCCTCGTGCGGTAGCGCAGCTGGACCATGCCGTTGCCGAAGCGGCGTTCGTCCAGCAGTTCGAGCCCGACGCGGACACGGTCGGGGAACACCTGGGTCCCCCCGCCCACCAGAACGGGTGCGACGAACAGGTGGTACTCGTCGACCAACCCGGCCTTGATCGCCTGGGCGGCCAGCTCCGGACCGGCCACGGTGAGGTCACGTGCCGCCGACGCCTTCAGCGTACGGACGGCCTCCGGTACGAACGTCCGCTCGATCCGTGTCCGCGCGGTGGACACCGTCGGCAGAGTCGTGGAGTACACGATCTTGTCCGCCGCCCGCCAGATCTGCGCGAAGTCCCGCTTGAACGTGGGCTGGCCGGCGAGCCCCATGGTCTCCCAGCCGAGCATCACCTCGTACATTCGGCGCCCGTAGAGGTAGGTGCCGACCGGCCGCTCGAGGTCGTTGACGAACGTATGTACCTCGTCGTCGGGCACGGCCCAGTCGAACCTGCCGTTCTCGTCTGCGACGTAACCGTCCAGCGAGGCGATCACCGAATAGATCAGCCTGGCCACGATGAGCCCCCCTCAGTCGTCGCGGTCGGCGCCGAGCGAAGCGAGCAGGTCGTGCAGAGCCGGGAACAGTGCCGGTCCGGCCGCGATCACGAGCTCCGGGCCGGGGGCGGTGCCGCCGAAACCCTCGACGACCACGCCTGCCTCCTCGGCGACCCGTGCACCCGCCGCGAGATCCCACGGCGCGAGGCCACGCTCGTAGAAGGCGTCGCACCACCCGGTTGCGACGCCGCACAGGTCGAGCGAGGCGGCTCCGAGCCGGCGGACGTCGCGGACCCGCGGCAGCACCTCGCGCAGGATCT
>DASUYL010000038.1:0-15366 GCA_036377395.1 Jiangellaceae bacterium
TGCGCGATCCCGAGTTCGTCGACGCCGCCGACGCGTGGTTCGCCCGCCACGAGGTCGCGCGCGGTGTGGCCCCGGCGCCTGCGGTGGCCCGGCCGCCGATGTTCCAGCCGTTCCGGCTGCGCGACCTGTCGTTGAAGAACCGGGTGATCGTCTCCGCGATGGACATGTACTCGGCGCGCGACGGCGACCCGAACGACTTCCACCTCGTCCACCTGGGCGGCAAGGCGCTCGGCGGCGCCGGGCTGGTGATGACCGAGATGGTCTGCGTGTCCCCGACCGGCCGGATCACGCCCGGCTGCACCGGGCTGTACACCGACGCGCAGGCGGACGGGTGGCGGCGCATCGTCGAGTTCGTCCACTCGCAAACAACGGCCGCGATCGGCGTCCAGCTCGGCCACTCCGGCCGCAAGGGCTCGACCCAGCTGATGTGGGAGGGCATGGACGAGCCCTTGCCCGATGGCAACTGGCCGGTGGTCGGACCGTCCCCGCTGGCCTACTCCCCGGCCAACCAGGTGCCGCAGGAGCTCGATCTCGCCACCATGCGGACGATCCGGGACGAGTTCGTCGCCTGCGCCCGGCGCGCACGCGACGCCGGGTTCGACCTCATGGAGCTCCACTGCGCACACGGCTACCTGCTGTCGAGCTTTCTCTCGCCGCTCACCAACCACCGGACCGACGAGTACGGGGGTACGCTCGCCGACCGGCTGCGTTACCCGCTGGAGGTCTTCGACGCCGTCCGCGAGGTCTGGCCGGCCGAGCAGCCGATGTCGGTGCGGATCTCGGCCACGGACTGGTATCCCGGCGGCACCGATGCGGACGACGCCGTCGCGATCGCCAGCGCCTTCGCTGCACACGGCGCCGACGCGATCGACGTGTCCACCGGGCAGGTCGTCAAGGAGGAGCAGCCGGCGTTCGGACGCAGCTACCAGACGCCGTACGCCGACCGGATCGCCAACACCGTCGACATCGCGGTCATCGCGGTCGGCGCGATCTCCTCCGCGGAGGACGTGAACGCACTCATCCTGGCCGGGCGGGCCGATCTGGCCGCCCTGGGTCGCACGCACCTCTACGACCCGATGTGGACCTTGCACGCGGCGGCCGATCAGGAGTACACCGGCAGCGGCGCCGACTGGCCGGCACCCTTCGCGGCCGGGCGGCGCAAGCCGCAGACCACTCGCACCGACGGTCCCAAGCCGCGCCTGGAGCTGATCCGCGATCCCGGTGCCGGCCGGACCCGTCACCAGCGCTGGAGACCGTGAGGAGAAGCCATGCCCCTGCTCGCCGACCTGCTCGACGCCGTCATGACCGGACGGGTCGAGGTCGTCGACCTCACCGCGCCGCTCTCGTCGCAGACGCCGGTCCTCGTGCTGCCCGAACCGTTCGGCCAGACCGACCGGTTCGAGCTGCACGAGATCAGCCGGTACGACGACCGTGGCCCGGCGTGGTACTGGAACAACATCAGCACCGGCGAGCACACCGGCACCCACCTCGACGCTCCCATCCACTGGGTCACGGGCCAGAGGTCCGAGGACGTGTCACAGGTCCCGCCGTCGCGGTTGGTCGCGCCGGCCGCCGTCCTGGACGTCACCGACCGAGCCGCGGCCGACCCGGACTTCCTGCTCGATGTCGACGACGTGCGCGCGTGGGAGGAGCAGCACGGCGCCCTGCCGACCGGCGGCTGGCTGCTGCTGCGAACCGGCTGGGACGCGCGCAGCCACAGCCAGGACGAGTTCCTCAACGCCGACGAGACCGGCCCGCACACACCCGGCGTGAGCGTGCAGTGCGCCCGCTGGCTGGCCGACGAGGCGCCCGTCGTCGGCGTCGGCGTCGAGACCGTCGGCACCGACGCGGGGGCGGCGCACTCGTTCGACCCGGCCTTCCCGTGCCACACGTTCCTGCTCGGTGCGGGCAAGTACGGGTTGACCCAGCTGCAGAACCTGGCGCTGCTACCGCCGATCGGTGCGGTGCTGGTGGTGGCCCCGCTGCCGATCGTGGGTGGATCCGGCAGCCCGACGCGCGTGCTCGCCCTCGTGGAGCGCTGAACTCCGGTGCTCGTCTCCGAGGCCGTGGGACGCACGCTGGCCGAACTCGGCGTCCGGCAGGCATTCGGCGTCGTCGGCAGCGGCAACTTCGACCTGACGAACGCGCTCGTCTCGGGCGGCGCACGCTACGTCGCTGCCCGGCACGAGGGCGGCGCGGCGACCATGGCCGATGCGTATGCACGGATGAGCGGCGAGGTCGGCGTGCTGACGCTCCACCAGGGCTGCGGGCTGACCAACGCGATGACCGGGATCACCGAGGCGGCCAAAAGCCGGACGCCGATGGTCGTCCTGGCGGCCGAGGCGAACGCGCCGACGTCGAACTTCGCCGTCGACCAGGCGGCGATGGCGAACGCGGTCGGTGCATCCACGGTGCGCCTGGATTCCGCCGCCGACGCCGTGCCCGAGACCGCCCGGGCGTTCCGTCTCGCCCGCGACGAACGGCGGACGGTCGTCGTGAACGTTCCGCTGGAGGTGCAAGGGCACGCGGCGCCTGTAGGCCCGCCCGCTGCGGTGACGGCCACGCCGCCTCCCGCAGCGCCCGAACCGACTGTCGGCGACGTCGAGGCGCTCGCCGGACTGCTCGACGGATCGGCCAGGCCGGTCCTGGTCGCAGGCCGGGGCGCCCGGCACGCCCGCGCGCAGCTGCTCGCGCTGGCCGACGCCTGCGGGGCTCTGGTAGCGACCTCCGCGGTCGCCAAGGGGTTGTTCAACGAGAGCCCGTGGTCTCTCGACGTGTCGGGTGGTTTCGCGTCACCGCTGGCGGCGTCCCTCATCACCGACGGCGACGTGATCGTCGGCTTCGGCTGTGCGCTGAACATGTGGACCATGCGCCACGGCCGGCTGATCGGGTCGGAGGCACGCGTGGCGCAGGTCGACGTCGAGCCCGACGCCCTGGGCAAGCACCGGCCGGTCCACCTGGGCGTCGTCGGCGACAGCGCGGCGACGGCCGCTGCCGTCGCACAGGCTCTGTCCGCCCGCTCCGCCATCGGGTACCGGACGCAGGCGGTGCGCGACCGGATCGCCGCGGAGGTCCGATGGCGGAACGTGCCGTACGACGACTGGGGCGACAACGGGAGGATCGACCCGCGCACCCTGACGATCGCGCTGGACGACCTGCTGCCGGCCGAGCGGGTCGTCTCTGTCGACTCGGGCAACTTCATGGGCTACCCGAGCATGTTCCTGTCGGTGCCCGACGAGTTCGGCTTCTGCTTCACGCAGGCGTTCCAGTCGATCGGCCTCGGGCTGGCGACCGCGATCGGCGCCGCTGTGGCGCAGCCGAACCGGCTGCCGGTGGCGGCACTGGGCGACGGTGGCGCCCTGATGGCCGCGGCCGAACTCGACACCGTTCGCCGACTGGGGCTGCCGATGCTGGTCGTCGTCTACGACGATGCGGCCTACGGCGCAGAGGTGCACCACTTCACCGACGGCCAGCCACTGGACACCGTCACGTTCCCGGACACGGACATCGCGGCAGTCGGTGCGGGCTACGGCTTGGAGGCTGCCGTCGTGCGTACGCCCAAGGACCTGGATGCGGTGCGTCGCTGGGTCGACGGCCCTCGCGACCGGGCCCTGCTCGTCGACGCCAAGGTCGCAGCACCGCACGGGTCGTGGTGGCTGGAGGAAGCCTTCCGCGGCCATTGACGCCGGTACGGCTGACCGCGTCACGCAGCAGCCGAGCGGAAGCCCCAGACGTGGTAGGCATCGATGTCCAGCCAGGCGCTGATCCGCGGCCGGCGGCGATTGGCGTACGGCTTGCCGGTGTAGTGCCGGGCTATCCGGTCGATGTCGGTCAGGCCGTCGTCGGGCACCAGTGTCGCGCTCCCCTGCATACTCACGTGCCGGTACCACGCATCGCCGTCCAGTACGGTCAACGAGATCCGTGGGTTGGCCCGGATGTGCGCGAGGCGCTTCCGCGCGGCATCCATGTTGACCAGGACGCGGCCGCCGTCCCAGAGGTACCACGTCGCGACGGTCACCGGTGTTCCGTCGGCGCGGACCGTCCCCATGACTGCCGGGTTCGGCTTCTTCAGCATCTCGATCAGGTTGGCGGGAATCGGCGGCTTCGCCACGAGCACTCCTTCGCAGGGGAACCTCGTCACTGACGGCAACGACGATCGCACGCGATCCCATTCACCCGGGTGCCGACTCATCCTCGGAAGTCGTAGCCCGCCCAACCGCCGCCGACCAAGAGCGGCCGCAGGAAGCCGCCGGTGCCGTTGCCCGGGTAGAGGCTCATCCGTCCCGAGGACGTCCACGCGAGCAGGTCGGCATGTCCGTCGTCGTCGACGTCACCGGAGCCAGATATCGATGTGAAGGAGCCCCACCCGGTCCCGATCTTCGACATGTTCGGGAAGCCTCCGCGCCCGTTACCTGCGTAGAGCCATAGGGTCCCGTCCGACCGACGCGCGACCAGGTCGTTGTCGCCGTCGGCGTCCCAGTCGCCCGGCGTGACGATCGTCATCGACGCAGCCCAACCGTGGCCTGCCTCGCTCCTGCGTGCGAAGCCGCCGCCGCCGTCGCCGGGATAGATCCAGAGTGTGCCGTCGGTGGACCGGGCGAGCAGGTCGGGGTGGCCGTCGCCGTTCAGGTCACCTGGTCCGTGAATCCCCATGCCGTTCCAGCCGGTGCCGATCCGGCGGGGCGGCAGGAAGCCGCCCCGGCCATTGCCCGGATAGAGGCGAAGCTCTCCCGTCGCGGCGATCCGGGCAACGACGTCGTCGGCGCCGTCACCGTCCCAGTCGCCAGGCCGGACGATGCCGTCGATGCCGCCCCACCCGGTACCGATCCGTTGAGCCGTCCCGTACACGGCGCCGGCAGCGCCGCGCCACATCCACAGTGACCCGTCGCCACGTGCCCGTGCGATCAGATCGTCCCGCCCGTCCCCGGAGAAGTCGCGCCATGCGACGTGCGGCGGCGGGAACATCAGAGCTGTCACTCCGGCGCGGATGGTTGGCAACCTGTCGTAGAGCTGTTGGCCGGGACACTCTGTCAGCGCAGCGTCGCGATGACCGGCGACGGCAGGCCAGCTCTCGCCGTCGTACTCGACCGGCCGGCGCGGATCGACGCCGTGGAGCGAGAACTTCCATGCGAACAGCTGTTGGTAGGCAGAGACGAGAGCCGCCTCGGGCACCCTGCTGGTATAGGTGCCGATGGCGGACATCGCGAACGCGTCGTCGTTGTAGCCCTGCGTGTGAGCGCCGATGACGGGCCGGTCGACACCGCCGTAGCGGCCTTCCCAGATCCGGCCGAACCGGTCGACGACGAAGTTGTATCCGATGTCCTTCCAGCCGCGGGATTTCACGTGGTAGGCGTAGATGCCGCGAATGATCTGCGGGACCTCGGCGGCCGAATAGTCGTTGGCGTTTACCGTGTGATGGACGAATGCGCCGTTGACCTCACCGTATTCGGGAGCTCCACGGATGGATTCGTCGGCTCCCCACTGAGCCCGGGTGTAGATCGTGGGCCGGTTGACAGCGGCCACGGCCGAACCGCCCCGTGAGCCGATCGACGTGTCGGCAGGCGATTCGCCAGGGTCGATCAGGTCCAACCGAAGATCGTCTGGAATCACGCCGCTATCGGTGTCGACCCGTACCTGGACGCCGTCGGCCTCGGCCACGATGAGCGGATCTGTCCCTGCGCGCGACCGGATGGTCTCGGCCGAGCCCGGATCGGGACCGTGGTCGTCACCGACTGGTACCCGGTTCCATTCCGACCAGGCTCCCTCGCTTCGAGTTCGCACCCAGGCGGCGAGGTCGATGTCGTCCTCCGGGGTCTCCCAGGTGAGGGCTGCGAGCAAGAACGGCTCGACGTCGAGCTCACGGCTGACCACCACGGGCGTGCGCTCGGTGGAGTCATCGCCCCCGCGGACCGTCGCTTCCGGCACCGTCGGCACGGTCCTGCCCTCGCTGCGCGAGGCAGCACCCGTCAGCGGGATCTCCTGGACGGTCGATGCGACGGGCTGGGGCACGACGGGGTGCTGAACCGACGGCAGCATGACGAATCCAGCTACCCCGACCGGCAGCACGGACAGCGTCAGCCCGATGAGCCGGCGACGAGGCGGACGCACCTCGGTATCGACAGAACTCATCGATCCCCCGTTCTGCCGTGGGAGTCGAGTGATTTGTGTGACTCATGTGACAGGTGTGAGCCTACCCCTGATCCCACCCGTATGGGCAAGTGGTCAGAAAGGGCAACGCGCTGCCGCGCTGCCGCTTGGTCTGCGGTCAGACGAGCCTCTGGACCTCGCCGCAAAAGGCGTCGACCTCGTCCTCGGTGTTGAAATAGTGCACCGACGCACGCACTGAGTGAGTCCGCGTGCCTCGAAATCCAAGCGGGTGTCTTCGGCCGTCGAGTAGTCGACGTTGATCCGTCGCTGCGCCAGCAATGCTTTCGTCGTCGGCGCGTCGATGCCGGCCACGCTGAACGTGACGATTCCGCACTGGCGTTCGCCGAGATCGTGCATCGCGACCTGCGGAATATCGGCGAGCCGTGTACGCAGCGACCGGGCGAGCAACGTCACACGGGCTTCGATGGCGTCCAAGCCCAGATCAAGCGCATAGTCGATGGCGCGGCCGAGCCCGAGCTGGCACGCATGACTGGCTTCCCAGGTCTCGAAGCGCCTGGCATCTGACTTCAGGGTGTAGCGATCCCGTGCAGCCCAAGCGCCGGAGCCGACCTCGACGATCGCCGGATGCAAGCGGTGGAGGTATTCGCTGCGGACGTAGAGGAACCCGGTACCCCGCGGGCCCCGGAGGAACTTGCGCCCGGCAGTCGAAAGAAAGTCACATCCGATCTCCTCCACGTCGATCGGCATCTGTCCGACCGACTGGCAGGCGTCGAGGAGGAACGGAACACCGGCAGCCCGGGCAACGCGGCCCACATCTGCCGCGGGATTGACCAGGCCGCCACTGGTCGGTACGTGAGTCAACGAGACGAGCCTTGCGCGAGAATCCAGTGCCTCGGCCAGTCGGCTCACGTCGATCTGCCCGTCATCGTCGTCGCCGATCACCGTGATCTCGACGCCGTGGCGACGGGAGATCTGCAAGAAGGCCATGTAGTTACTGCAGTACTCGGCTCTTCCGGTGACGATGCGATCGCCCGGCGAGAACGGCAGGGCGTAGAAGACGGCTTGCCACGCGCGGGTCGCGTTGTCGGTCAGTGCGATCTCCTCGCGTCGGCAGTTCAGCAACTGCGCCGCCGAATCGTAGATCGCCTCGATCCGGTCCCGCTCGGCATCGGCCGCCTCGTAACCCCCGATGCTCGCCTCGAGTTCGAGATGCTGGACGACGGTGTCGACCACGGGGCGGGGCATGAGCGACGCGCCTGCATTGTTGAAATGCAGACGCTCTGCGCATCCAGGCGTGTCTGTTCGAATGGCTTGGAGATCAAGCAAGAGGCGATCACCCTTCGCGATACGCCGTACGCAACTTGTTCGAGCCGACTCAGTCTGCGGACGTCACCGATGCGCTGTCCATCCTCGAACGACGCACTCCAACAGCGGTACCGGCAGCGTCGTCGCACCCGACGGTGTCGGCGGCGCTTCGGCCCGGCACGGAGGCGTGCGTGAGCAGCCGGCAGCGAGCACACTGACCTCGACGACGAGAGGATGGGGAGAACGTGAGCAGGAATTCCGGTGCCGCTGCGAGCGGCGGCGCGATCTACGGCCTCGGCATCTTCGGTGCATGGGTGTACTTCTGGCAACAGGCCGACGCATTCTGGGAGTACGTGCTCGCGGTACTCCAAGGCCTGGTGTGGCCAGCGTTCCTGGTCTACGAGGTGTTCACCGCCCTCGACTGAGCGTCCGGCCGGCTGACCCACACACGGACGGGGGCTCATCGGGGCTATTTCGCTGGTCTTCAGACGAGCTTGTCGCCGCCGTCCTTCGCCATTGCCGCGGCGACGGCGCGCGCATTGGCAGCGAGCATTTCCGGCTCGAGCGCCGGCAGCACGTCGTCCCAGAAGGCCAGCATCGGGCCACGACCCTGCATCATGCCGAGCGGTCGGGCGAGGAAGTGCATGTGGAAGTGCGCGTTGCCATCGCCCCATCGCGAGAAGTGCGTGCGTGCGACACCGTCGAGGGACCTGATGGCGGCCGCGAGCCGCTGCACGACGAAGCCGAACGAACCGAGCAGGTCGGCGTCCATCTCGTGCAGTCGAACGTGCCGGTTCGGAGCGAGCCCGGCCAGGAAGGGCAACCCGGTCCGCGGAGGATGACCGACGTGCCAGAGCGCGTCGCGCCAGATCGCTGTCTCTGCGCCGACCGTGCAGTGGAAGCAGTCGTCTGCGACGTCCTCACCGTGCCGAGGCACCTCCGGCACGAGCATCGGCTCCAAGCGAGCCATCTGCAGGTCTCCTTCGAAGCCGAAGAAGGGTGAGTCGAGGAGAGGCTGCACCGGGAGGCGCTCACCGACGGGCAAGCGATCATGGTACGGCGACCTGGCCGGCCGGGCCTTGTACAAGGGACTGTGCGGATGCTGGCTCATGGCCGCATTCTCGCCCACACCGACGACGCACTTGCCGATGTCGTTGTGGGGGTTCCTGTACCGACCTGCACCGATGCCGTGAACTGCGACGGTGCGTTGAAGGGCAGTCAGGTCGACACCTCTTCTACCCGTGTCCAGGCGCGCTCGTTCAGAAGCGGCACCACTTGCTGCTCGATGATGTTCTCGAAGTGCGGCGTCTGCCGGTGCGCCTGGAATGCGTTCTCGTTCGTGTACCGCTCGTAGAGCAGGAACGCCAGGGGATCGTCAATCTCCTGGTAGACCGAGAATTCGAGGCATCCCGGTTCGGCCCGGCTGGCCTCCGCATTCTCACGCAGCAGTCGCCTCACCGTCGATTCATGCCCCTCCGCCACCACGTATCGTGCGACGACGATCAGCATGATCACCTCTCCTGCGCCGGCTTGGCCGTGAGCGGCCGCGACTCAGTCAGCCTGCCACGTGCCGCTCGGGCGGTTCGTGTCCGTACGCTGCCGTCATCACCGAAATCTCCGCGCCGGGCGCGCGTTCGCCGACGTCGACCGGAACGCGGGAATTGTTCTCATCGGAGGGTGCTGTGGCCGATCCCTTGGACGAACAGGATCAGGCGCTCGAAGCGTTGCGGGGTGTCCTGCAAGCCGCCGGGCCGTTCCTCGACTCGCTGCCCGACCGGTTGGTCTGGGACAGCGCTGCCGAACCGCTGTTGGGTGATCTGGCCGGCTCCCTGCCGGAGCAGGGTGTGGGAACGCTTGCTGCCGTCGAGAGGCTGCTGCGGATCGGGACCGCGACTGCGACCGCGTCGGCGGGCCCGCGTTTCTTCCACTTCGTCATCGGCGGCTCGACGCCGGCGGCGTTGGCCGCGGACTGGACGGTGTCGTTGCTCGACCAGAACGCATTCGTACGCGCATCGTCACGGTTCGCCGATGCGACCGAGACCGTGGTGCTGGACTGGATGCGGGACCTGGTCGGACTGCCGGACGAGTGGGGCGGTGCGCTCACTGCCAGCGCCACCTTCGCCAACGTCACCGGACTCGCATTGGCCACGCACTGGTGGGCCGAGCGACACGGAGTCGACGCCACCGCCGACGGCATCATCGGGCTGCCGCGCATGCCGGTGCTCGGCGGCGGATACGTGCACCCCAGTGCGCGCAAGGCCTTGCAGATGCTCGGACACGGACGGGACACCGTCGAGGTCTTCACCCGGGACGGTGTCGGCCGAATCGACGTGGACGCCGTGGCGCGCCGCCTGAACGAACTCGACGGAATGCCGGCGGTGATCCTCGGCACCGCCGGCGAGCCCAACGCCGGCGACTTCGACCCGCTCGCCGATCTGGCCGACCTGGCCGAACAGCACGGTGCGTGGCTGCACGTCGACGGCGCGTTCGGAATCTTCGCCGCGCTGTCCCCTCGCACGGCGCATCTCACCGCTGGTATGGAACGGGCCGACTCGATCGCAGCAGACGCGCACAAGTGGCTCAACGTTCCGTACGAGAGCGGCTTTGCGCTGGTGCGCCGGCCCGAGCGGTTGGGCCGGGCGTTCGGCATGCCGGGCGCCGCCTACCTGCCCGGCCCGGACGACCCGCGCGGCGGCTACGGACTACTCGGCCCGGAGTCGTCCCGCCGCGCCCGGGCACTGCCGATCTGGGCCACGCTCGCGGCCTACGGCCGAGCCGGATACCGCGCGCTGGTGGAGCGCCACTGCGCACTGGCCGCACACCTGGCTGCTCGGGTGGACGCCGCGCCGGATCTGCAGAGGCTCGCGGACGTGCCGCTGAACGTCGTCTGCTTCCGTTACCGCCCGGAAGGGCTGGCCGAACCGGAGTTGGATTCGCTCAACCGGCGACTCGGCGAGGCCCTGCTCGACGACGGACGGGTCTACGCCGGCACGACCGTGTACGACGGGCACGTCGGCCTGCGACCGGCCATCAGCAACTGGCGAACCACCGCCGCCGACCTCGACCTGCTCGTGGACGTCGTGCGCGACCTGGGCGCCCGCGCGGCCCGGTCACTAGATCCGGCCACCTCCGGCGGCTGACGACCAGCCCTCAGCTCGGGCCGTGCGAACCCGCAGCGGTTCTGGGCTTGCCCGTGAAGTCGCCGAGTTGAACGACACGGAACCATCCGGGCAACGTCACCTGACCATCGCCCCCTGTGAACGGTTCGATCGCGTCGTACAGCGCCTTCTCGACCGCAGCCTCACCGGAGTGCCGCACCGCGAGCGCCGTCGCTCCGGCGCCCAGGAAGGCGTTGACGGTCGCGGCGGGGCCGAAGAACGCGCTCGGCGTTTCGACCGTCTCGTCGGTGCGAGGGTCCATCCGGGCTGCTGCCAGCACCTCATCGAGTGCTCCGGGGCCGGACAGCGCGTACATTCCGCTCCGCTTGAGGCTCGCACGCGCGTCCGATGGCAACAGCGTCGCCAGCGCGGCGAACACCTGCGGAATTCCGGAATCGGCCAGCCGTGTCGGCACGATCACCCAGACTTGCCCTCGGGAGACCCGTCGGGCCTCGGACAGTGCCGCAACATGATCGTCGGCGAACTGGAAGCTGCTGAAACCGGTCACCACGTCGAACGAACCGTCCGGCCACGGCACCGCCTCGAGGTCACCGACGCGGAGGTCCGCCGCCGGAGACCGCCTGGCCGCGATCTCGATCAGCTCATGAGAGGCGTCCAGGCCGGCCACCGCCGCCCCGCGTTCGACCGCCAGGCCGACGAAGCGGCCCGCACCGCATCCGCAGTCGAGGACTGCCGTGCCCGGCCCGATTCCCGCACGCTCGAGAACGTGCGCATACACCGGCGTTCCCCACCCTTGCGGTCCCTCCCACGTCTCCGCCCAGGTTGTGGCGCCGGCGCCGAACAGCGGACCCCACCGCGTCCCGCTACCCTTCCCGTCCTGCGTCATGTGCCCAGCATGCACCGCTCAGCGCGCTACGGGGTGTCACCAGACGTCTCCGTCGCGCCAGTCACAGGTGAGCTCGCCGGTCATGTCGAGCGAGACAGTCACCGGCAGGACGTAGATGCCGCCGTCGTCCTCCTCGGTGCGGCGGACGCCGCTCGGTGTCATCGCCGAGGACGGGCCCTGCCACAGCGTCCAGCCACGAGCGGCATAGAAACGAGCCGCCTCGTCGGTAGCGCCGAGCGCACCGAGGGTGTACGCGCTACGCACCACGCGCTCCAAGGCATCCATCATTGCCGCACCGTGACCGTGCCCGCGCCGGTCCGCGCGGACCCCGACGCCCTCGACGTAGCCCGTCCGCAGCGCCCGCCCGCGATGTAGTAACCGCCGCTGGATGACCGACGCATGCCCCACCAGTTCGTCGCCTTCCCATGCCAGTGCATGGACCCCACCCAGCGAGTGCTCCCAGTCCTCCTCGGTCATGTCGTCGAAGACGTCGTAGAGCAGCGCACGCGCCGCCTCGAGCGTGGCCGCGCCCAGGTCACTGGTGTGCGCGGTACCTACGTCGGTCATGCGCGTCATCCTCGCAGCGGATCGCGTCGACGTACGGGCTCCACCCGGTAAACCTGCGCAGCCGCCGCGTCCCGCTGCGCATACGAGCCGCTTGACGCCGACCCACGGTGGACGACGCCTCGCGACGTGCCTCAGCGGCGTTGTGTGCAGGCATCGCGGGGTTCACCTGTTGAGGAAGGCCCCACCACACAGCCTCTGCGCATCAGCGGTCAAGGCGCCGTCCGCTCCGTATGCCACGTAGATGCCGCCGACTTCGCCCGGCTGGCCGAGATGGACGTTCACGTGCAAGGGGTGCTGCCGGTTAGGTGCGTATTCGTCCGCATATGGCAGTGCCACGTACTTCTCGCCACCGTCGGGCGCAACCAGGATGCACTCCCCGGTGCCCACCACACGGAAATGCGTGTGGTCGGCGGCGGCGGGCGTAGCACCGACGAACAGCGCCGCGCCGGCAAGCAAAACGATCAAGAGAAGACGACGTGCCATCTGAACCACACTCCTCGTAACCCCATTCGCTTCCGGCCAGCCTGGCCCTCCGCGCGCGCAAACGGAAGTCAGATGAATAGTTAGGCAAGGGCGTCCTCGATCACGACCGTTCGCGTTGGTGGCGACCGAACCACCGCGACGTCGTCTCACGGACCCATCGTCGCCCAGATGCCGGCTCCTCTGGACAGAACGCCCAGATGCCAGCCTGCGGCAAGGAGGCCGAGTGGGATCCCACCGAGGAGTCGGGGCACTCGCCTTTGTCGTCCCCTGGCCTCCACCCGGGTCGATTCCGCCCACGGTCGCAGAAGTGGACAGCGCGAGTTGCTCCCGGGCGCCGTGGCAGGCAGCTCGCTCGCTTCCTCGTGAGGTGCACCGCGCCGAGCCACGACCAAGACATCACCCCTAGCGATCGACCCGATTCGGACCCGGCTTTGCCCTCGGGCCAGATGGTATTGCGACGACAGAAGGCGAGGCCGAAGTCGACCGATTCGTGCACCAGAGCAACTCGTCCTGGTCGTAGACTGCCTGTTCTCGGCAGCCCGCCGGAAGGGGCCGGGAGTGGATACGGCGAAGCTGCGAACGGCACCGGTGATCCTCGGAGTCGACGAAGACGTCGAAAGCCTCGACACGCTGGATCGTGAGCTCTCGAAGCGGTACGGACAGGATTACGTGGTCCTGCGGGAGGGCTCGCCCTCGGCCGCCCTGGCAACCCTGACCCGGCTCCGGGACGAGGATCGGAACGTTGCGCTCGTGCTGGCCGCGCAGCGGCTGGCCGCGATGGAGGGCGTGGAGTTCCTCGTCCAGGTCCACGCCCTGCACCCCACCGCGAAGCGAGCGCTGCTGATCGAGTGGGGAGACCGCGCCTCCGCCGAGCCGGTTCTTCGGGCGATGTCGCTCGGTGCGTTCGACTACTACGTGCCGAAGCCGGCCGCCTCGCCGGACGAGCAGTTTCATTTCCTGGTCGGCCAGTTCATCTACGACTAGGCCCGTGCGCAAGGTGCCGGGTTCAAGCCGGTCCGGCTGGTCGGCGACCACGCGACCCCCCGAATGCATGAACTCCGGGATCTCCTGTCCCGGACCGGGATCCTGTACGAGCTGCACGAGCCGAGCAGTCCCGACGGGCGGGAGCTGCTCGGGCAGGCGGGCATGTCCGACGCCGATCTACCAGCCGTGTTCGTGATCGGCGCCCCTCCGCTCGCCAACCCGACGAATGCCGACATCGCCGGTGCCTTCGGGGTCAACACCTCGATGCCGGGGCACACCTTCGACGTGATCATCATCGGTGCGGGCCCCGCCGGCCTGGGCACGGCCGTGTACGCGGCATCGGAGGGTCTCGACACCCTGGTCGTGGATCGGGAGGGCTTCGGTGGTCAGGCCGGCAGCAGCTCGCTGATCCGTAACTTCCTCGGCTTCCCGGCCGGGATCAGCGGGGCGGTGCTGGCCACCAGAGCATACGAACAGGCCTGGCTGTTCGGTGCCCAGTTCCTCTTCATGCACGACGTGACCGCTCTCCGGGAGGGCACCCCCGAACACACGACCGTCCTTTCCGACGGCACCGAGCTGAGGTCCAGGTCTGTCGTGATCGCCACCGGGGTGAGGTACCGGACGTTGGGCATTCCGAGTCTCGAGGCCTTCAGCGGCATGGGAGTCTTCTACGGGGCTGCTGTCTCCGAGGCCCAGGCCGTCGAAGGCGAGCACGTGATCGTCGCCGGAGGGGGCAACTCCGCCGGCCAAGCCGCCCTGCATCTGGCGGACTACGCCACGCAGGTGACCGTGCTGGCCCGTGGCTCCACGCTCGCCGCGAGCATGTCCGACTACCTGATCAAGGAGATCGACGCGGCGGCGAACGTCCAGGTCCGGTTCGAGACCGAGCTCGTCGGCGGGGAGGGCCAGGGCAGACTGGAGACGGTCGTCGTCCGGAACCGATCCACCGCAGAGCAGAGTCGCATCGCCGCTGCCGCGCTGTTCGTCCTCATCGGTGCCGAGCCACACACCGACTGGCTGCCGCCGGGCATCGACCGTGACGAGTGGGGTTTCATCCGCACCGGCGCGGATCTGCTCTACGAGGGCGAGCCGCCGGCGTCCTGGCCGCTGAAGCGTCAGCCGATGCTGCTGGAGACCAGCGTTCCCGGCATCTTCGCCGTGGGGGACGTCCATGCGCGAAGCGTGAAGCGAGTGGCCTCGGCCGTCGGGGCAGGTGCCACCGCCGTCCAGTTGCTGCACGACTACCTCGCCACGGCGTGAGTGGAACAGGTATCGCATCGGACAAGGGAGCCGACATGACCGTCCACGAGATCCGGATCGACCGGAGCAGGACGCTGCTGGACGAACCCAGCACCGGCCACAATCGATGGCACCCGGACATTCCGCCCGTCGTGCGCTGTCGGCCGGGCGACGAGGTGGTGCTGGAGACCCGTGACGCGTTCGACGGACAGATGGGTCCGGAGGCCACGCTCGAGACGGTCGCCGCGCCGAATCTCGATGTCGTGCACCCGCTCACCGGGCCGGTGCTTGTCGAGGGAGCCGAGCCGGGCGACCTGCTCGAGGTGGAGATCGTCGACGTCGAGCCGGACAGCTATGGCTACACGGTGCAGGTGCCCGGGTTCGGCTTCCTCCGCGACGCGTTCCCCGAGCCGTTCAAGGTCAACTGGGATCTCGCCGATGGCTGGGCGACCTCGGCCGACCTGCCCGGCATCCGCATCCCCGGCTCGCCGTTCATGGGCACCATCGGTCTCACCCCCGGACACGATCTGCTCGCCTCGACCGCGCGGCGCGAACAGGCCTTGCTCGACCGGGGCGGCTTCGTCCTTCCGCCATCGGCCGCCTCGGCCGTTCCCGACGACCCGCGCATCGCCGCGGAGGCGCTGCGGACGATCCCGCCCCGCGAACAGGCCGGCA
>DASUYL010000039.1:0-4944 GCA_036377395.1 Jiangellaceae bacterium
GACGACCCGCGTGCTGCCCACGGCGGGCCGGGCGTTCCTCGGCGAGGTCGACGTGGTGCGCCACCCGACCCTGGCCAAGCAGCTGGCCGGCGTCGTCTCCCAGCAGAACACGCTCGACCGCCAGCTGAGCGTGGTCGAGAACCTCTACTTCCACGGCCTGCTGTTCGGGATGCCGGCGCGCGAGTCGCGGCGCGTGGCCGCCGAGCTGCTCGAGCGGTTCCACCTGGCCAGGTGGGCCGACGCGTCGGTCTACGCGCTGTCGGGCGGCATGGCCCAGCGGCTGATGGTGGCGCGGGCGGTGATGCACCGCCCCGCCGTGCTGTTCCTCGACGAGCCGACCGCGGGGCTCGACCCGCAGAGCCGCATCGCGCTGTGGGAGATCCTCGGCGAGCTGCACGCCGACGGCCAGACCGTCCTGCTCACCACCCACTACATGGAGGAGGCCGACCAGCTCTGCGACCGGGTGGCGATCATCGACCAGGGCCGCATCGTCGCCCTCGACACTCCCGCGGGCCTGAAGCGGTCGGTCGGCGCCGACACCACGGTCACCGTCAGCGCCCACGGCGACCTCCACTCCCTGGCCCGGCTGCTCGCCGACAAGGTGCGGGGCGCCGCCGAGGCCTCGATCGTCGGGGAGTCCGTCCTGCTTGCCGTGCAGGGCACGACCGGTGTGGTGCCGTCGGTCGTCCAGGCCGCTGAAGCGGCCGGGTTCACCCTCACAGACCTGTCGGTGGCCGAGACGACTCTCGAGACCGTCTTCATCTCGCTCACTGGAAAGGAGCTCCGCGAATGACCGCCGTGACCGCACCCCCCGCCGCGACCGGGCCCGCCAAGGCGCCACTGCGCCAGACCGCCGCGGCCGCCTTCGGCGCGCTGCTGCTCCGGGATCTCGCCGTCCTGCGCAAGACCCTGCGTGAGTTCATCGCCCGAACGATCCTGCAGCCGCTCCTGCTGGTCTTCGTCTTCACGTACGTCTTCCCGAAGATCGGCCAAGGCGTCGGTGGTAGCGACGGGGCGTCGGCGACCTTCTCGAGTGTGCTCGTCGCCGGGGTGGTCGCCACCGCGATCCTGTTCCAGGGGATCCTGTCCGTCTCCCTCCCGTTGGTGCAGGAGTTCGGGCACACCCGGGAGATCGAGGACCGGGTCCTGGCCCCGCTGCCCGTGAGCCTGGTCGCCTTCGAGAAGATCGTCGCTGGCGGCCTCGAGTGCCTGCTGGCCGGCCTCATCGTGTTCCCGATCGCCACGGTCGTCCCCGCGACGCCGGTCCACCTCGAGGTCGCGTGGCCGATCCTGCTCAGCCTGGTGCCCCTCGCCTGCCTCATGAGCGGAGCGCTGGGGCTGATGTTCGGGACCGCCTTCGAGCCCCGCACGGTCCCGCTGCTCTTCGGCGTGATCCTGGTCCCGATCACCTTCCTCGGCAGCACCTACTACAGCTGGCAGGCCCTCGAGGCCATCCGCTGGCTCCAGGTCGTCAGCCTCGTGAACCCCCTCGTGTACCTCAGCGAAGGCTTCCGGGCCGCCCTCACCCCTGTTCCGCACATGTCGCTCCTGGCGGTGTACCCGATCGTGGTCGCCTTCACCGGGGTCTTCACCTGGCTGGGGATCCGCGGGTTCGCCCGCCGCGTCGTCGTCTGACGTCCGCTGCGCGGTTCGGGCTGCTCCGTCGGGGACGGCGGATGTGCAGCGGTGTGGCCTTCGACCTCAGTGCGGGGCAGGAGCCGGTCGAGCCAGCGAGGGATCCACCAGTTCCTGTCGCCGAGCAGGTCCATGGTGGCCGGGACCATCAGCATGCGGATCAAGGTGGCATCGAGCAGCACTGCGACGGCCAGGCCCAGACCGAACATCCTGAGGACGCGGTCGTCCTCGAGGACGAACGAGCCGAACACGACCACCATGATGGCGGCAGCCGCCGTGATCACCCGGGCCGTAGCGGCCAGGCCATCGGCCACCGACTCGACGGCGTCGTTGGTGCGGGCGTACTCCTCCCGCACCCGCGACAGCAGGAACACCTCGTAGTCCATCGACAGTCCGAAGACGATGGCGAACAGGATCATCGGGATGAACGGCTCGATGGGAGCACCCGCGATGCCGAGCAGGTTCCCGCCCCAGCCCCACTGGAACACGGCGACGACCACGCCGTAGGTCGCGGTCATCGAGAGCACGTTCATGATCACCGCCTTGAGCGGCACCAGCAGCGAGCGGAACACCATCAGCAGCAGCAAGAACGACAGGCCCAGCACCACCCCGAAGAAGACCAGGACCCGCTGGCCGAGGAAGTTGGTGAGGTCGATGTTGGCTGCGGTCGTGCCGCTGACCCTGACCTCCAGCTCGGTTCCGGTGACCGCCGCCGGAATGACGGCGTCACGCAGCCGGGTGACGAGATCGCTCGTGGCCTCGGCCTGAGGCGCCGTCGTCGGGATCACGGTCATGAGGAATGCTTCTGGGGCCGCCGGGTCGTCTGGGAGTGGCTCGGTCACGGCGGCTACGCCCGTGGTCCCCGCGAGCGACTGCCGCAGCGCCTGGACCGCTTCAGCCGAGTTGCCAGCGTCAGCACCGGCACGAGGGACCATGGTGATCAGGAACGGCCCGTTGAACCCGTCGCCGAAGCCCTCGGCCAGGAGGTCGTACGCCTCTCGGGTGTAGGTGCCCTCCGGGTGGTTGCTCTCGTCGGCGACTCCGAGCCTCAGGCCGAGGATGGGGGACGCCAGGGTCAGCAGGGCGACCGTTCCGACGGCGAGCCACAGCCAGGGCCGGCGCTGGATGGTGCGACTCCATCGGTAGGCGGCGGTGTCTCGCACGGGCTTGGCCCTGCGCCGTGGCACCTGCCGACGCAGGGGGCGAGCGGCGAAGCTCACCAGCAGCGTCGCCGCGGCGAGGATGGTGCCGCCTGCGGCGAGGGGCGGGAAGCCGATGCCGGCCCCGACCATGGCGGCGGCAGCGAAGCCGGCGCTGAGGAGACCGCGCCATCGGGTGATCTCGATCCGCTCCTGGGCCAGGGCGAGCAGGGCGGGCAGGAGGGTGAGGGAGCTGATCATCGTGAGCAGAACGGTCACCGACGCCCCGAGGCCCACGCCGGCCACCAGCGGGATGCCCATGAGCAACATGCCGAGCAACGAGATGACCACCGTGGTCCCGGCGAAGATCACCGCGCGGCCGGCCGTGTCCAGCGCGGCCAGCGTCGCGGCCCGTGGTGGCGCCCCGGCGCGCGTGCCCTCGCGGTAGCGGGTGACGATGAACAGGGCGTAGTCGATGCCCACCCCGAGACCGATCATGACCCCGACGCTCAGCGCGAAGTCGGGGATGGCGTAGACGTTGGTGAGTAGGAGCGTCGCGGCGATGCCGGCTCCGACGCCGCCCAGCGCGACGGCGACCGGGAGGCCCATGGCGAGGACCGACCCGAAGGCGAGTATCAGGACGACGATGGCGAACGCCAGGCCGATCAGCTCCGACTCCGGCGGCTCGTAGGGCGCGAGCGCCGTGCCGCCGGGGAGCACCTCGAGCCCCTCGATCGCCGGCGCATGCTCGGCGATGGCTTCCCCGATGAGCGCCGACTCTGTCAGGTCG
Source organism: Jiangellaceae bacterium (assembly GCA_036377395.1). Lineage (GTDB taxonomy): Bacteria > Actinomycetota > Actinomycetes > Jiangellales > Jiangellaceae > DASRTE01. Next base: position 3,565 of record DASUYL010000039.1, read on the forward strand.
ATGTCGGCCGCCAGGTTGACCTGGGCGTAGGCGAGCTCGCCGGCCAACGGTCCCTGCCGAGCGATCTGACCATCACCCCGTCCCGAGTAGGGCGAGATGACCGTGGCGCCGGGATGCTCCGGGACGCCGTCCTCGTCGGGGAACCCGGCGTCCACCAACGCGAACAGGTCTTCCATCGCCGCCGCGATCTCGGGGTCGGCGACGCCCTGGTCGGCCCGGAAGACGATCGTTCCCGACTGGGTTCCGGCCCCGAGCGCGGGGAAGTGCTCGTCGAGCACGGCGAAGCCGTCCGCGCTGTCGGAGTCGGGGATGTCGAGGACCGCGTCGTAGGCCGGACCGATGGCCCCGGCAGCACCAAAGACGGTGGCCAGGCCCAACAGCCACACGCCGACGGCGGCAATCCGATGATCAAAGCACCAGCCCCCGACGCGGCTGAGTGTCGTGTCGCCTCTGCGGACGAGCACACGGTTGGTGGGACTCGGCGTCGTCGCTGCACGCATGCGGGGATCGTCACCATGCATGACCCCCGGGCACATCGGGTGTCCGGCCATTGTCGACCGGCCGAAAGGACGACATCCGCGTCGTGCTTTGGACCGTTACGCGTGGAGCTCGGCTCCCTTACGCTTGCATCGTGATGCCAACCACGGTGCGCTCGCTGTGGGCCGAACCCCGGGTTCCCGACGCGCCGAAGCAGCTGTGGTGGGACTGGGTGCTCGTCGCCACACTGGTGGTGCTGGCGGCGATCGAGACCGTCGCCCGAGAGGATGTGGTGTGGCGACCCGTCAACCTCATCCTGATCGTCGCCGTGGCGCCCATGCTGCTCTGGCGGCGCACGCACCCGCTCGCGATGGTCGCAATTGCGTTCTCGTTGTTCGCCGTCGTCGACCTCGCAGCAATCGTGATTGGCGTGACGTGGGAGGGGCCGGAACCCACGGCCCTGGTCCTCCTGCTGTTTCCCTACGCGCTGTTCCGCTGGGGCTCGGGTCGCGAGGCCACGATCGGACTGGCGTTCGTGCTGGTCCCGGTCGTGGTTGGCGCCGCCGTCGCCCCCGTGGGCGAGGTGGTGGGCGGAGCCCTGATCCTGCTGTTCGCCGCGGCGCTCGGCGCGGCGTTCCGGTACCAGAGCAGCGCTCGGCTCCACGGGCGGGACCAAGCCAAGCTCCGCGAACGCGAGCAGCTGGCGCGCGAGCTGCACGACACCGTCGCTCACCACATGTCGGCCATCGCCATCCAGGCCCAGGCTGGTCGCACCGTCGCCGAGTCTCATCCCGAGGCTGTCCTCGACGCCCTCGTGGTCGTCGAGAAAGAGGCGTCGCACGCGCTGACCGAGATGCGAACCATCGTCGGCGCCCTTCGCCGGGGCGAGCAAACCGACCTCAC
>DASUYL010000040.1:0-12353 GCA_036377395.1 Jiangellaceae bacterium
ATCAGTACGAACAAGAACAGCATCAAGATGGCGCCGGTGTAGACGATGATCTGGACCGCGAACAGGAACGGCGCGTCCTGGGCCGCGTACTGCACGGCCAGGCAGATCATCACGGTGGCCAGCAGCAACGCCGAGTGCACCGCCTTGCGGACCAGGATCATCGCGATCGCGGCCAGCACCATGATCGGCGCCAGCATCCAGAAGGCGAACTGGCCGCCGGTGACGAGACCGATCACTTCTCGGCACCTCCCTCGGCGGGTACGGCCGAGCCGGTCAGGCCGCGGTAGTAGTCCTTGTCGGTGGTGCCGAGCAGCATCTCGTGCGGCGGCTCCTGCATGCCGGGAAGCAGCGGGGCCAGCAGGTCCTTCTTCTCGTAGATGAGGGACTCGCGGCTGCGGTCGGCCAGTTCGTACTCGTTCGTCATCGTGAGCGCCCGGGTCGGGCACGCCTCGATGCAGAGTCCGCAGAGGATGCAGCGCAGGTAGTTGATCTGGTAAACGCGACCGTAGCGCTCCCCCGGCGAGTACCGCTCCGCCTCGGTGTTGGCAGCACCCTCGACGTAGATGGCGTCGGCCGGGCAGGCCCACGCGCACAGCTCGCAGCCGATGCACTTCTCCAGCCCGTCCGGATGCCGGTTGAGCTGGTGCCGGCCATGAAACCGCGGGGCGACGGTGTGCCGCTGCTCGGGGTACTGCTCGGTGACCACCTTCCGGAACATCGTCCGGAAGGTGACGCCGAAGCCGGCGATCGGGTCGAGGAACTCAGGCACCTGCGCCCTCCTCGGGGCCGTTGCGCTGCGGGACCGGTTCGTCGCCCGGTGCGGATTCGGCGGCCCGGACACCGGTCGTCACCGGCGTCTCCAACCGCTGACCCGGCATCGGTGGCACGGGGTGGCCACCGGTGAAGGTGTCGAAGGGTTCCGGTCGACCCGCCTCGGCCTCGGTGACGTCGGGCTTCTTCTCGGGGATGACCAGGCTGACCACCAGCATCAGTGCGACCAGACCACCGCCCCAGATCAGGATGTCGCGTCGCTCCACACCCTCGTTGAACGCCAGCCGCATCGCCGCGACGGCGAGAATCCAGGCGACGGAGCCCGGGATGAGAATCTTCCAGCCGAGCTTCATGAACTGGTCGTAGCGCAGCCGTGGCAGCGTGCCGCGTAGCCAGACGAAGACGAAGATCAGCAGGATCACCTTGGCCAGGAACCAGAGCAGGGGCCACCAGCCGGTGTTGAAGTATCCGTCACCGACAGCGGAGATCGGCCAGGGCGCCCGCCAACCGCCGAGGAACAGCGTCGTGGCAAGTGCGGAGACGTTGACCATGTTGATGTACTCGGCCAGGAAGAACATCATGTACTTGACCGACGAATACTCGGTCATGAAGCCCGCCACCAGTTCGCCCTCGGCCTCGGGCAGGTCGAAGGGGGCACGGTTCGTCTCGCCGACCATCGAGATCAGATAGACGACGAACGACGGCAGCAGGATCACCGCGTACCAGAACTGTTCCTGTGCGGCCACGATCTGCGAGGTCGACATCGAGCCCGCGAACAGAAAGACCGCCACGAACGACAGGCCCATCGCGATCTCGTAGGAGATCACCTGTGCCGAGGAGCGGACCCCGCCGAGCAGCGGGTAGGTCGAACCGCTCGCCCAGCCACCCAGCACGATGCCGTAGACGCCGACCGAAGCGACGGCCAGGACGAACAGGACCGCCACCGACATGTCCGTCAGCTGCAGCCGGGTCGTCTGCCCGAAGATCGACACCTCAGGGCCCATCGGGATGACCGCGAAGATCAGAAACGCGGGGATCGCGGCGATCACCGGCGCCATCAGGTAGACGACGCGGTCGACCCCCCTGGGTGTGATCGTCTCCTTGAAGATCAGCTTCATGCCATCGGCCAGGCTCTGCAGCGTGCCCCACGGACCGGTGCGGTTCGGCCCCACCCGGTGCTGCATGCGGGCGACGACCTTGCGCTCGAACACGATGTTGAACAGCGTCAGCCCCAGCAGCAGCACGAAGATGGCGACCGCCTTGAGCAGGATCAGCCACCACGGGTCATCGCCGAAGCCCTCGATCTGGTCGGAGGCCTGCGCCGCCACCTGTCCGAGCGAGCTCATCCGACACCTCCCGGCCGCCGGTCCGGGTGGACGGCATCGGGCGGCGCGGCCGCAACAGTCACCACGGTCCCCGCGCTCGTACCGAGGTCGAAATGGACTCGGCAGCCCGGCGAGTTCTGCGGCACCCAGACGACGCGGTCCGGCATCTCGGTCACCTCCAGAGGCAGCACGATCGACCCGTGCGGCGTGCCGACCATGAGCAGTGCGCCGTTCGTGACGCCGGCCTCCTGCGCCGTGGTCGCGGACAGCCTGGCGACCGGCCTTCGAGCGGTGGCGGCCAGGTAGGGCTCGCCGTCCTGCAGGGTGCCGGCGTCGAGCAGGAGCCGCCAGGTCGCCAGGACGGCCTCGCCCGGTCCCGGGTTCGCAGGTTCCACGCCGGCCGTCGCCGGCACGGCAGCCCGCGGACCGTCCCACCGGCCCAGCTCGGCGAACTCCGAACGTGCCGCCTCGACCGTCGGGAGCCCGAGCGCGACGTCGAACTCGTCGGCCAGCGCGGACAGCACACGGACGTCGGGAATCGCACCGGTGTCGGCGAGGACGGCTGGGAAGGGACGCCCGCGTCCCTCCCAGTTGACGAAGGTGCCGGACTTCTCCACCACCGGTGCCACCGGTAGAACGACGTCGGCCAGCGCCGAGACCTCGCTGGCCCGGACCTCGAGGCTCACCACGAACCGGGCCGCCGAGAGCGCCGCCAGTGCCGCGGCCGGGTCGGGCAGGTCGGCCACCTCGACGCCCGCCACCAACGCTGCTGCCAACTCGCCGTCGGCGAGCGCCGCGAGGATTCCGGAGGTGTCCCGGCCGGGTCGCCACGGCACGTGCTCGACGCCCCAGGCGGCGGCGACGTCGACACGTGCCTCGGCGCTGGAGACCGGCCGGCCGCCGGGCAGCAGCGTGGGCAGCGCGCCGGCGTCGAGCGCGCCGCGTTCGCCCGCCCGGCGTGGGATCCACGCCAGCCGGGCACCGGTCGACTCGGCCACCCGCGACACGGCGGAGAGGGCACCCGGGACCGTGGCGAGACGCTCGCCGACGAGGATCACCCCGCCGCCGTCGTTCAGCGCCGCCGCCAGGTCGCCGACCCGGCCGTCGTCGTCCGCGACAGCGGTCAGCACCTCGGTCTCGGCGCCCGGAGCCACGGCAACGAGCGACCCCGACAGCTTCTCCAACCCGCGGCTGGCGAACGGCGCGAGCGCATGAACGGCGGTCGTCCCGCGCCGCACTGCCTTGCGCAGCCGGAGGAACACCGTCGGCGCCTCTTCCTCGGGCTCGAGCCCGACCAGGAGGACGGCGGGGGCGGCCTCCAGATCGGTGTACGTGACGCCGAGCCCGGCACCGGCCTGGCCGGCGAGGAACTCGGCCTCCTCCGCGGAGTGGGCGCGCGCGCGGAAGTCGATGTCGTTGGTTTCGAGGACGATCCGCGCGAACTTGGCGTAGGCGTAGGCATCCTCGAGGGTGAGCCGCCCGCCCGTCAGCACACCGACACCGGCGCCGTCGCGCGCAGCGGCAAGGCCGCGAGCGGCCAGTGTCAGCGCCTCGGGCCAGGACGCGGTGACCAGCTCGCCCGTCTCCTCGTCGCGCACCAGGGGGTGGGTCAGCCGGTCGTCGAGGGTGGAGTAGCGAAACGCGAAGCGGTCCTTGTCGGAGATCCACTCCTCGTTGACCTCGGGGTCGTCGCCGGCCAGCCGGCGCATCACGGTCCCCCTGCGATGGTCGACCCTGATCGCGCTGCCACAGGCGTCGTGCTCGCCCACCGAAGCCACCGAGACCAGGTCGAACGGTCGGGCCCGGAAACGGTAGGCGGCCGAGGTCAGCGCACCCACCGGACAGATCTGGATCGTGTTGCCCGAGAAGTAGCTCTCGAACGGCTCGGACTCGTAGATGCCCACCTGCTGCAATGCGCCGCGTTCGAGCATTTCGATGAACGGGTCGCCGGCGATCTCGGTCGAGAACCGGGTGCACCGCGCACACAGCACGCACCGCTCGCGGTCGAGCAGGACCTGCGCCGAGATCGCGATCGGTTTCGGGTAGGTGCGTTTCCTGCCCTCGTAGCGGGACTCCCCGCGACCGTTGCTCATCGCCTGGTTCTGCAGCGGGCACTCGCCGCCCTTGTCGCAGACCGGGCAGTCCAGCGGGTGGTTGATCAGCAGGAACTCCATCATCCCCTGCTGTGCCTTGTCGGCCACGGGCGAGGTCAGCTGCGTCCGCACGACCATGCCGGGCGCGACGGTCATGGTGCACGACGCCTGCGGCTTGGGCATGCCGCGGCCGTTGCCGGCGTCGACGACCTCGACCAGGCACTGCCGGCAGGCCCCCACCGGCTCCAGCAGGGGGTGATCGCAGAACCGGGGGATCTGGATGCCGATCGTCTCGGCCGCCCGGATCAGCAGCGTTCCCTCCGGAACGCTGACCTCGAAGCCGTCGATGGTCAACGTGACCAGCTTCGGCGCGGGCTCGACCGCCCGCTCGGAGGCGTTGGACGTCACCGTCATCAGGAGGTCGCTCCCGCGCTCTGGGCGAACAGTGTGGACGCCGCCGGGTCGAAGGGACAGCCACCGGTCTCGGAGTGCGCGACGTACTCGTCGCGGAAATATTGCAGCGACGACGTGATGGGGGCGACCCCGCCGTCGGCCAACGCGCAGAACGACCGGCCGGCGATGTTGTCGGACAGGTCGAGGAGCTTGTCGAGATCGGCCTGGGTTCCCTCGCCCGCTTCGAGCCGTTCGAGGATCTGCACCAGCCACCAGAAGCCCTCACGGCAGGGCGTGCACTTGCCGCACGACTCGTGCTTGTAGAACTCCGTCCATCGCAGTACGGCCCGGACCGTACAGGTCGTGTCGTCGAAGATCTGCAGGGCCTTGGTGCCGAGCATGCTGCCCGCTTCTGCGACGCCCTCGTAGTCGAGTGGGACGTCGAGATGTTCGGCCGTCAGCAGCGGCGTCGACGACCCGCCGGGGGTCCAGAACTTGAGCTCGTGGCCCTCCCGGACGCCGCCGGCCATGTCGAGCAACTCGCGCAGCGTGATTCCCAGCGGCGCCTCGTACTGCCCCGGCCTGGTGACGTGCCCGGACAGCGAGTAGAGCGTGAACCCGGGCGACCGCTCGTTGCCCATCGAGCGGAACCAGTCGACGCCGCGCGTGACGATCGAGGGCACCGACGCGATCGTCTCGACATTGTTGATCACCGTCGGCGACGCGTAGAGGCCCGCGACGGCGGGGAACGGTGGGCGCAGGCGCGGCTGGCCCCGGCGTCCCTCCAGCGAGTCCAGCAGCGCGGTCTCCTCGCCGCAGATGTACGCACCCGCTCCGGCATGCACGACGATGTCGAGGTCGAAGCCGGAGCCAAGGATGTCGTCTCCCAGGTAACCCGCTTCGTACGCCTCCTGCACCGCGTTCTGGACTCGCCGGACCACGTGCAGGGCCTCGCCCCGAACGTAGATGAACGCGTGCCTGGCGTTGATCGCGTACGAGGCGATGATCGCGCCCTCGACCAACAGGTGTGGGGTCGCCAGCATCAACGGCATGTCCTTGCAAGTGCCCGGCTCGGACTCGTCGGCGTTCACCACGAGATAGGTCGGCTTCGGGCTGTCGGCCGGGATGAAACTCCACTTCATGCCTGCCGGGAAACCGGCGCCGCCACGTCCGCGCAGGCCCGACTCCTTGATCAGCTCGGTGATGTCGCCCGGCTGGCGCTGTAATGCGGCCCGCAGGCCCCTGTAACCGTCGCGTTGTTCGTAGCCGGCGCGCGAGAACGAGTCGCTGTCGTTCCAGTGCTGCGACAGGACCGGTGTCAGCGTGGTCACTGCGCGCCCTCCCCCGGCGCTGCCTCGAGGGCGGGCGTTCCGCCCTCGGGCGCCTGCCAGCCCCTCTCCTGCGCCAGGACCAGCCCGGCCAGGCTGGCCGCCCCCGCCTGCGGCCCCTGACTCGCCCGGCCGTCCGGAAAGCCGGCGAGCACGCGCGACGCCTCGCGCCAGGTGCAGATCGCAGCACCGCGCGTAGACCGGACCTGCTCACCCGCGCGGAGCTTGTCGACCAGCTCGCGGGCCGACTGCGGGGTCTGGTCGTCCATGAACTCCCAGTTGACCATCACGACCGGGGCGAAGTCGCAGGCGGCATTGCACTCCACGTGTTCGAGCGAGATCGTGCCGTCATCGGTGGTCTCGTCATGGCCGATGCCAAGTTCGTCGGTCAGCTCGGCCCAGATCGTGTCGCCACCCATGATCGCGCACAGCGTGTTGGTGCAGACACCGACGTGGTACTCCCCCATCGGCCGGCGCTTGTACATGGTGTAGAACGTCGCCACCGCGGACACCTCGGCCTCGCTCAGACCCAGTTCCTGGGCGCACATCTGGATTCCGGCCGGGGTCACGTAACCCTCGTAGGCCTGCACCAGGTGGAGCATGGGAAGCAGGGCCGACCGCGGCTGCGGGTACCGCGCGATGATCTCGCGCATCTCGGCCCGGGCGTCGTCGCCGAGGTTGGACGGTCGCACTCCGTCGCCCTGCGTCACCGGTCCACACCACCCATCACCGGGTCGAGGCTGGCCACGGCCACGACAACGTCGGACACCATCGACCCCTCACACATGGCGGGCACCGCCTGCAGGTTGTTGAACGACGGGTCGCGGAAGTGCGCCCGCCACGGGCGGGTGCCGCCGTCGGAGACGACATGGGCGCCCAGTTCGCCGCGTGGCGACTCGACCGCCTGGTAGACCTGACCGGCCGGCACCCGGAAGCCCTCGGTCACGAGCTTGAAATGGTGGATCAGAGCCTCCATGGACTCGCCCATGATGTGCCGTATGTGGTCGAGAGAGTTGCCGAGCCCGTCGCCGCCCAGGGCGAGTTGCGCCGGCCAGGCGATCTTCTTGTCGGGAACCATCACCGGGCCGGGCGTGAGCCGGTCGAGGCACTGCTCGACGATTCGCACCGACTCACGCATCTCGTCGACGCGGATGCGGTAACGACCATAGGCGTCGCAGCTGTCGTGGACCGGGACATCGAAGTCGTAGGTCTCGTAGCCGCAGTAGGGCTGAGCCTTTCGAAGGTCGTAGGGCAGGCCGGTGGAGCGAAGCACTGGACCGGTGATGCCGAGAGCCGTGCATCCGGTCAGGTCGAGATGACCGATGCCGACCGTCCGGCCGCGGAACACCGGGTTCTCGTTGAGCAAGTCCTCGTACTCCGGCAGGTGCGCGTCCATCCAGCGGATGTACTCCCGGACGCTCTCGACCGCTCCGGGCGGCAGGTCCTGGGCGACGCCGCCCGGCCGGATGTAGCCGCTGTTCATGCGCAGGCCGGTGATGAGCTCGAACAGGTCCAGCGTGCGCTCGCGCTCGCGGAAGCCGATCGTCATGACCGTCAGTGCGCCGATCTCCATCCCTCCGGTGGCGATCGCCACCAGGTGCGAGGAGATGCGGTTGAGCTCCATCATCATGACCCGGATGACCGTGGCACGCTCGGGGATCTGGTCGGTGATGCCGAGCAGTCGCTCGATGCCGAGCACATATGCCGCCTCGTTGAAGAACGGCGACAGGTAGTCCATCCGGGTGCAGAACGTGACCCCCTGCGTCCACGTCCGGTACTCCATGTTCTTCTCGATGCCGGTGTGCAGATAGCCCACCCCGCAGCGAGCCTCGGTGACGGTCTCGCCGTCGAGTTCGAGGATGAGGCGAAGCACGCCGTGGGTCGACGGGTGTTGCGGACCCATGTTGACCACGACCCGCTCCTGACCGGCGACCGCAGCCCCGACCACGTCCTCCCAGTCCTGGCCGGTCACCGTGTAGACCGCACCCTCGGTCGTCTCGCGCATACCGGCGTAGGCGTCGTCCGGCGTGCCGGAATCGACCGGCGGGGTGAAGGTGACGTCGTCCATGCCGCTCGGCCCGGTCACGTGTAGGCCCTCCGCTCGTCGGGCGGGGGGATCGTCGCACCTTTGTACTCGACGGGGATGCCGCCGAGCGGGTAGTCCTTGCGCTGCGGATGCCCGGGCCAGTCGTCGGGCATCTCTATCCGGGTCAGCGCGGGGTGCCCGTCGAAGACGATCCCGAAGAAATCGAAGGTCTCCCGCTCGTGCCAGTTGTTCGCCGGGTAGAGCTCGACGATCGAGGGAATGTGCGGATCGTCGTCCGGGCAGGCGACCTCGACCCGCACCCGGCGGTTGTGAGTGATCGACAGGAACGGGTAGACCGCATGCAGTTCGCGGCCGGTCTCCACGGGGTAGTGCACGCCGCTGACGCCCATGCACATCTCGTAGCGCAGGGCGGGGTCGTCGCGCAGTGCCCGGGCCACCTCGACAAGGTGCTCCCGGCGGACGAAGAGGGTGAGCTCCCCGAGATGAACCAACGATCTCTCGACCGCCTCGTCGAACGACCCGCCTGCGGTCTCCAGCGCACTGCCCAGGGCGTCGCCCACCTCGTCGAAGCCCGAGCCCCAGGGCCGAGGCGTCGAACCGTGGCGCACCGGATTGGTGTCGCGCACCACCAGCCGCCCGTAACCGGAGGTGTCTCCCGAGCTTTCGACGCCGAACATTCCGCGCCGCGACGGGTGGGCGGGAGGTGGTGTGGGCAGTTCGGCGGCGGCCACCTCGGCTGCGACGTCGCCCGGACCAGCCGTGACGGCCTCGCCGCTCGGCCGCTCGGGAGCGGACGGTGGCGCGGCCTGCTGGTCGGCCGGCGACTCCTCCTCACCGGCGGCAGCAGCGGTGGCGTCGTCCTGCGCGGGCGACCGGTCGTCCGTCATCGGCTGGCACCCACCATCGGCAACCGTGGGTTCGTCACCGCAGTAGGCCCTTCATCGCGTGGGCGGGCTGGGCCTCCATTGCCGAGCGCTCGCGTTCCGCGTCGGCCTCCTGCCGGTTCACTCCCAGCGGAGCGTGCAGGATCTTGTCGTGCAGTTTGAGGATCGCGTCCATGAGCATCTCGGGACGCGGAGGGCAGCCGGGTAGGTAGATGTCCACGGGCACGATGTGGTCGACGCCCTGGACGATCGCGTAGTTGTTGAACATCCCGCCGGAGCTGGCACAGACCCCCATCGCGATGACCCATTTGGGCTCGGGCATCTGGTCGTAGATCTGGCGCAGCACGGGCGCCATCTTCTGGCTGACCCGGCCGGCGACGATCATCAGGTCGGCCTGCCGCGGCGAGGCGCGGAACACCTCCATGCCGAACCGGGCCGAGTCGTGCCGGGGACTGCCGAACGACATCATCTCGATCGCGCAGCAGGCCAGGCCGAAGGTGGCCGGCCAGACCGAGCTCTTGCGCATGAAGCCGACCAGCTTCTCGACTCCGGTCAGCAGCACACCACTGGGCAGCTTCTCCTCGATACCCATGTCGACCCCCTAGTCCCATTCCAGGCCGCCGCGCCGCCAGACGAACGCGTAGGCGACGAAGACGGCGAGGATGAACAGGCCCATCTCGACCAGGCCGAACAGGCCGAGCGCGTCGAACCTGACCGCCCACGGGTACAGGAAGATGATCTCGATGTCGAAGATGATGAACAGCATCGCGGTCAGGTAGTACTTGATCGGGAAGCGGCCACCGCCGACCGGCTGCGGCGTCGGCTGGATGCCGCACTCGTACGAGTCGACCTTGACCCGGTTCCAGCGCCGGGGACCGGTGAGGGCGCCCAGCACGATCGAAGTCACCACGAAGCCGCCGGCGACCACGCCGAGCACGATGATCGGGACGTACGGGTTCACGCGTTCCCCTCTCCGGCTCTCCCGCCACTGGCCGTCGTGGATCCGGCCACCGCGGACGCACGGGTGCCCATGCTAGTGAGGTGGATCACTTCTGTGGCGCTCATCATGCCGCCGGGGTCAGCCGGGTCATCGCATTGATCAGCCGGTCCATCGCGTCGCCACCGCGCCGATCGGTGAGGTTGGCGAGCAACTTGAGCGTGAACCGCATCAATGTCGGGTGCGGCAGGCCGTGGCGCGTGCACAGCTTCATGATGCGGGGGTCGCCGATCAGCTTCACGAAGACCCTGCCGAGGGTGTAGTAGCCGCCGTGCTCCTGCTTGAGCACGGCCGGGTACTGCCGCAGCACTCGCTCGCGGGCCGCGTCGGTGGTGCGCCCCCGGGCGTCGGCGACGACCGTGGCCGCCAGGTTCGCCGCCTCCATCGCGTAGTCGATTCCCTCGCCGTTGAACGGGTTGACCATCCCGCCCGAGTCGCCGACGAGCAGCAGTCCGCTCTCGTAGTGAGGCTGCCGGTTGAAGGCCATCGGGAGAGCGGCGCTGCGGATCTCTCCGACCTGGTTGTCCTCGGTGAAGCCCCACTCCGGGGGCGTCTGGGCCACCCACCGGCGCAGCAGCCGTTTGTAGTCGACGCGCCCGAACGCCGTGGACGTGTCAAGCACCCCCAGGCCGACATTGCTGGTGCCGTCGCCGGTGCCGAAGATCCAGCCATAGCCCGGCAGCAGGTCGACCTCCCCGCGCTGGTTCTCCTCCCAGAGCTCGAGCCACGACTCCATCCAGTCGTCGTCGTGGCGAGGCGTGGTGTAGTACGTGCGCACGGCCACGCCCATCGGCCGGTCGCCGCGGCGGTGAATTCCCATGGCGGTCGACAACCGGGACGACGTGCCGTCGGCCGCGACCACCAGCGGCGCGCGGTAGGTGACCTCGGGGCCGGCCGGGCGCAGGTCGTCGTCGAGCGGCCGGGCCCGGACGCCGCCGATGCGACCGGTGCGCTCGTCGATGACGGGTCCGGCGACGGCCGTCTGCTCTTGCAGGCGGGCACCGGACTTCTGGGCGTGCCTGGCCAGGATCTCGTCGAAGTCGTACCGCGTGCGGACCAACCCGTAGTCGGGATAGCTGGCCAGGTCGGGCCACGGCATGTGCAGGCGCATGCCGCCACCGACGATGCGCAGCCCTTTGTTACGGATCCAGCCCGGTGCCGAGGTGTCGATACCCATCCGGATGAGCTGGCGGACGGCTCGAGGTGTCAGGCCGTCGCCGCAGACCTTGTCGCGAGGGAAGGCCGCCTTCTCCAGCAGCAGGACGTCGATGCCGGCTCTGGCGAGGTAATACGCGGTGGTCGAGCCAGCCGGTCCGGCGCCGACGACGATGACGTCGGCGTCGCTGGCCGGGTGGCTCATCCGGTCTGCTACCTCACGGGTTCGAGGGGCTCGTGAACGCGTTCACGAGCAGGCGTCCGGGTCAGTCTAGGACCACTTCACGGGTGCGTTCGAGCGGGGTGCCACTGACTGATGGTCACCCGGCTTTACCGCCCTGACCTGCGGATTCACGAACTGCTCCGTCACGTATTACGCGCGTCGGGACGGCTCTTGCGGGTCGCGCGGCGTGATGGAGGGCGACGATGCCACCGGACAGGTCCCGCCAGCGGACGGCGACCCAGCCGGCTCCGGCGAGCCACGCGGCGAGCCCCGGCTGGGTCGGCCAGGCCCTGATCGACTCGGCGAGATAGACGTAGGGGTCGGGACTGGTCGAGGCGCGCCGTGCCAGCGGGGGCAGTGCGCGCATCAGGTACTCGACATACACGCGGCGGAACGGCGCCCAAGTCGGTTGGCTGAACTCGCATACCACGAGCCGCCCGCCCGGCCGGGTCACCCGCAACAGTTCGCGCAGCCCAGCATGCGGGTCCTGGAGGTTCCGCAGGCCGAACGAGATCGTCACCGCGTCGAAGGATCCGTCCGCGAACGGAAGCCTCAGGCCGTCGCCGGCCACGTACGGCAACCACGGCCGCTGCCGCTTGCCCTCCCGCAGCATGCCGGTCGAGAAGTCGCAGGCGACGACGAACGCACCGGCCACTGCCAGCGGCTCGCTCGACGTGCCGGTGCCGGCGGCGAGGTCGAGCACCCGTTCGCCGGCCGCCGGCGACAGGGCTCGAGCGACCGCGTTCCGCCATCGCCGGTCCTGGCCGAGCGAAAGGACGTCGTTGGTGAGGTCGTAGCGCGAGGCGACGTGGTCGAACATCGCGGCCACGTCGTGCGGCTGTTTGTCCAGGTGGGCCCGCGTCACGGCCCCCACCCTAGGACGCCTCCCCCGCTCCCCGACCGACTGACCTTCCACGTCCGGTCAGGTCCTGCCGACCTGTCCGGCCGGGCAACTCGCTGGCCTGAACCCGTGAGGCGGTCGCCCCCTCATCCTCGCCCGTCGGGTGGGACCCCTGACACGGCGACGCGGAACCGTGGACGCGCGGCTGGCCGGAGGGTGGCTTCCCAGCCTCCGGCCAGCCGCGCGTTTGGCGCTCAGTCGAGCAGGTGCGACATGGTCCGTGCCACGAGATCGTC
>DASUYL010000041.1:0-14168 GCA_036377395.1 Jiangellaceae bacterium
TTGACCGGCGCCTCGAAGCCGGGCACCAGGCGGTGGTAGGAGTTCACGGTCGGGTTGGTGAATGCCAGCAGGCTGGGGGCATGGCTGAGTAGGCCACCGATGTACCACCGGCCGGTGTCGGACAGGCCGGCATAGCCGAGCTCGTCGTAGAACAGCGGCTGGCCGTCCTTCCAGATGCTCTGATGGCAGTGCATGCCGGAGCCGTTGTCACCGAAGATCGGCTTCGGCATGAACGTCACCGTGCGGCCGTCCGCGCGCGCGGTGTTCTTGACGATGTACTTGTACTTCATCAGGTTGTCGGCCTGCTTGAGCAGCGTGTCGAACCGGATGTCGATCTCCGCCTGCCCAGCGGTCCCGACCTCGTGGTGCTGCATCTCCACGGTGATGCCGGCTTCGATGAGGTTCTTCAGCATCTCCGATCGCAGATCGGTCAGGTGATCCATGGGCGGCACCGGGAAGTAGCCCTGCTTGTAGCGCGGCTTGTAGCCGAGGTTGCCGCCGTCCTCCGTCCGTCCGGTGTTCCACGCACCCTCGACCGAGTCGATGTAGTAGTAGCTCGCCTGCTGCTTGGTCTCGAACCGCACGTCGTCGAAGATGTAGAACTCGGCCTCCGGGCCGAAGTATGCGGTGTCGCCGATGCCGGAGCTCTTGAGGTAACCCTCGGCCTTGCTGGCGATGTTGCGCGGATCGCGGCTGTACGGCTCGTCAGTGAACGGGTCGACGATGAAGAAGTTGATCACGAGCGTCTTGGCCTGGCGGAAACGGTCGACGAAGGCCGTCGTCGGGTCGGCGATCAGCTTCATGTCCGACTCATGGATCGCCTGGAAGCCTCGGATCGAGGAACCGTCGAACATCAGCCCGTCTTTTATGGTGTCTGCGTCGAACCCGCTCGCCGGCACGGTGAAGTGCTGCATGACGCCAGGCAGGTCGCAGAAGCGCACGTCGATGAACTCGACGCCCTCGTCGGTGACGAAAGCCAGCAGCTCGTCGGCGTTGGTGAACATCCAGCCTCCTGCTCGGTGTGGTCCCGCTCCTACCGGGACGCTACCTTTGGGCCCGCGAGGAGCGGGATCCCGTCGATCGGAACCCGCGAGCGGGAACCATGTCGTCCGGACGCTATGCGCCGGCGATTACCCGGTGGTGTCCCGGATGTTTCGCCCGTGTTACGCCCTCCCGCCCGCGGAGCGGCAGGACTCAGCGCGGCGGCATTCCTCCGCGGGGGACCTTGAGATTACGGGGGAGGGGACCTTTCGGCATGGCGACGGGTTGGGTGCCGAGCGCGCGCAGCCGTGACCGGAGCTCGGTGACCTCGGCGGGACGCAGGTTGCGGGGAAGCTTCATGACGTACTTGGGCAGACGGCGCAATGGAACTTGGTCCTCGTCGTTACCGACGACGACGTCGTAGACCGGGGCGTCGCCGACCACCCGCGCGTGGCGCCGCTTCTCCTGGTTGAGCAGGTTGACTACCCGGGTGGCCGAAGTCCCCTCTCCGACGAGGATCACACCGGGGCGACCGACGACGCGGTGCACGACGTCTTGATGACGGTTGGTGGCGACCACCGGTGTCGCGTCCCAGCCGCGGCGCAGGGTTCCGAGGGCGGCCATGGCCGCGCCAGGCTGACCCTCGATCTGGGAGTACGCCGACTTCTCCGCTCGTCGGCCGAAGATGACCGCACCGGCGAGCAGGGCGAGCGGGAGTCCGATCAGGATCCAGAGCCAGACCGGCTCTGCGATCAGGCCCACCAGGACCATCACGGCCAGAACGGCCGCCACGACACCCAGCGAGATCCACCCGATGTACCGATCGGTCCGCTTGGCCATCTGGTAGGTCTGCTTGAACTGGGCGAGGCGCCCCTTCTTCCGAGCGGAGTCCGGCTGCTCGTCCCTGCGTGCCATGCGTGACAGGGTACGGGGCTGCGGGGCCGCGACGGAATCAGCAGTCAGTCTCGCCTCACGCCCGGGAGCGTCAACAAGGCAGACGTGGCCGCCGCGTTCGGAGGGTCGTCGCTAGCCTGACTGCCATCCGTCCGGCGCCGGACCGGCCATCGACGAGGAGGGCGCATCGTGCGCAAGAGCATTCTGAACCGATCGACGCTCGCCATCGCCGCAGGTGCACTGACCATCACGCTCGCCGCCTGTGGTGAGGATGCGGGCGACGACTCGAACCCCGGGGACGAGAGCACTCAGATCGACGATATGGACGACGACGGCCAGGATGACGACGACGGCCAGGATGACGATGACGACGGCCAGGACGACGATGACGACGATCAGGACGACGACGACGATCAGGACGAGAACTGATGCCAGCCGCTTCTCGACGGGTCAGATATACCTGTCGACAACGCTTGAGCTGGCCCGGGTGCCCGCGCTGGCCGGCGCGTGGCGACCCCGACAAGTCCTTCGGTCCGGCCGAACGCGCGCGCGGAGCGTTTCACGTCGCCCATGAAGCAACGCATTCCTCCACGGAGGCAGTGGTCTAACCGACGAGGGAGTGCTGCAGGACCCCGAAGGCGACAAGGTGGTCATCCGCTGCACGCAGAGCGGGGTGCACACCGGTGACTACTTCGGCCTGGCGGCAACCGGACGCAGCTCGCCTACAAACAGATGCACATCATCCGCATCGTGGACGGCAACGGTCTGCGTCGGTCAGGCGATGTCCAGGGACTCCTGGCGGGCCTGTATCGCCTGGCGGTAGAGGTGCCCGGCGCGGTAGGACGACCGCACCAGCGGACCGGACATCACCCCGGCGAACCCCACGGCCTCGGCCTCCTCCCGCAACTCGACGAACTCCTCCGGCCTGACCCAGCGGTCGACCGGGTGGTGGCGGGGAGAGGGGCGCAGATACTGGGTGATCGTGATCAGGTCGCATCCGGCTTCGTGCAGGTCGAGCAGGGCCCGGGACACCTCGTCGCGGGCCTCGCCCATACCGAGGATCAGATTCGACTTCGTGACCATGCCCGCAGCACGGGCCATCGACAAGACGTCGAGCGAGCGGTCGTAGCGAAAAGCTGGCCGGATTCGCTTGAAGATCCGGGGCACCGTCTCGACGTTGTGGGCGAACACCTCCGGCTGCGCATCAAATACCTGCTGCAGCAGTTCGGGACGCGCGGAGAAGTCGGGTGTCAGGATCTCGACGCCGGTCGCCGGATTGAGCCGGTGGATGGCTCGGATGGTCTCCGCGTAGAGCCAGGCACCCTCGTCCTCGAGGTCGTCCCTCGCGACGCCGGTGACGGTGGCGTAGCGCAGGCCCATCGCCTGCACCGACTCGGCGACGCGCCGGGGCTCGTCACGGTCGAGGGGTTCCGGCCGGCCGGTGGCGATCTGGCAGAAGTCGCAGCGCCGGGTGCACTGGTCGCCCCCGACCAGGAAGGTCGCCTCGCGGTCCTCCCAGCATTCGAAGATGTTGGGACAGCCCGCCTCCTGGCAGACGGTGTGCAGACCTTCGCGCGTCACCAGCGCCTGGAGCTCGCGGTACTCGGGACCCATATGCGCAGTTGTCCGGATCCACGACGGCTTCTTCTCGATCGGGGTCTCGCTGTTGCGCACCTCGAGGCGCAACAGGCGACGGCCGTCCGGGGCGACACTCACGTTTCGAGCTTACGCCGCCGGGCCCGCTGCTCCGGCGGTGACCGGTGTGACCGATGTGGCCGGCGTGGCCAACAGACCCGGCAGGTGACGCTCGACGACGGGACGGACTTCGCCGACGGGTACGCGGCGGCCGAGTTCGGCCGACAGCGACGTCACGCGGGCATCGGCGATTCCGCACGGCACGATCCGGTCGAACCAGGACAGGTCGCAGTCGCAGTTGAGGGCGAAGCCATGCATGGTCACCCCTTGCGCGACGCGCAGGCCGATCGCGCCCAGCTTGCGATCGGGACCACGGTCGTCGGCCGGAATCCACACGCCGCTGCGCCCTTTGATCTCGACCCGTCCGGCGCGGACGCCGAACTCGGCGCACACGTCGATGAGCACCTGTTCGACCCGGCGGACGAAGGCGATGACGTCGATCGGGTCCGGTAACCGGAGGATCGGGTAGCCGACGAGCTGGCCCGGACCGTGCCAGGTGATCTTGCCGCCGCGGTCGACGTCGATGACGGGTGCTCCCGTTTCGAGCAGTGGACGCTCGTGCGGCTCGGTCCGCTTCCCGGCGGTGTACACCGGCTCGTGCTCGAGCAGCATGACGGTGTCGGGGATCTGCCGAGCGACCCGGGCCGCGTGGAGGTAGCGCTGCTCGTCCCACGCGCGCTGGTACGGCACCAGCGTGTCGTAACTGATCAGCTGCGGAGAGCTCACCGGTCCACCTTACGCGCGCCACGCACTGCAACTCGGACTGGCGAAGCCGCGATCCGGAAGCCCGGCGGATCGGTCGGTACCGGCTGTGCACAGTTCCGGGCAGGCACTCCGACGGCCGGCGGCATTTGCGAAGATGGTCCGATGGACTTCCCCGTGTTCGTGCCGGGCTATGCCGTTGAGGGCCCGCTCGGCAGCGGTGGCGACGGATCAGAATGGGTCGCCCGCGAGGAAGCCGGCGGTCGCCGCGTGGCCCTGAAGCTGCTGCACCTGCCGGATCCGGGGGCGCGCGAACGAGCGCGGCGCGAGTTGGCGTTGATGACCGCGGTCGAGCACCCGCACGTGCTCCAGGTGTACGGCATCGTCGACGCGCCGGGCGCGCTGGTGATCGTGCGGGAGATCGCCGACGGCGGCAACTTGGCCGACCTCCTGGCTGCTCGGGGCGCGCTCTCGCCAGGTGAGATCGTCACTGTCTGCGCACCGGCGGCGCAGGCGCTCGCGGAGCTCCACCTGCTCGGTCTGGTGCACGGTGACGTGTCGCCGGACACGCTGGTGTTCTCCTCCGACGGCCGGCCCATGCTCTCCGACGCCGGGCTCTCACGCATCGCCGGTGACCGGTTCGCCGACCTCGGGCTGACGCCCGGGTACTCGGCTCCGGAGGTGGTCGCCGGCCACCCGGCACAGCCGGGATCGGACGTCTACGGGCTGGCCGCCGTCGCCCTGCGTGCACTCACCGGATACGTGCCGACACACGCACTCCTCCTGCCTGGCATCCCGCCGGCCACCCAGGGGGCGCTCGCACAGGCGATGAATCCCGACCCGTCGCGGCGGCCGAATGCCGCGTCGCTGGCCAACGCGTTGTTCGTTCTCGCCGACCCGATCCCAGTCGGAATCGAGGAGGTTGCCGACGTTGTCGAGGCCGAGCCGGTTGCTGCGCCCCGGCACCGTTCCCGGCACGCGGCGCGCGAGCCGCAACCCGAACTCGACACACCAGCGACCGCACACCAGGATCCCCTGCCGCCGAGCCCGGTCCAGGCCATGCCCGAGACGCCGACGGCACCGGCCGCCGCGCCTGCCACTGAGACCGTCGATTTGTCGCAGGCGATCGAGTCGCCGAACGCCCTGGACGCACCACGCCGGCGGCGCCGGCCCGCCCTCGAGCCGGAGCGACCTGCGCGTCGCCAACCCGAGGCCGAGTCGGAGCGACACCCGCGCCGCCGGCGCCGGATCGAGATAGCGCGGATACTGGCCGTCGTCATCGCGATCCCGGTGATCGTGGCCGGCGCCGTCTTCGCGGTGCTGCAGCTGACCGACGGCAACGACCCGGAGGCGTTGCCGGGGGCGGGCCGATTGAGCTCGC
The DNA here is from genome assembly GCA_036377395.1 of Jiangellaceae bacterium. Lineage (GTDB taxonomy): Bacteria > Actinomycetota > Actinomycetes > Jiangellales > Jiangellaceae > DASRTE01. The sequence goes on from DASUYL010000041.1 coordinate 5,654, forward strand.
CGGGCGAGGCGGAGGTTCCGGTCGACTTGTGCGGAGGTCCGCAGCCCGCGCCGACCGAGGAACCCCCGGCCGTCAGCGACTGGACTCAGGTGGTCCAGAGCCTCTACGCGCTGCGGACCGAGGCGTTCGCCGAGGTCGACGCGTCGGCGCTCTGCGACGTCTACACGCCGACCAGCCAGGTGCTCGCGGAGGACGCGGAGTTGCTCCAGCTCTATGCCGATGCCGGCGTCCACACCGACGGCCTGGCCTTCGAGGTGGTCACCGCCGAGATGGTGTCGCAGGAGGGTGGGCGGGTCGTGCTCGAGATCACCGACAGGCTGCCGCCGTACCAGCTCGTCGACGACAGCGGTGAGGTCGTCGCCGAGAAGGAAGGGCTGCCCGAGGCGACCTGGCAGGCCGAGCTCGTCCCGGCGCCCGATGCTTCCGGCTGGCGGTTCGGCTGACGGCCGGCGCTCAGCGCAGGGCGGCGGTGATGATCGCGGGTGCGTCCGGATGCCGGTGCTCGAAGCCGGCCTCGAGCAGGCGGGCCGGCACCACGCGGAGGCTGTTGACCATGCGGTCGGCGAAACCGCCGAAGCGGATCCGCAGCGCGAACTCGGGCGCGGGCAGCACGGCCGGTCTGCCGACGGCGCGGGCGAGAACGCGCGAGAACTCGCCGTTGGTCACCGGCTCGGGAGCCGTGACGTTGTACGGCCCGGCACAACCGTGCGTCTCGACCAGGAAGCGCAACGCCCGTACCGTGTCGTCGAGCGACACCGGACTCCAGTACTGCTCACCCCCTGCCAGCGGGCCGCCCAGGCCGCGTCGGAACAGGGAAAGCATCCGCGCGAGCGCCCCGCCCCTACTCGTCATGACCGGACCGAGGCGGACGTGGCAGACCGCAATGTCGGCCCTCACCGCAGGAGCTGTCGCCGCCTCCCAGTCGCGGAAGACCTCGGCGAGGAATCCCTCACCGGTCGGCTCGTCCTCGTCGATGATGTCCGCCCCGTGGTCCGAGCCGTACACGTCGATTCCCGAGCCGGATACCAGCACGCGCGGCGGTTCGGGGAGCCCGGCGAGCGTCATCGCGAGCGTACGGGTGGCACCCACCCGGCTGCTTCGGATCAGCTGCTTGTGGTCACGCGTCCAGCGACGGTCGCCCAGCCCCGCGCCGGCGAGGTTGACCGCCGCCTCGACCCCGTTGAGGGCGGCCGGATCGAGATGTCCGATCGTCGGGTCCCAGGAGACCTCGTCGGGTACCTGCGCCGGTCTCCGGACGAGCCGGACCACCTGGTGGCCGTCGGCGGTCAGGGCATCGCGCAGTGCCGTACCCACCAGGCCGCTGGAGCCTGTGATCGCGACCTGCATGACACCGGGCGGCGATCAGATACCGAGGTCGCCCTCGAACTGGCCCCCCTCGAGCCGGTGCTTGATCGTCGTGACGAACCGGGCAGCGTCGGCGCCGTCGACCAGCCGGTGGTCGTATGTCAGCGACAGGTAGGCCATCGACCGGATTGCGATGCTCTCCGCTCCCAGTTGGTCGGTGACGACGACCGGCCGTTTGACCACCGCGCCCGTGCCGAGGATGCCGACCTGCGGCTGGTTGATGATCGGCGTATCGATCAAGACGCCCCGGCTGCCGGTGTTGGTCAGCGTGAAGGTTCCGCCCGACAGCTCGTCCGGCTTGATCTTGTTGTTGCGAGTGCGGTCGGCCAAGTCGGCGATCTTGCGGGCCAGACCCCCGATGTTGAGGTCGCCCGCGTCGCGGATGACCGGCACCAGCAGGCCGCGCTCGGTGTCGACCGCGATCCCGAGGTGCTCGGCGTCGAAGTAGGTGATCTCGCCCTTGTCGGTGTCGATCGTCGCGTTGACGCTCGGGTGCGCCTTGAGTGCCTCTACCGTCGCCTTCGCGAAGAACGGGAGGAACGACAGCTTCACGCCTTCGCGCGCCTGGAAGCCGGCCTTTGCCTGCTGGCGCAACCGGGCGATGGCGGACACGTCGACCTCGAGGACGGTCGTGAGCTGCGCTGACACCTGCAGCGACTCGATCATGCGCCGGGCGATGATCGACCGCAGGCGGGACATCTTCGCCGTGGTTCCGCGAAGCTGCGATGCGGCAGGTGCTGCCGCCGCGGGAGCAGCGGCCGGTGCTGCGGCTGTTGCGGCGGGCGCCGGCTGCTCGACGGCCCGCTTGGCCTCCTCGGCTGCCGCCAGAACGTCCTGCTTGCGGATCCGGCCGCCGACGCCGGTGCCGCGCAGGCTGGCGAGATCGACGCTGTGCTCGGTGGCGAGCTTGCGGACCAGAGGGGTGACGTAGGGCGAGCCATCGCCGCCGCGGGCCGGTGCGCGCTGAGCGGGCGCTGCCGACGCCTGTTGGGCCCCGCTGGGCTCGGCCTTTGCCGGCGCTGCGGGGGTGGATTCCGTCGCCTGTTCCTGCGACTGCGCCTCCGCGGCAGCCCGTTCGCTGGCCTCGGCGGCCATCGGCGTCTCGGCGCCGGAGGCGGGCTCCGGCGCCGCGGATGCCTCGGGCTCGGCCTGCGCGGGCCGTGGCCGCTGCTCTGCCGCGGCGGCGCCGCCGCCGATGACGGCGAGTTCGGTGCCGACCTCGACGGTCTCGTCCTCGGCGACCTTGATCTCGAGCAGAGTGCCCGACGCCGGGGACGGGATCTCGGTGTCCACCTTGTCGGTCGACACCTCGAGTAGCGGTTCGTCCGACTCCACCTGGTCGCCGACCTGCTTGAGCCAGCGGGTGATCGTGCCCTCGGTGACGCTTTCTCCGAGCGCCGGGAGCGTGACCGGCGTTCCGTCCGCCCCGCCGGACGCCGGGCCGGGCTGCGTGGCCGGTTCGGGGCTCGGTGCCGGCTCGGGTTCGGCGGCCGAATCGTCCGGTGCCTCCGTGGCAGCCACTGGTGTCGCCTCGGCTGGCTGATCCTCGCGGGCGGCCGGTTCGGGCTCCGGCGCTCGCTCGGATTCGGGCTCGGGCTGGGCCTCGGCAGGCGCTTGCTGAGCCTCGGCATGCGCCTGCTCCTGGCCGGACGCTTGCGGTGCCCCCGCGGCGGCGCCGCCTCCGTCGGCAGAGTCGCCGATGACGGCGAGTTCGGTGCCGACCTCGACGGTCTCGTCCTCGGCGACCTTGATCTCGAGCAGCGTGCCCGACGCCGGCGATGGGATCTCGGTGTCGACCTTGTCGGTGGACACCTCGACCAGGGGCTCGTCGGCCTGAACCTCTTCGCCGGGCTGCTTGAGCCAGCGGGTCACCGTGCCCTCGGTGACGCTCTCGCCGAGTGCCGGCAGGGTGACGGAGGTCGCCATCGTCAAGTCCTCTCCAGGTTGCTCGACTGCCGAGCGTACGGGCTTACCGCTCAGCCGTGGACGTGCAGCGGCTTTCCGGCGAGTGCCAGGTGGGCTTCTCCGATGGCCTCGCTCTGGGTGGGATGCGCGTGGATCAGTTGGGCGACCTCCGCCGGCAGGGCCTCCCAGTTGTAGATGAGCTGCGCCTCGGCCGCCAGCTCCCCGACCCGGGCGCCCACCATGTGGACTCCTCGGACGGGTCCGTCCTTCTCTCGGACCAGCTTGACGAAGCCCTGCGTCTTGAGGATCTGGCTCTTGCCGTTGCCGCCGAGGTTGTACTCCAGCGCCTCGACGTTGTCCCCGCCCAACTGCTCCTTGGCCTGTGCCTCGGTGAGCCCAACGGAGGCGACTTCGGGATCGCAGTAGGTGACCCTCGGGATTCCGGCGTCGTCGACCGGCACCGGGTTGAGCCCGGCGATGTCCTCGGCCAGGAAGATGCCCTGGGCGAACCCCCGGTGGGCGAGCTGGAGGCCGGGCACGAGGTCGCCCAGGGCGTACACCCCGGCGACGTTGGTGCGCAGGCGCTCGTCGGTCGGGACGAAGCCGCGGTCGAGAGTGACTCCGACCTCGTCGAAGCCGAGGCCCTCGGTCACCGCTCCGCGGCCGACCGCGACCAGCAGGAGCTCGGCCTCGATCGGGTCACCGGTCTCGACGGCGACACGGACACCGGTATCGGTCTGGTCGACGGACTTGAACGGCGTCTTGGTGCGGAAGGCGATGCCGCGCTTCCGGAAGGCGCGCTCGACCGCCTTCGAGCATGCTTCGTCCTCGGTGGGAACCAGGCGGGGCAGTGCCTCGATGATCGTGACCTCGGCGCCGAACGACCGCCACACGCTGGCGAACTCGACACCGATGACCCCACCGCCGAGCACCACTACCGAGGACGGCACCCGGTCCAGCGTCAGCGCCTCGTAGCTGGTGATGACCCGCTGACCGTCGATCTCGAGGCCGGGAAGGGTCTTCGCGGACGAGCCGGTGGCGAGCACGACGTGCTTGGCCTCGTACCGGTTGCCGTCGACCTCGACCGCATCGGGAGCGACGAGCCGGCCCGCGCCCTCGACCAACGTCACGCCGCGGGCCTTGACCAAGCCCTGCACACCTTTGTAGAGACGCCCGACCACGCCATCCTTGTAGGAGTTGACCGCCGCCATGTCGACGCCGTCGAAGGACACCGAGATACCGAACTGGGAGCTCTCGCGTGCATAGTCGGCGACCTCGGCGGCGTGGAGCAGCGCCTTGGTCGGGATGCACCCGTAGTGCAAGCAGGTGCCGCCGACCTTGTCCTTCTCGACCAGCGCCACGGACATGCCGAGCTCCGCAGCGCGGAAGGCACACGCGTACCCCCCGCTGCCGCCCCCGAGGATCACGATGTCGAAGTTGTCGGCCACGGGAGCTCCCAGGAAGGTCATCATGCCGGATCACGGCCAGGTCTTCTCCGCATCTTTCCACCCCGCGTCGCCGGAGAACCAACGGGTCGGATGGCAGACTGCGCGGATCGGGCACGTCCGGGCCCGGTCACGGAGGCGGGCATGCGGTGGTTCCGGCGGCGGCGCAGGAGCGCCGAGGGCAGTCTCGACCGGGCGGCGGACGGAGCCGACACGGCGCACCTGGAGGACTTCGCCCGTAGTCGGCGCGGGGTCGAGGCGTTTGTCGAGCCCCCGACCACCATGACGGCCACCACGGTGGTCCTGGTCGCTCACGACGGTGAGTGGACCCGTCGCCGGGTCCAGGACGCCCAAACCGCTCACGACTTGGCCCGAAAGCTCGGCATTCCCGCCTACGACGCCCAGGTGGTGGGCTACCCGCAGCGGATGCGCGACTGGAGCCGGCGCCAGGGCGACTGAGACGTCGATACCGGTAGCGGCCTACGAGGCGACCGCGCCCGGGACCAGCACGCAGAGGCAGGTGACACAGCCTTCGAGCTTCTCGTACTCGGCGATGTCGACGACGACCGGAACGAAGCTGCGCTCGATCAGCCAGGCGGCCGTCCTCGGCGCGGACGCGGCGATGAGCACGCGGTCGCCGCCGAGCGGGACGACGTGGCAGCCGGCCTCCTCGTCCACGGCATGCACAGGCGGCAGCACCGTGGTGTCGACCAGTTCCGGTAGCGCGAGCAACGAGCCGTCGGGCAGCGCGGTGACGGCGGACTTGAGGTGCAGGACGTCACGCAGCGGGACTGGAACGACGCTCCGCCTGCGCCCGGTCAGATGCCCGCTCAGTTGCCGGATGCCGGCGTCGTTGGTGCGGCCACCACGGCCGACGTAGACCGCGGGCCCCACCTGCAGGACGTCGCCGCCGTCCAGCGTCCCGGGTGGCTCGATGCGGACGACGTCGAGGCCCAGGGCGCGAACTACCGCCTCGGTGCCGGCGAGCTCCGGCAGGCGGGCCGCGGCGCCGGGCCGGGTGAGCACCGCTAGGTCGTCGCACACCACGACGGTGTCCTCCACGAAAACCGAGTCCGGGCATTCATCGATCTTGTCGACTTCCTGCACCGTCCAGCCCGCGCCGGACAGGGCGACCCGGTAGCCCTCGTGTTGCCGTTCGGCGGTCGCGACGTCGACGTGCGTGCGCGCGATGTGCGTGACGATGCCCTCCGCGAGCCTGCTGCTCGGCCGCCGGACCAGCGCGGTGCCGTGGTTCATTGCCGGACCGTCACAGCCGCCCGGCGGCGGCGTCGTCGACGATCTGGATCAGGGTGCGCACGCCGGCTCCCGTGCCGCCCTTGGGGGTGTACCCGAACGGCTTGTCGTTGAATGCCGGCCCGGCGATGTCCAGGTGCGCCCAGCCGATGCCGTTCGGGACGAACTCCTTGAGGAACACGCCGGCGGACAGGGCGCCGCCCCATCGTTCGCCGAGGTTGGCGATGTCGGCGACGGGCGAGTCGAGCTTCTCGCGCAGTTCCTCGGGAAGGGGCAGGGGCCACATCTGTTCACCTGCGCGTTCGGAGGCGTCGTGCACCTTCTCCAGCAGGTCGTCACCGGTGGCCATGATGCCCGAGACCCGGGTGCCGAGGGCCACTACGCAGGCGCCGGTGAGCGTGGCGATGTCGACGATCAGGTCCGGCCCGTCCTCGCCGGCGCGGACGATCGCGTCGGCGAGGACCAGGCGGCCCTCGGCGTCGGTGTTGAGGACCTCGACGGTCTTCCCGCCGTACATCGTCAGCACGTCGGAGGGGCGCTGCGCGCTGCCCGACGGCATGTTCTCGGCCATGGGTGCGTAGGCCGTGACGGCGACGCGCGGCGCCAGTCGGGCAACGGCGACGACGGCCGCGACGACCGCCGCGGCGCCGCTCATGTCGGATTTCATGGCCACCATGGCGTCGTTGGTCTTGAGCGACAGCCCACCCGAGTCGAAGGTGATGCCCTTTCCGACGAGCGCGACGTGCCGCTTGGCCCGCGACGGCCGGTAGGCGATGCGAACCAGCCGCGGCGGGTTCGCCGAGCCCTGGCCGACGCCGATGATTCCTCCGTATCCGCGCCGCGCCAGCGCCTTCTCGTCGAGCACGTCGACGCTCAGCTTCAGTCCTTTGGCGTGCGCGGCGGCGGCATCGGCGAACGCCGCCGGCGTGAGGTCGCGCGCCGGCGTGTTGACCCAGCTACGGGTGCGGTTCACTGCTTCTGCGACGACCTGAGCGCGGGCGAGGGCCGCCTTGACCGCCTTGTCCCTGGCCTTCGGGGTGACGACGGTGATGGCGGCCAGCGGCGCCTTGCCGTTGTCGGTCTTGTAGTCCGAGAACATGTACGAGCCGAGCAGGAGCCCCTCGGCGACGGCGGCGGCATCGCCGGCGTCGGTCACCGGCAGCGCTGCAACGGCGGAGGCGGTGCCGGCCAGGGTCCGCGCACCGACGCCGGCAAGGCGGCGGAGCGTCTCCCGGTAGCGCGTCGTGCCCTCGCCGTCGAGGGTGCCGGCGCCCACGGCCACCACGACGCCGGCCTTGGCGGCACCCCGAGGCACGGGCACCTTCGTGGCCTCGCCCGCCTCGCCCGTGGCGCCGAGGCGGTCCAGGGTCGTGACCAGCGAGCCGCGAAACGCGGCATCGACGAATTCGGCGCCGGGAAGCAGGCGCACACCGCCCTCATCTGCCGCGATGGCGACGATGATCGCGTCGACGGCGATGCCGGTCGGGTCGGCGGAGGACAAGGCGATGGTGGTCACGACTCTCCTGCTGTCGGTCCGGGCGGGAGCTCGCGCCGATGCTACGCGGGCCCGGGAACGACCGTAGAGTGCCGACCGTGACGCGCCTGGCCCGGACCCCGCTGTTCGACCGGCAGGCCGAACTCGGTGCGCGGTTCGCCGAGTTCAGCGGTTGGGAGATGCCGCTGCAGTACTCGGGTGTGGTCGACGAGCACACTGCCGTCCGCGAACGGGTCGGTCTGTTCGACGTGAGCCACCTCGGCAAGGTGACCGTGACCGGCCCCGGCGCTCGCGCCTTCGTCGACGCCTGCCTGACCAACGCGCTGGACAAGATCGGGCCCGGCCGGGCGCAGTACACGCTGTGCTGCGACGACGAGACCGGCGGGACCGTCGACGACCTCATCGCCTACCTGCGCGCCGACGACGACCTGCTGCTGATCCCGAACGCGGCCAACTGCGCCGAGGTGGCCCGCCGGCTGTCCGACGCAGCCCCGGCCGGCGTGGAGGTGCGAGACGCGCATCGTGAGTACGCCGTGCTCGCTGTCCAGGGCACCCGCAGCGACGAGACCTTGCGTTCGCTCGGGCTGCCCACCGGCCACGACTACATGGCGTTCGACGTCGCTTCGTGGCAGGGGACGAGCGTCACCGTGTGCCGCACCGGCTACACGGGTGAGCGAGGCTACGAGCTGGTGGTGCCCGTCGACGCCGCGGTGGGGGCCTGGGACGCGTTGCTCGCAGCCGGTGCGCCGCACGGCATCAGGCCATGCGGGCTCGGCGCGCGCGACACCTTGCGCACCGAGATGGGCTATCCGCTGCACGGTCAGGACCTGTCCCTGGACATCAGCCCGGTGCAGGCACGGGTGGGCTGGGCGGTCGGATGGGACAAGCCGGCGTTCTGGGGGCGGCAGGCACTGCTGGCGGAGAAGAAGGCCGGGCCGGTCCGGCTGCTGCGGGGGATCGGCGCCCTCGGCCGTGGTATCCCGCGACCCGGCATGGTCGTCGCCCTCGACGGCAGCGCCGCCGGGCAGGTCACCTCCGGCACGTTCTCACC
>DASUYL010000042.1:0-3487 GCA_036377395.1 Jiangellaceae bacterium
GCCGGAGCGGAAGCAGTGAGCATTGACGACCAGCGAGTGACCGCCATGACCGCGATCCGGTCGGCCAACGATGTGATCCTGGTCAACTTCCGCCCGCTCGAGCCGCCGTACGACGTGCGGGCGGTAGGTGACTCACGGACCCTCGGCAGCCGCTTCCTCCAGGGCCCCGGTGGCCAGTGGCTGCTCGATGCGTCGGCCACCGCCGGTATCCAGTTCGACATCCGCAACGTCGACTCGTTGACACTGCCCGCAGCCAGGGCCGTGCTGCGCCTGGCCGAACCGGAGGAGATCACGTGATACCGGCGCTCGGCCTGCTTCTCGGCATCGTCGCGGGCCTGTACTTCGACGTCGAGGTGCCGCTGGCATTGCAGCCGTACCTGCCGATCGCCGTCGTCGCCGCACTCGACGCCGTGTTCGGCGGGTTGCGTGCGGTCATGGACGGCGTGTTCAGCGACAAGGTCTTCGTCGTCTCGTTCGTTGCGAACGTGCTCATCGCGGCATTCATCGTGTTCCTCGGCGACCAGCTCGGCGTGGGTGCGCAGCTGACGACGGCCGTCGTCGTCGTCCTCGGCATCCGCATCTTCACCAACGTCGCCACGATCCGACGGCATCTGTTCCGTGCCTGACCAGACGACTTCGGGTCCGCAGGAGGTGCGACCTGCGCAGGAGGTGCGACCTGCGCAGGAGGTGCGACGTCCGCAGGAGGTGCGACCTGCGCAGGAGGTGCGACCCGCGCAGGAGGTGCGACCTCCGCAACGGTTCGTCCCGCGAACGCCGTCTGGACTGGACCGGTTGGTGCGCGCGGTGCGAGCGCGTCCGGACCTGGGTCAGGTTGCCGTCGCTGTGCTGGTCGGCCTGCTCGGATTCACGGCGGTGCTCCAGGTGCGGGGCGACGACGAAGACCTGCTCAGCCGGGCACGCCGAGCCGACCTGATCCAGATCCTGGACGGTCTGACCGTGCGCGGCGACCAGCTCGAACGGCAGATTGCCGACCTCGAGGCGGACCGGCGCGAGCTCGTATCGGGCGCCGACAGCGAGCAGGCCTCCCTCGAGCAGACCGCCACCTTGGCCCGACAGCTGGCCGTGCTGGCCGGTACCGCCGCTGCCACCGGGCCCGGGATCGTCGTCACCGTCAACGAGGGTTCCGAGTCGCTGCCGGCGCGGGCCCTGTTCTCGGCCATCCAGGAACTCCGCAGTGCGGGCGCCGAAGCGATCGAGATCGCCGGTGCCGACGACCAGCAGGTGCGAGTCGTCGCGAGCACGTACGTTGTCGACGACGGGTCGGGCGTCGAGGTCGACGGAGTCCAGCTGGAAGCTCCCTACCGCTTCACCGTCATCGGCGAGCCACAGGCGCTGACCGAGGCGATGAACTTCCCGCAAGGCCTGGTCGACACGGTCAACGACGGCGGCGGGCGCGCGACGGTGGATCAGCACGACGAGGTCACCGTGGACGCCGTGCACGAGAGCACGCCGGCTGAGTACGCTGTCCCGGCCGACGACGACGCCGACTGACCGCCGAGGAGGCGACCGTGTACCCCGACGACCTCAGGTACACCGCCGAGCACGAATGGGTGCGCAGCCCCGGCGATGGCGAAGGAAGCGTCCGGGTGGGCATCACCCATTACGCGCAGGAGCAGCTCGGTGACATCGTCTACGTCCAGCTCCCCGACGTCGGCGACGAACTCGCGGCCGGCGAGCCCTGTGGCGAGCTCGAGTCGACAAAGAGTGTCAGCGATCTCTACGCCCCGCTGGCCGGACGCGTCGTCGCGCGTAACGAGGAGTTGGACGCGGCGCCGGAGCAGGTCAACGCCGACCCGTACGGCGCCGGCTGGATGATCGAGATCGAGCCTGCCGACCCCGCCGATCTGGACGGCCTGCTCGACGCGGACGAGTACCGTGAACAGGTCGAGACCTGATGTCTCGATGTCAGGTTGACCCTCCGGCGCATGCGGCCTAGGTTGCCAGGAACGTCAACCCTCAGGTGACGATCGAGAGTCCACCCGACCGCCGAACCGTCACCTTCGTCCAGCCGCGGGCTCCGTGGCGGAAGGCCGGTAGAGCCTATGCCGTTCTGCACCCAGTGCGGTCATGAAAACCCTGACGACGCCAATTTCTGCTCCCGCTGCGGAGCCCGGCTCCCCACCGCTGTTGTCGACCCCGGAACGGGCACAGACTCGACGAGCACACTCGCCATCGCCCGCGACGAGGTCGAGCGCGACGAAGGCCTGCGAGAGGATGTGGGCGACCTCGGTCCGGCCGACCAGGCTGCCGTGGATGCCTTGCCCGCAGGTAGCGCGCTTCTCGTCGTGCTCCGCGGCCCCAACGCGGGCAGCCGGTTCCTCCTCGACACCGACTCCGTGACCGCCGGGCGGCATCCCGACTCCGACATTTTCCTCGACGACGTCACCGTGTCGCGACGGCACGCGGAGTTCCATCGCACCGACGAGGGCTTCAGGGTCTCCGACGTCGGGAGCCTCAACGGCACCTACGTCAACCGGGACCGCATCGACCACGTGCTCCTGTCCAACGGCGACGAGGTCCAGGTCGGCAAGTACCGTCTGGTCTACTACTCCAGTCAGCACGGGTTCGGCGGCGGACCGAGGTGACCTCGGCGCTGCCGGCGCGCCAGACCCTCAGCATCGGGGAGGTTCTGGCACACCTGCGCCCGGACTTCCCGGATGTGACGATATCCAAGATCCGTTTCCTGGAGTCCGAAGGGCTGGTCGATCCGCAGCGTTCCCCGTCGGGGTACCGCCGTTTCAGTCATGACGACATCGCCCGGTTGCGCTTCGTCCTGACCGTTCAGCGCGACCATTACCTGCCCCTGCGGGTGATCAAGGAACAGCTCGAGCAGCTCGACGGAGGTACCGAACCCTCGATGGGCAGCCGCCCGGGAGCCCCGTACGCGGTCGCGGCGCCAACCCAGGAGCCGGGGGAGGTGCGACTATCCCGGTCCTCTCTGGCCGAGGCCGCCGGCATCTCGGACGAGCTGCTCACCGACCTCGAGTCGTACGGGCTGGTTACAGCCCGAGGAGCGGGCTTCGACGCCGACGCACTCCTGATCGCCCGTACCGCCGGGGAGCTGGCCAGATACGGCCTCGAGCCGCGGCACCTGCGCACGATCCGCAGCGCGGCCGAACGCGAGATCGGCCTGGTCGAGCAGGTCGTGGCACCGCTACTGCGCCAGCGCGGCGCCGAGGCGCGCGGCCGCGGCGAGGAGGTCGCCCATGAGATCGCCCGGCTGACCTCGCGCCTGCATGCTGCCCTCGTCGACGCCCGCCTCCGCTCCGTGCGCACGCGCTGACGCCGCCGGCTCATCCGGACCCGCTCGACCCGCCCTATGCGAACACTGGCGTAGGGTTGAAGGCGTGCGCGAGCTCGACGTGGTCGGCGTCCGGGTGGAGATGCCGTCCAACCAGCCGATCGTCCTGCTGCGTGAGGTCGATGGTGAGCGCTACCTCCCGATCTGGATCGGCGCGGTGGAGGC
>DASUYL010000043.1:0-3140 GCA_036377395.1 Jiangellaceae bacterium
TCGGCCACCGACATGGCCGAGACCTCGGCGATCGACTTGTCGCCCTGCTCGCGGTGCGCCAGCGTGACGGCCAGGACCTCGGGCTTGAGCCGTGCGCCCTTGCAGGCCGGACACGGCACGTCGCGCATGTAGCCCTCGTACTTCTCCCGCGCGTACTCCGAGTCCGTCTGGTCCAGACGGCGGTCGAGGAACGGGATCACGCCCTCGAAGTTCGCGTAGTACGACCGCTCGCGGCCGTACCGGTTCCGGTAGCGGACGTGGACCTGGTCCGTCGTCCCGTGCAGCACCGCTTTCTGCGCCGATGCCGGCAGCCGCCGCCACGGTACGTCCGTCCGGAACCCGACGGCGGACGCGAGCCCCTCCAGCAACCGGCCGAAGTACTCCGCGGACTGGCCGCCCGCCCACGGGGCGATCGCGCCGTCGGCCAGGCTCAGCTCGGGGTCGGGGACCACCAGGTCCGGGTCGACCTCCTTCTTGATCCCGATGCCGGTGCACTCGGGGCAGGCACCGTAGGGCGAGTTGAAGGAGAAGGTGCGCGGCTCGAGGTCGTCCAGCGTGAGCGCGTGCCCGTTCGGGCACGCCATGCGCTCGGAGAACCGCCGCTGGCGATGCGGGTCGTCGTCGGGCAGGTCGACGAAGTCGAGCACGACCAGCCCGTCGGCCAGCCGCAGGGCCGTCTCCACCGAGTCCGTCAGGCGCTGCTTGGCGTTCGCCTTGACCGACAGCCGGTCGACGATCACCGAGATGTCGTGCTTCTCCTGCTTCTTCAGCGTCGGCGGGGCGCTGAGCTGGTGCGTCGTGCCGTCGACCAGCACCCGGGAGTAGCCCTGCGTCTGCAGCGTGGCGAACAGGTCGACGAACTCGCCCTTGCGGGTGCGCACCACCGGAGCCAGCACCTGGAAGCGGATGCCCTCCGGCATGGCCAGCACCTGGTCCACGATCTGCTGGGGGGTCTGCTTCTCGATCACATGCCCGCAGACCGGGCAGTGCGGTACGCCCGCACGGGCGTAGAGCAACCTCAGGTAGTCGTGCACCTCGGTGATCGTGCCGACGGTCGAGCGCGGGTTGCGGTTCGTCGACTTCTGGTCGATCGACACCGCCGGGGACAGGCCCTCGATGAAGTCGACGTCCGGCTTGTCCATCTGCCCGAGGAACTGCCGGGCGTACGCGCTCAACGACTCGACGTACCGGCGCTGACCCTCGGCGAAGATCGTGTCGAACGCCAGGCTGGACTTCCCCGAACCCGACAGCCCGGTGAAGACGATCAGGCTGTCGCGCGGCAGGTCGAGATCGACGCCGCGCAGGTTGTGCTCGCGCGCACCGCGGACGACGAGGCGCGGGGCCTCCGAGGACCGCTCGGAGCGCGCGGCACCGCCATTACGGCTGACGAGAGAACGGTCGACCACGGTCGGGAGCCTCCAGGATCAGGCTGGGTACCACGGAGCAAGGCACCACGGTGACGGCGCCACGAACTGGGCGGCCGGACGGCCTCCGGCCCCGCAATCCATGCTAAGTGCGGCCACCGACAAGTTTCTCCGCACCGACCCGTCCGCGCCGGACGAGCGACGGTGCGCGCCGGGCGCGACGGGCGGACGAGGACGCGGGCTCCGCTCGACCGGACGGCCGGACGAGCGGTTCCGCGGCCTCATCCTCCTGGGAGAAACTGTCGGACCGCTCCGCTAGCTTCGCACACATGTTCGAAGCCGCCACCTCCAGTCCCCTCAGTACCCGCTCGTCCCGATCCCGGGCCCGCTCGACGCCGGCCGGTCTCCTGTACCTAAGCAGGACGTGGGCAGGCCGCGGTCCGTTCGGGATGCTGCGCCGCGTGCTCGGCGGCGGATTCGTCGTCGATCCCGGTGGAGCCCGTCCCGGCGACTTCCGACAGGTGGCGATCGCTCGCCCAGTTCCTGCGGAAGTCCGTACGCTCCGCGGTCGTGGACGTCCTCGACACGTACAGCGGCCATACGGACCCCGGTGGTGCCGCCACCCGCCGCGACCTCGGCGCCCTGACCATCACCAAGGTCTCGGTCGGCCCGATGGACAACAACGCCTACCTCCTGGTGTGCACCGCGACCGGAGAGGCGTTGCTGATCGACGCGGCGAACGAGCCGGACCGGCTGGCGGAGGTCGTCGCCTCGGCCGGCGGTGCTCAGCTGCGCACCACGGTCACCACGCACCGCCACTACGACCACTGGCAGGCCCTCGGCGCGGTGGCCGACAAGTTCGGCACCCGCCAGATCGCGCACCCCCTGGACGCCCCCGAGCTGCCGGTGCCCGTCGACGACACGGTCGAGCAGGGCGGCACGGTCTCGGTGGGCCAGGTGCCGCTGGAGGTGATCCACCTGCGCGGCCACACGCCCGGCTCGATCGCCCTGGTGTACCGCGGGGACGACGGCCCGCACCTCTTCACGGGCGACTCCCTGTTCCCCGGCGGTCCGGGCAAGACCGGATCGCCGGCCGACTTCGCGTCCCTCATGGACGACCTCGAGAAACGGGTGTTCGGGACGCTGCCGGACGAGACGTGGGTCTACCCCGGTCACGGCGACGACACCACCCTCGGCCGGGAGCGCCCGCACCTCGCCGAGTGGCGCGAGCGCGGCTGGTGACGTGGTGGGTTCGCCACGCAGTAGCACGCCGGTGGCACGCTCGACGTAGTAGACCCACGTCTCATCCGACAGCGTCACGGCGACGACGCCACGCTCGGCGCGGAACGCCCGTCGCTGCCGGAGTGGTGTGCGCGCGGCTGGTGACCCGACCACCGTCCGGACTCAAGCGCGGCTCTTCCTGTTCCAGAGCTGATGGGTGACACCGCGTGGCGTCCACGAAGTGGAGGACGGTTCCGTTGGCGAACTCGATCGGAGGACGCGAATGGTGGCTGAGGACGAAGACCGGTGTCCCGAACGGTGGCTCGTCACCCCACCAGCCGCGCCACCCGTCGTCGGGCACTCCCCCACCCCGCCCGAACCGCCAGGGACCCCAGGGCACTGCGCTCGTGGCGCGGTGACGACCGTTGAGGCCGTCGGAGCAACGCGGGCCGGCTCAAGAACGCAAGGAGTGAGGGCCGTCCGGTAACGATCACCCAACCGTGATCGACATCGGCGTTCGTGCTGGTCGATCATGAGGTCGTGACCCACGTCCGC
>DASUYL010000044.1:0-11989 GCA_036377395.1 Jiangellaceae bacterium
TTCGAGAGTACCCGCGGGTCAGCCAGCGTCAGATGGATTCCCGCTCGTCGGCTTGTCGAGGAGCGTCAGGTCGAGGTCGGCCAAGCGTTCGGGGTCGTTGAGCACGTCGATGCCGACGATCTTCCCGTTCGCAACGGTGAAGCCCATGACCGACAACGCCCGGCCAGCCGCGACGGCCACGATGCCGGCGGATCCGTTGACCACGGCCGGTCGTGCGAAGGGGACAAGCCGCTTGGCGAGGACCGCCTGCTCGGCCACGGCCTGCGCGCCACGGATCACGACGTTGAAACGAGCACGCGTCGCGCCGCCGTCGGCCCGGAGCACGACGTCGGGATCGAGCACGGCGACAAGGGCGTCGAAGTCGCCCTTGCGTGCGGCGGCCAGATACGCGTCGACGACTTCACGTTGGCGGGCGAGATCCGGGTCGGGAGCCGGAGCCTGTCCCCGCACCCGGCGGCGGGCCCGGCTGGCCAGCTGCCTGGTCGCCGCCGGGGACCGCTCGATCATCGGGGCGATCTCTTCGAACGGCACGGCGAACATGTCGTGCAGCACGAACGCGAGCCGCTCGGCCGGCGTCAGCGACTCGAGCACCACCAGCAGCGCCAGCCCGACCGAGTCGGCCAGCAACGCTTCGTGCTCCGGATCGACCCCGGACTCGGGGCTGATGATCGGATCGGGCACGTGCACGTCGAGGGGCACCTCGTGCCGCGATTCGCGTGAGCGCAGCATGTTCAGACACACTCGTGCCACCACCGTGGTCAACCATCCGGCGAGATTCTCGACGCCGCTGGTGTCGGCGCGACTGAGCCGCAGCCAGGCCTCCTGCACGGCGTCGTCGGCCTCGTGCACCGAGCCGAGCATGCGGTAGGCCACCGCCCGCAGGCGGGTCCGGTGTTCCTCGAAACGCTCGGTCAGCCACTCCCGGTCGTCCACCGAGTCACATTCCCTTCTCGCGGGGTGTCATCTCAGTAGACCCGCAAAACCTGGCCGATGTGACCGGGAGATCCACTACATGAACCGAACGAGATCGGAGAAGCTGATGTCCACACCCATCCTGCTCACCGGCGGCACCGGCACGCTCGGGCGCCTCGTCACGCCGCGCCTTCGCGCGGCCGGTCATGCGGTGCGAGTGCTCAGTCGGCACCGCCACGAGTCCGAGGACGGCATCGAGTTCGTGACCGGCGACCTGGCCACCGGCGAAGGGCTCGAAACCGCGACGGAAGGCGTCGGCACGATCGTGCACCTCGCGGGCGGAGCCAAGGGCGATGACCTGGCGACCCGGAAGCTGGTCCGGGCGGCGACGCGAGCCGGGGTGGAGCACCTGGTGTATATCTCGGTGATCGGTGCGGACCGCGTTCCGCTGGGCTGGTTCAGGTCCAAGCTCGGCGCGGAGCGGGCCGTCGCCGACTCCGGCCTGCCGTGGACGACGCTGCGTGCCGCACAGTTCCATCACCTGGTCCTGACCATGCTGCAGAAGATGGCGAAGCTGCCGCTGATACCGGTCCCGGGCGGACTCCGGTTCCAGCCGGTCGATCCGGACGAGGTGGCGGCCCGGCTGGTGGAACTGACGCTCGATCAGCCGGCCGGCCTGGTCACCGACCTGGCCGGGCCGAGGATCTACGAGATGGCCGATCTGATCCGCGGATACCTGCGGGCGCGCGGCAAGCGTCGGCTGTTGCTGACGGTCCGGATGCCGGGGAAGGTGGGCCGCGCCTACCGGGCCGGTGAGAACCTCTCTCACGAGGGGGCCGACGTGGGAACGCGGACCTGGGACGACTTCCTGGCCGAGCGGGTGCGCTCAGCAGACCGATCCGATGCGGCCGGCAACCGACACCGGAACCAGGTCGCCGTCAGGCACTGATCCCTTTCGACGCGCCTCGTCGGCCTGTCCCGCGGGTGCTGCGCCGATAACCCCACGACCGTGGGTGCGGTGGGTTCATGCAGCGGTCTGGCCCGCGACGGGTACACCGATTACCGACGCAGCCATAGAGTTCGGACGACCCGTCACCGTCATGGAACAAGGGATGACATCGCCATGGAGATCATCAAGCTCGCCTGGGTCGGCACCCGGACGGAGAGAGCCGAGCCGACGGTGCAGTTCTTTCGCGACGTTCTGGGCCTGCGCCTCGAGATGGAGCATGACGGCTTCTGGATGCTGAAGTTGCCCGACGGCAGCAAGGTCGAGGTCTTCAGTGCGGACAGCCCGGTCAACCGGCATTTCACCACCGGTCCGGTGGCGGGCTTCCTGGTGGACGACGTCTTCAGCGCGGCAGCAGAGCTGCGGGCGGCTGGTGTCGAGATCCTGCTCGAGCCGGCGACCGACGACAGTGGCAACGCCTGGGTGCACTTCCGAGCGCCGGATGGGTACGTCTACGAGTTCACCGAGGATGCGGGCGTCTCCCGACCGCATTGACGGAGTCCGCCGTACGACGCCGGTCTGCCGCAGCAGGCACTCCGCAGACACCGCGTCACGCCCAGCATTCGTCGGGCGTCGCGAGCATGCCTGGCGCGGTCGCGGGAATGATCCTGGCCGGACAACAACGGGCCGAACAGGCATCGGGAGCACCCATGAGTCGGCTGGAAACCCGGTCCGAACAGGCCGACGTCGACCGTGCCCTTCAGCGCGCCGCACGACATGAGGCACGCCGCACCGTGAGCTGGCTGCTGGCGACCACGATCGTGACGGTCGCTGTCGCCCTCGCCGTCGGCGACACGGCCGTCACGATGGTCGTGGCTGCGTTCGGTGTCGCCCTCCTGATCTGGTCGCTGCGGCTGACCTGGGGCGTGCGGCTGGCGCTGCGCGACTTCAGGAAGGCATCGACGCCACCCCGACGTGCGTGCGTCGTCCTGCTGCACGATGTCAATCCGCGGGCGATCCGACCGCTGCTGGCCATCTGGTCGGCAGCGCCGGCCGCCGGCGAACGTCTTCCCCGGCCGGACCGTGTCTACCGCTGCGACGACGAACTCGAGGACCTCAAGAGTTATGCGGGGGACGTCGTGGTTCACGAGGTATGGATCGACACCGGCTCGCGTCCGTCTTCGAAGCCTCGCTGGGTGGCATCGGACGCGGGGATCGCCGTGCCACACCGCAAGGCCGTCCTGGGCCGTTGGTATTTCTCGATGCTGACCCGTCACGACCGACCGGCGCCGCCGAAACCGGTGATCATCGGCGCCCCCGCGCCGGCTGCCGTGACGGCGGTGGAGCGTGAGCCCCTCGACGGCGGCATTCTCGGCGAACTGGCCTCCAGATGCGTCGTCCTGAGTGGCGTCGCGGTGCTCGCCGGGTGGGTGACCTGACGCCGGCGCAAGGTCAGCTCACACCTGCCGGATCCACGCCAGCCTGGGTTACCGGCGGCCGATGGTGCTCGGACGTCGCGTTCAGTGTTGCCACCAGCGCAGGACGCGCAGCGCGCGGTAGGTGTTCCACCGGCTCGCGCCCGGCGGCTCGAGCTGGAACCAGTGCCGTCCGGGGTACGCGGCATACGTGGGCCATCGGCCGTCCGTACGGCATGCGCGTCGAATCACCTCGATCGCATCGCGCAACCGCCCGTCGCGCGGAGCATCGACCCAGCAGAAGTGCTCGAGGCCGCGGAGCACGTCGAAGTGCCATTCGGGGAAAGCAGGAAATCGGGTGCTGCCGCGGATGGCGACCGCTCCGGTTCGGTGTGACCGGTACAGCCGGTGACGGAGGAAGAACTCACGACCTCTGTTCAGCGACTCGGTGGCGTCGAGCCGACCTCCAGCGCCGGCATACGCATCGAGGCCCTCCAGCGCCTGGATGCTGGTGTGGAACGAGCTGTGCTTGCTCTTGTCCGTGCGGGTGGCGCAGTTCCACCCGCCGTCCGCCAGTTGCTGATCGATGAGGTCTTCCACCAGGTCGTCCAGGCGTACCGCCTCGTACCCGTGATAACTGGTCAGCCGGACGAGGATGCTGACGATGCAGGTCTCGGGCACGCGCCACCGGGCCTGC
Organism: Jiangellaceae bacterium; assembly: GCA_036377395.1. GTDB lineage: Bacteria > Actinomycetota > Actinomycetes > Jiangellales > Jiangellaceae > DASRTE01. The sequence goes on from DASUYL010000044.1 coordinate 3,971, forward strand.
CACTCCCACAACCGCTCGCAACCGCGTAGCGCGGCCGGGTGCCGGGGCGGCAAACCCAACCAGAGCAGGTGCAGCAGTGTGTACGTCGTCGAGGTCCACTTGGGCGAGTAGACGCCGCCACCCCAGTGACCGTCGTGGTCCTGAACCGCCAGCAGCCGGGCGCCCCAGCCCTCCGTGGCGACCCGGGCCCGCTCCTGTGCCACGTCCTCGGCAGAGGCGTCGGTCATGACCTGCAGCGCCCGCCACCGGATCGCAGGGTCTCCCTCCAGCAGCCAGCTCAGGAGCTCATCATCGACCGTGGCTGTCACCCCGCCATCCTCGGCCGAGGCGCTGACCACGTCGAGTCACATCCGAGCGCACATGCACTGTGCTTCACGGGCGAGCGACGGGCTGCCGGACGATGGTCTTCAGGCGCTCAGCGGCGGTGCGTCTCGGATCGCTGAGGTAGATCTCGTGATGCTTACCGGCACGTACGTAGCCTTGGTCGGAGATATATGCGTGCAGCCGCTGGATCGTCGGGCCCTCGGTGGCGTACGGGCCGACGTGCATGACCTGGGCGGCGAGTCCCTCGGTGAAATGCTCGAGGCGGAGGCGGCTCGCGGCGCGGGTCGCGGTCTTCCGGGCGGCCGTCGCCTGCGCCCGTTCGACGACGTGCGTGGTCACCTGGTCCGGCTGCATGATCATCATGGTCCAATCCCAGGCCGACTTGTCGTCGGTCGTGAACGTCGACATGTCCGGTGTCCACCACAGCCCCTCCAACGGCATCACGCCGAAGTCGACGCCGTCAGGTGTCCGCTTGACGATGAACTTGGCGGCGTAGGCCACCGCGTACAGCGCCTGGACGGCTTCGGCGTACTCGGCCGCGATGTTCGGATCGCCGTGGCCGTCGATCATCAGGAAGGCCAAGTCGGGCACCTCGACCAGTCGGGGGTCGCGACCAGCGTTGTACAACGCCCGGAACTCTCGCTTGAGGTCGACTCGGGTCGTAGCCATCGGTGCTCCTCCATCGTGGATGGTCTTGACCATCTGCACCGCAGACCGGGGCAGGCAGGGCGGATGAGTGCGTATGACCACCGCGCGCGACGCCATCGCCGACGACTCACCCGACCAGATGTCGCGATCGTGCCACTGCTCGACGCCAGTCAGCGCCGCGGATACCATGCCGCCGCTGAGGTGATCGATGAAGGCTGCGGTCTGCGAGAGATACGGCCCCCCCGAAGTCGTGCAGATCAGGGAGGTCCCGACGCCGGCGCCGGCTGACCGCCAGGTGCTGGTGAGGGCCTTTGCGGCGACGGTCAACTCCGGCGACGCTCGGCTGAGGGCGCTGCGCGTCCCTCGCGGGTTGAGCCTGCCGGTGCGGCTGCAGATGGGCGTCACCAGACCGAGGCAGCCCGTCTTCGGTTTCGACGTGGCAGGACGGATCGAGGCGGTGGGAAAGGCGGTCACCAGCCTCCAGCCCGGCGACAGGGTGCTCGCCTCGCGCGGATTCGAGCTCGGCTGCCACGCTGAACTGGTCGCGGTTGACGAACACGGTGCGATCGCCGAGATCCCGGAGAGCCTGAGCTATCAGGATGCCGTGTCACTCGGTTTTGGTGGCGTGACGGCGCTCCACTTCTTCCGGATGGGGAGGCTCGCCTCCGGCGAGACGGTGCTGATCAACGGCGCGTCCGGTGCCGTCGGCGCCATGGCGGTGCAGCTCGCCAAGCACACCGGGGCCGAGGTGACAGCCGTGTGCAGCGGCGCCCATGCGGACCTGGTCAGGAGTCTCGGTGCCGATCACGTCATCGACTACACGGCAGCGGACTTCACCCGCAATGGGCAACGCTATGACGTGATCATGGACAATCACGGCACCGCGCCCTACTCGCGGGTCAAGGGCTCGCTGGAGTCGGGCGGCCGTCTCCTGATGGTCATCGGCGATCTCTGGCAGATGCTCGCCGCGACGCGGCGCAAGGCCGTCGTACGCGGCACGGCCTCGATGAACGCCGACGACTATCGAACCCTCATGTCGCTGGCTGAGCGTTCAGAGCTGAGGCCGGTGATCGATTCGGTGCTGCCGTATGCAGAGATCGTCGAGGCGCATCGCCGGGTCGACAGCGGCCACAAGGTCGGCAGCGTCGTGCTCACGTTCGACGCCACGCCCTGACCGCCTGGGGCGTACCGACACGATGTCGTCGACGTGACCGCTGACGCGGCGTCGATCCGCAGACCGGACCCAGGTCCAGCGGCCTGCTGCGCGGCTCACGCGGCGGCTTCGTCGGTACCCCGGCAGAAGCCGTTGCCGTGACCGCCGCGCCGACGCTCAGGTGTGAGCGTCCAGCCGGATCTTCGCCACGCTGCCGGCGTGGTCGCTGGGCCAGAACCCGTCCGGCTCGGTGCGGTCGTCCTGTTCCTCTCCGATGGTCTCCGCCTGCAGCGCGCTGAACTCCTCGCTGAGGAAGATCACGTCGATGCGGTGGTCGAGCGTGCTGGGCGCGAGCAGGCTGTCGTCCTGCCCGCTCGTCCAGCTCTCCGGCCCGCACGGGTCCATTTCGTGGACCAGCGGCCACACCTCCAGCAGCCCCGCGTCTTCCAGCAGGCCGTAGGCCACGACGTTCTGGTCCTGGAACTGCGGCGGCTGGCGGAAGTCCTGGCACAGCGTCGGACGGGCGTTGATGTCCCCCACGACGACCACCGGGTGCGGGGAGGCCTCGATGTCGGCGACCAACTCGGCGGCTTGCAGGTTGCGCCACTCGTCACTCAGCGGGGTGGAGCCGAAGGCCTCGAGGTGGGTGTTGACGAAGCGGAAGGTCCGGCCGCGCTGGGTGAAGTCGACGGTCGACCAGCCCCGGTCCACCTGGACGTTCAGGCCCAGGAGATTCACCGAGAACGACGACGCGTCGGAGAAGTTGAACGACCGCACGTTCGACACCGAGATGTGCTTCAGCGCATCCGTTCTCACCAGGATCAGGTCGTGGTCGGTGAAGCGGCCCGCCAGCGTCGGTGAGATCGGAATGGCGATCGGGATCGCGGCGCTGCTGAAGTTCGTGTTGGTGGCCACGACGGTGTAGGGCTCGCCCTCGGCCGCGAGCGCGTCCAGCAGGATCTGCTCGAAGTCGAACGTGGCCGTGTACGGGCCGGTCGCGACCGGCAGCGGCCCGGCGGGTGTCTGGACAAAGGTCCATGGCGCGGTCTCCCACAGGGCGACCTCGTTGAGCCCCAGGACCTCGGGCTTCTCCTCGGCGACGAGCTCGGCGATGGCCTCCGCCCGCTGTGGGAAGTCGGTGCGCTCCATCTCTGCGTAGATGGCGCTGGCGCGGGCGATCAGGTCGGGGAGGCTGCTCGCTCCGAACAGCGGGTTCAGGTCGGCGCCCAGGTACACGTTGTAGATGCCCACGTCCATGGTGACTGCCGAGACCGGCCGCGGGGCTCCGCTCGCGACGCCCGGGGCAAGCCCGAGCCCGGCGACGAGCGTTGCTGTTGCGACACCACCGACGGCAACCCGCCAACGCTGCGTGCGATTCATGACGCCTCCCCTTCACCCCGGTGGTCAGACCCTGCCTGTCGCAGCGGCCGGCCGCAAGTGCGACACCGCGCCCGCGCTCTCGGAGGCTCACAGATCCGAGCTTCTGTCAGTCCCGGTGTTGCGTCCGGGGGTGCTCCTAGAGTTCCCACACCGGCCGGCTGGTGAACCTCGGCGGGGGGAAACGGGGCACCGGCCGGCCGGCGACTCGGGGAAGGAGGCCGCGATGCCGGTCTGTGTGCCCGAGCCGCCGCGGTTCACCACGGCGAGCGAGCGCCAGGTGTGGAAGCTCCTTCGCGAGCAACTGCGTCCGCACGACGTCCTCTACACGAACCTGCGCATCACCGACGACCTCATGGACCACGACGCCGACCTGGTCGTCGTGCTGCCCGGAGCCAGCCTGGTCGTCGTCGAGGTCAAGGGTGGTGAGGTCTGGCACGACGGACAGTCCTGGTGGCAGCGCCGGGCCGGCCAGCCGGTTCGCATTACCCGGTCGACAGGCGCGCGACACCAGGTACGCGCTGCGCCGCTATGTCGAGGGTGATCCGCGGTGGAGGGCGCGCCACCGCGGCCGACTCTGGGACATCCCGGTCCGCCAGGAGAACGCCAATCGCGCACTGGACGAGGACGACGCCGAGACCCTTGCCGAGATCCTTCGCGGCCGCGGCCTCCGTCCCGCGCCCGTGACCAACTCGTGGTCATCGGCGACCCCGATCACATTCGCGCCGTCGGTGGCGAGGACGTCCTCGCTGGCATCAGAAGAACGGGCAGTGACTGAGCAGGTCGCCGGCGCCGGCCAGGGCCGGTGACACGGCGAGCAGCGGCCCGGCCAGCAGCAGTAGGAACGCCACCGACCAGCCGGCCACCGCTCGCCGGCTCAGTCCCTGCTCCGACCCGAGCAACCGCTTCACCCGGACGGCCACGGCGGAACCGCTGGCAGCAAATGCAGTCACAGGCACGACGGGCCGGGAGTCCGCGGCCAGCACGAGCAGCGCAGCGGCAAGATCATGCCGTTCGCACCGGTGAGCGGCAGCGTCGTCGGCGATCAACTCCACGAGCCGGGTGACCTCGTCGTGCCCCCATCGGAACGCGGGAACCCACGGGAAGGCCCGTCGCAGGATCCGTCCGGCAGCGAGCACCATATGGTGACGCCCACGCAGATGCGCCTGCTCGTGCGCCAGCACCGCCGCCAGTTGGGCATCGTCCAGCACGGCGAGGGCGGCAGTCGTCAGGACGACGCGGCTGCCCCGTCCGGGTACGCAGTAGGCGGCCGCGCTGGCATGGTCGACCAGTACGGCATCGAGGCCGGCATCCGCACGCCCGACGAGGTGGAGCAGTCGGCGATGGCGGCGGCGCTGCGAGCTGCCCTCGCGAATGGACGAGACCAGCGCCTTCCCCACGATGGCACCGACGACGGCCAGGAACATCACGGCGAGCAGGCACACCTCGATGAACATCAGACGGTTGTGCTCGTCGTGGCCGCCGCCGGCGTCCGGTATCGCCGCGAACGCACCGAACAGGATCGCGACCAGCACACTCGCGGACAAGACGTGCCAGGCGATCACGCCGAGCGCGGGCGCCCGACTCGTCCAGGTGGCACGGCGTAAGAGCCATGCAACCGGCACGGCGAGGATCGCCGCGTAGCCGAACAGGAGGATGCTGGTCATTCGAGTGCGTCACGCAGTTTCGTGATCTCCTCCGGGCTCAGCCGCTCGACGAAGCCGAGCAGGGCTGCCGTCCGGTCGCTGGACTCGCCGAGCGCATCTTCCAGCAGATCGCCGACGTACTCCTCGCGGGTTCTCGCCGGACGGTAGATGTAGGCCCGGCCGGACAGCTCGCGACTCAGCACGCCCTTCTTGTGGAGGTTGTCCATGACCGTCATCACGGTGGTGTACGCCACCGTGCGGTTCCGACGAAGGTCTTCGAAGACGTCGCGCACCGACGTCGGCCGGCCCCATGCCCAGAGCCGGTCCATCACCACCGATTCGAGTTCGCCGAGACGTCGCACCACGACAAGGGATCGTATCGGTCCGCAGGCGAACGAAGAGGCCTTGGCCGGGGGGACAAGGGGTTCCCCGGCCAAGGCCTCGGCTTCGCTCGTCTCCTACAGGGCGGGCTGGAAGATGTTGAGGCCGAATTCCCGGTCGCCGGCCGGGACGTACCGTCCGGTCCGATTCACCTCATTGTGCCTTCGAGTAGTACTACTGTCCTTCGTACTGATGCCGTACCCCAGCATGGCGTAGTTTGCGCCCAGGTCAATAGTCCGGCGGCGGTTCCACCGCGGTCATGGCGACGGTCATGCGTTCTGCCGACCCCGACGAGGGCAATGCAGGGAACGCCGTCCGCCGCGTCGGGCGCAGGTTCTGTCCTGGGTGCAGGGCATGATCGGGTCGACGAGGGGGTGGCCGGGTTGTACGTCGCCGACGGACGCATGGTGCTGAGCCCGACCGACCTGGTCGGCCACCTTGCCTGCCCGCACCTCACGACGCTGGAGCGCCAGGTCGCCGTCGGCCTGCGCCCGCCGGCCGACGGCGACGACGCCGGCGCCGCCCTCGTCCGCACGCTCGGCGACGCTCACGAGCGGTCGGTCCTCGCCGAGATGGGCCGGGCGCTGGACGTCGTCGAGACCCCTCGTTCAGACGACCTCCCCGCAGCCGAGCAGCTGACGCTGGACGCCATGAAGCGCGGCGCCGACGTCGTCTACCAGGCCACGTTCTTCGACGGCCGATGGCGCGGCCATGCCGACTTCCTGATCCGCAACGACGAGCGGCCCAGCGGGCTCGGCGACTGGTCCTACGACGTCGCCGACACCAAGCTCGCCCGCCACCTCAAGGTCGGCGCCCTGCTGCAGATGGGCGTCTACGCCGAACGCCTCGAGGCGTTGCAGGGTGCGCCACCCGAGAGCCTCACCGTCATCCTCGGCAGCGGCGAGCGGGTCAGCGTCCCCCACGTCGATGTCGCGGCGTACACCCGCCGGACGGTCCTCGACTTCGAGCGCTGGCTGGACGACGCACCTGCGACGTACCCGGTGCGCGTCTCCCACTGCGACATCTGCCCGTGGGCGCAGCAGTGCCGGCAGCGGTGGCGGGCCGACGACGATCTCGTGCTCGTCCCCCAGATGCGGCGCACCCAGCGCGAGCACTTCCGCGCGGCCGGCATCGGCACGGTCACCCGTCTCGGCGCCGCGACGGAGGCCGACCTTGCCGCCGTCGGCGCCGTCGGCGACGCCGCTCGGAGGAAGCTCGCCGCGCAGGCGCGCCTGCAGGTCGCGGCGCGCGCCTTGCCGGTGCCGCCGCACGAGCCGATCCTGCCCGTGGAGGCCGGCCGCGGCCTCGCTCTGCTGCCCGAGCCCGACCCGGGCGACCTGTTCCTCGACCTCGAGGGCGACCCGTTCTACGGCGAGGACGGCCTCGAGTACCTCTGGGGCGTCACCGACACCGCCGACGAGTTCACGGCCTGGTGGGCGCACGATCCGGCCGCCGAGCGCCGCGCCTTCGAGCACGCCGTCGATCACCTCATGACCACCTGGGCGCGCCACCCCGGCATGCACGTCTACCACTACGCGTCCTACGAGCCCGCCGTCCTCAAACGCCTCTCCCAGCGCTACGGCACCCGCATCGACGAGGTCGACGCGCTGCTCCGCGGCGAGCGGCTGGTCGACATCTACGCCGTCGTCCGCCAGGGGCTGCGCATCGGCGTGGGGTCCTACTCGATCAAATCGCTCGAGCAGCTCTACGACCCGGCGGCGCGTGCGGGCGCACAGGTCAAGGACGCCGGGTCCAGCATCGTCGAGTACGAGCGCTGGCGGCAGCAGGGTGAGCAGTCCGTCCTCGACGCGATCGGGGCCTACAACCGCGACGACTGTGTCAGCACCCGCCACCTTCGCGAGTGGCTCGAGGCTCGCCGCCACGAGGTGCGGGACGCCGGCCACGACGTGCCCCGGCCCGACGGCTCCACCGCGCGGCCGGCTGAGCACTTCCGCGAGCCCGACCCGGAGTTCGTCGCTGTCGAGGCGGCGCTGACGGTGGGGGTGCCCGACGACCCCGCCGAGCGCACCTCCGAACAGCACACCCGTGCGTTGCTGGCGAGCCTGCTGCAATGGCACCGCCGCGAGAACCGGGCCGAGTGGTGGGAGTACTTCCGGGTCCGCAAGCTCGGACTCGACGAGCTCGACGTCGAGCCCGCCACGCTCGGCGGACTCGGCACACCCGTGCTCATCGGACAGGAGAAGCGCTCGGGCATCTGGCGCTACCGGATGCCGCCACAGGAGTGCCGGATCCGGCTCGGCGACCGGGTCGACCACGCCGGGCCGGCCGGCGTGCACCAGCCTGCTCGTAGGGCTCGATCTGGAACAGGGCTGGGTCGAGCTCAAGCGTTCACTCGCCAAGGCGAGCCCGCACCCGGTGGGTCTGCTTCCCTCGTCTCCGGTCGACGCCAGCGGCCCCGCCGCCTCGTTGCTCCGGGTCGGGCGCTGGGCCGCCGACCACGGGTTGGACGCCGCCGGCCCGTACGGCGGC
>DASUYL010000045.1:0-5580 GCA_036377395.1 Jiangellaceae bacterium
AACGCTGCGCCACTACGGCGAGATCGGGCTGCTCGCACCCACCCGGGTCGGCGGGAATGGCTACCGCTACTACGACCAGGACGCCCTCGTGCGCCTGCAGCGGATCCTGCTGCTGCGAGAGCTCGGCCTCGGCCTGCCCGCCATCGCCGAGGTACTCGACGGCCAACGGGACACTGCGACGGCGCTGCGAACCCACCTGGCGCTGCTCGAGCAGGAGCGCCAGCGCATCGGGCGGCAGATCGAGTCGGTGCGAACGACGCTGCGGAAGACGGAGGGAGGTGAGGAACTCATGGCAGAGGAGGTCTTCGACGGCTTCGACCACACCCGGTACGAGCAGGAGGTCACGCAACGCTGGGGACGTGAGGCGTACGAGCGAGGCGACCGCTGGTGGCGCTCGCTCAGCGACGCCGAGAAGAGATCGTTCCAACAGCGGCAGGTCGACATCGCCGCCGACTACGGGCGGGCCCTGCGAGCGGGCAAGTCCGCCGACAGCGACGAGGTGCAGGCGATCACCGGGCGCCACGTCGACTGGCTCTCGGTCACGACCACCCCGAGCCGGGACTACCTGATCGGGCTCGGCGAGATGTACGTCGCCGACCCACGGTTCACCGCGATCTATGACGTCAACGGTGAGGGGACGGCCGCCTTCGTGCGCGACGCCATGAAGGTGTACGCCGAGCGGCACCCGTAGCCGGAGCCGGCCTCGCGACTTGTGGCGGGTTGGACACCTCTCCGCCGGACCGGAGAGGTTGAAAACCCGCCACAAGTCGTGCGCGTGAACCGACGTCGGGGATGATCCGTTCATCGGACGTGACCCTCTGCCGCCGAGACCGGGAGACGCGATGACCCAGCACGACACCACTCCGGCCGGCTCCCATGGCCTCGGGATCCAGCGCCGGACGGTGCTGCTCGGAGTCGGCGCTGTCGGCGTCGCCGGCGTGCTGGCGGCCTGTGGCGGCGACGGCGACGACCCCGACACGGCCGCCCCGACGACCGACGCGACGCGGAGTCCCGACGCACCCGACACCTCGGCGCCCAGCCCGCAGCAGACGACTCCGCCGACCGAGGGCAGCGGTGGAACGCCGCTGACCGCCACGGCGGACGTTCCCGTCGGCGGCGGCGTGATCAACACAACAGAGCAGATCGTCGTCACGCAGCCGACGGCCGGTGAGTTCCGGGCGTTCGGCAGTACGTGCACCCACCAGGGCTGCCAGGTCGCGCGAGTCGAGGACGGGCTGATCCTGTGTCCGTGCCACGGCAGCAGGTACTCGGTCGAGGACGGCTCGGTGCAGACCGGCCCGGCGACCGAGCCGCTGCCGGAGGTCGCGATCGTGGTCGAGGGCGACCAGGTACTGCAGATCTGACAACTAGGGTTGGGCTGTGCCCGACCCCTCCACGTACCGCCCCGCGCCCGGGTCGGTGCCGGACGAACCGGGCGTCTACCGGTTCAGCGACCCGGCCGGTCGGGTGGTGTACGTCGGCAAGGCCAAGAGCCTGCGTTCCCGGCTCTCGTCGTACTTCCAGGACCTCGCCGCGCTGCACCCCCGCACACTGGCCATGGTGACGACCGCGGCCAAGGTCGAGTGGACGGTCGTGCGCAACGAGGTCGAGGCGCTGCAGCTCGAGTACTCGTGGATCAAGGAGTTCGACCCGCGCTTCAACATCCGCTACCGCGACGACAAGTCCTACCCCTACCTCGCGGTGACGCTGGACGAGGATTTCCCGCGGGCCATGGTGATGCGCGGAGCCAAGAAGCGCGGCGTACGGTACTTCGGGCCGTACGCGCACGCTTGGGCGATCCGCGAGACGCTCGACCAGCTCCTGCGGGTGTTCCCGGTGCGCAGCTGCTCGAAAGGCGTGTTCAAGCGGGCCGGGCAGGTCGGCCGCCCGTGCCTGCTCGGCTACATCGGCAAATGCTCCGCGCCTTGCGTCGGCCGGGTCAGCGCGGAGGAGCACCGCGCGATCGTGGCGGACCTGGTCGCCTTCCTCGACGGCCAGACCGCGACCTACATCCGTCGCCTCGAGCGGGACATGCGCGCCGCCGCGGCGGCCACCGACTACGAGCGGGCGGCCCGGCTGCGCGACGACATCGCGGCCCTGCGGCGGGCCATGGAGCAGAACGCCGTCGTGCTCGGCGATGCGACAGACGCCGACGTTGTCGCACTCGCCGAAGACCCGCTGGAGGCGGCGGTCCACATCTTCTACGTCCGCGGCGGACGGGTGCGTGGTCAGCGCGGCTGGGTTGCGGACAAGAGCGACGACGCGTCCAGCGGCGACCTGGTGGAGCGGTTTCTGCTGCAGCTCTACGGCGAGAACGGCGGAGAGGCCGTGCCCCGGGAGATCCTCGTGCCTGCGCTGCCGGAGGACCCGGACGAGTGCCGAGCGCTACGCGACCTGCTCGGGGAACTGCGCGGGGGGAAGGTCGATCTGAAGGTCCCGCTACGGGGCGACAAGAAGGCGCTGCTCGGTACCGTCACGCGTAACGCCGCACAGGCGCTTGCGCTGCACAAGACCAGGCGGGCCAGCGACCTGTCCACCCGCAGCCGTGCGCTCGAGGAGATCCAGCATGTCCTCGACCTCGACGAGGCACCGCTGCGGATCGAGTGCTACGACGTCTCCAACCTGCAGGGCACCGACGTGGTGGCGTCCATGGTCGTGTTCGAAGACGGCCTCTCGCGCAAGTCCGAGTACCGGAGGTTCGCGATCCGCGGCCGGCAGGGTGTCGACGACGTGGGGGCAATCCGTGAGGTGCTGGGACGGCGGTTCCGCCGGCTCACCGAGGAGCGCGAGCCCGACCGCTCGGCGGCACAGCCGCTCGACCCCGAGACCGGGCGGCCACGCAAGTTCGCCTACGCGCCCGGCCTGGTCGTCGTCGACGGCGGCAGGCCCCAGGTCGCCGCTGCACGGCTGGCCATGGACGAGGCCGGTGTCTCCGACATCCCCGTCGTCGGCCTGGCGAAGCGGCTGGAGGAGGTCGTGGTCGACGGTTCCGACGACCCGGTGATCCTTCCCCGGGCCAGCGAGGGGCTCTACCTGTTGCAGCGGATCCGCGACGAGGCCCATCGCTTCGCCATCGCCTACCACCGGCAGCGGCGGTCCCGGTCCATGGTCGACAGCCTGCTCGACGGCGTGCCCGGCCTGGGCCCGGCGCGCCGCAAGGCCCTGCTCTCGCATTTCGGTTCGCTGAAGCGATTGCGCACCGCCAGCCCCGAGGAGATCGCGCAGGTACCGGGCTTCGGCATCCGGACCGCCGAGGCGGTCGTGGCGGCCGTTGCGCAGCGCCGTCCGGCGTCCTCGGTCAACATGGCGACGGGTGAGATCCTCGACGCGGACTCCGCGTCGACCTGAGGAGCGGATGTGGCCGAGACCGGGGAACCTCCGGAGCTGCTGGTGGTCACCGGCATGTCCGGGGCGGGAAAGACCGCGGCGACGGCATCGCTGGACGATCTCGGCTGGTTCGTTGTCGACAACCTGCCGCCGTCGTTGCTGATGGAGCTGGTCGACACGGTCACGGAGCGGGCCGCGCAGCGCCGGATCGCCGTCGTGGCCGACGTGCGGGGTGGGGTGTTCTTCGGAGAGCTGCGGGGAGCGCTCGACGAGCTCGCGGCACGCGGTGTGCGTCCCTACGTCCTGTTTCTCGAGGCCGGTGACGAGGCGCTGGTGCGCCGGTTCGAGTCCGCGCGCCGCCCCCATCCGCTGCAGGGAGAGGGCCGCGTTCTCGAGGGTATCCGGCGCGAACGTGAACAACTGGCCGAGCTGCGGGCAGGGGCCGACCTCGTCGTCGACACGTCGCTGCTCAACGTGCACGAGCTCGCCCGGCGGATCCGCACGGCCTTCGAGGGGGAGACTCCCCGCCTGCGTGCCGTCGTGGTGTCGTTCGGTTTCAAGTACGGCATTCCCGTCGACGCCGACGTCGTCGCCGACCTGCGCTTCCTGCCCAACCCGCACTGGGTGCCCGAACTGCGGCCGCAGACCGGTCGGGACGGGGCGGTGCGGGACTACGTCCTCGGCCAGCCCGGAGCCACGGAGTTCCTCGACCGCTACGCCGAACTGCTCCGGATGACCTCCGACGGCTACCTGCGGGAGGGCAAGCGCTTCGTCACCGTGGGCGTCGGGTGCACCGGTGGGAAGCATCGCAGCGTGGTGATGAGCGAGGCGCTGGCCGGCCGGTTGCGCGACCAGGGGATCGAGACGTTGGTCGTCCACCGTGACCTCGGGCGGGAATGACCCGCCGGTGCGGGACGCGCGCCTGGCCGGACCCAAGGTCGTCGCCCTCGGCGGCGGGCACGGCCTGGCCGCGTCACTGTCGGCCCTGCGCCGGATCAGCGGACGGCTCACCGCGGTGGTGACGGTGGCGGACGACGGTGGGTCCAGCGGCCGGCTGAGGAACGAGTTCGGCGTCCTCCCTCCGGGTGACCTGCGCATGGCGCTGGCCGCATTGTGCGGGGACGACGAGTGGGGGCAGACCTGGGCACGGGTACTCCAGCACCGCTTCTCCAGCGCGGGCGAGTTGCACGACCATGCCGCCGGGAACCTGCTGATCGTGGCGCTCTGGGAGCTGCTCGGCGGCCACGTCGAAGGCCTCGACTGGGTCGCCCGCCTGCTGGGCGCGCAGGGCAGGGTGCTGCCGATGTCCACCACATCACTGGACATTCACGCACTCGTGGCCCGGGCCGACCGCGTGGACGGAACGGCCCGGACGATGGAGACCGTCGTCGGACAGCACGCCGTCGCCTCGGCGACGGGCATGATCGTCGCCGTGGAGCTCGTACCGCCCGATCCGCCGGCGTGTCCGGACGCTCTTGATGCGATCGCCGATGCGGACTGGGTGGTCCTGGGGCCCGGATCGTGGTTCAGCAGCGTCATCCCGCACGTGCTCCTCCCCGAGCTGCGTCGAGCCCTGATCGACACCCCCGCCGGCCGGATGGTCACCCTCAATCTGTCGCCCGAGGGCGCCGAAACCGAAGGCTTCACCCCCGAAATGCACCTGGAGGTGCTCGCGGCATATGCGCCGGACCTGCGGATCGACGCGGTGGTGGCCGACCGCTCATCGGTACCCGACGAGGAGTTGCTGCGCCAGGTGGCCCGGAACTTCGGGGCCGAGGTCACGGTCACCGACGTCGCGATGGCCGACGGCAGTCCGCGTCACGATCCCGAGCGCCTGGCCCGTGCCTACGCGGCCATCTTCGCTCGTGGCAGGATCGGCCCATGGCGATGACCGCGTCGGTGAAGGACGAGCTGGCCCGCCTGGAGGTGACGAAGCCATGCTGCCGCAAGGCCGAAGTCTCCGCGTTGCTGCGGTTCGGAGGCGGCCTGCACATCGTCAGCGGCAAGATCGTGGTCGAGGCCGAGCTCGACACGGGCGTCGCCGCACGCCGGCTGCGCCGTGACATCGCCGAGGTCTACGGCCACGACAGTGACATCGCCGTCGTGTCGCCAAGCGGACTGCGCAAGGGCAGCCGGTACGTGGTCCGCGTGGTGGCCGGCGGCGAGGTGCTCGCCCGCCAGACGGGCCTGATCGACGGCAGTGGCCGGCCGGTCCGGGGGCTGCCGCCGCAGGTCGTCTCCGGTTCGACATGC
>DASUYL010000046.1:0-3400 GCA_036377395.1 Jiangellaceae bacterium
GGTACTCGAGGCCGTATCCCCCGTCGGATCTGGTGACGATCTCCTGCTCGGGGACCGGCATCGACACGCCGCCGCGGGCGCGCTCCTGGTCCAGTCGCAGGTGGCCGATCTCGGGTAGCAGCCCAAGCATGTCGCCCGCCGTCCCTGCGTCGAGATCGCGCTGGACGCTCTCGTACGACAGCATCGCACGGCTACGTATCCGAGCTCGGAACAGCATGGTCTCGTCCAACTCACCCGCGGAACTCAGCCGCAGGTGCCAGACCAGCGCCGGACGCTCGTGGTCGGGAAGCAGACTCGCCGCACTCTCCGAGAGCTCGACGGGATGCAGCGGCGCCCGTCGGTCCGGGCCGTAGAACGTCACACCGCGCCGGTGTGCCTCGACGTCGATCGGCCCCCCAGGTGTCACGAACGACGCCACGTCCGCGATCGCGTAGCGCACCAGGAACCCGCGGCCGTCCCGGGAGAGGTGGAGAGCCTGGTCGAGGTCCATCGAGCCTGCCGGGTCGATCGTCACGAACGGCACGTCGGTCATGTCCCGCGCCGGCATGCAAGCCGCCGACACTGCCGCCGAGGCCTCGGCCCGGACGTCGGCCGGGAACTCGCCGGGTACCTCCAGCTCGGCGCGGATCTTGTCCAACCCGGCCCGCAGCCGCTCGCCGTCGGCGGCCCGAAGGCGCAGTTGTCGGCTCGGCATGGTCGGCACCCTACGGCGGCCGCTGCCGTCAGAGAACGCGGCTGAAGGCCACCAATGAGGTCGTGCCGTCGGGGTACACGTGCAACTCGGTGATCGATCCGGGTGCGGGCTGCATGCGGAAGAGGGCCTGGGCCGGAGCGCCCAGGCCGAGCCGGACCAGAGCGCGGACCGGCATCGAGTGGGTTACGACGACGATCGCCTGGCCGGGGTACCTGGCCAGTACCCGGTCCCGTGCCTCGGCGACGCGCCGTTCCATCGCATCCAGCGGCTCACCGCCGGGCGGCGCGGCCTCGGGCGACGAGAGCCAAGCGGCCAGCTCGGCCGGGTATCGCTCTCCGACCTCGGCGAAGGTCAGGCCTTCCCACTTCCCGAAGGCGCATTCGCGCCAATCGTCGTCCACGGTCGCCTCGACCCCGAGCTGTTCCGCGACGATGCCGGCCGTCTCACGGGCCCGAAGCATCGGCGATGTCACGACCGCCACGGCCTCGCCCCCGACCAGCGCATATCCGGCCTGTGCTGCCTGCTCGCGCCCGGCTTCGTCCAGCGACGGTCCGTCGACGTCGGACCCGCTGAACCGCTTGGCTGCCGTCAGTGCGGTCTGTCCGTGGCGGACCAGGACGAGCCTGGTCGGGACACCCAGCGCCGGAGCCCAGCCGACGAGTCGGTTCGGCGGCTCGGTCGGCTCCGGCTCGTCGACCTGCCCGGGTATGCGGTCCCCGATCGCCAGGTTGCCGTCCAGTGCGGCGTTGACGAGCCGGTCGGCCGCGGAGTTGCGCGCCCGCGGCACCCACGCGTAGGTCACCCGTCCCTGCGGGAAGACCTGGTTCGCCTCCACCGCGAGGCGGCGCAGGTCGTCGTTTCTCAACTTCCAGCGCCCGGACATCTGCTCGACCACGAGCTTGGAGTCCAGCCGCGCCTCGACGAAGGCCTCGGGGTCGATCTCACGCGCAGCCCGGAGGCCCGCGATGAGACCGCGGTACTCGGCCACATTGTTGGTGGCGAAACCCAGGGTCTCGGCGGCCTCGGCCAGCACCTCGCCCGTGTCCGGGTCGCGGACGAGCGCTCCGTACGCGGCGGGTCCTGGGTTCCCCCGCGACCCGCCGTCCGCCTCGACGATCAGCCGTCGTCGTTCGCCCGAACTGCTCACAGACCCGACTCGGCAGTGCGGACCTGAATCCGGCGGCACTCCTCGCAACGCACGACCGCGTCCGGCGCGGCGGCCCGGATCTTGACGAGGTCGGCCGGGTCGATCGTGATCCGGCACCCTTCGCATCGGCGCTGGCGGATCTCGACGGCACCGACACCGCCTCGGTCGGCTCGGATCTTCTCGTAGAGCGCCAGCAAGTCGTCGGGGATGTCGGCCACCACCGTCTCGCGGTGCTGCCGCGACGACTCCTGGCTGTCGTCGATCTCGGCCCAGGCTGCATCGCGGACGCGCTGGACTTCCTGCGCACGCCGACCGATCTCCTGACGGTCAGCAGCGAGCTGCGATGAGCGCTTCGTCGCCTCCTCGAGCCGCTCCATGATCTCGAGCTCGGTCTCCTCGAGCGCACCCTGGCGTCGCACCAGCGAGGCGATCTCGCTCTGCAGACTCTCCAGCTCCTTGGGCGAGGACACCTGACCCGTGTCCAGGCGTCGCTGGTCGCGATCCTTGCGCTGGCGTACCTGCTCGACGTCGGCGTCGGCACGCCGCTGCTCGCGCTCGAGGTCGGTGATCTCGGTCGTGACGGTGACTTCGGCGTCGCGGATCTTCATGTGGTCAGCGGCGAGTGCGTCCAGTTCGGCGATCTCGGGAAGGTGGCTGCGACGGTGGGCAAGCTGGTCGAGTTCGAGATCGATGGCCTGCAGGTCGAGCAGGCGTTGCTGCGCTGCGGGATCGGCGTTCAGGGGTGGCTCCCCTCCTCGGGCCGGGGTGCGGAGTGCATGGTCCACGGGTCGGTCGGGGTCCTCGATACCCGGCTCTCCACCGTAGTGCCAGCCGCAGCGAGCAGATCGCGCAGGCGGCGTGCCGCGTCGGCCAACCATGGCCACTCGCTGGCCCAGTGCGCGACGTCGACGAGGGCGGGTGGTCCGCCCTCGCGCGACTCGGAGACCGGATGGTGTCGCAGGTCCGCGGTGACGTATGCGTCGACGCCTGCCGCCCGCGCCGCGTCGAGCAACGAGTCGCCGGCACCACCACAGACGGCGACGGTGTGTAGCTGAGCACTGGGATCGCCGGCTGTCCGTACGCCCGCAGCCGTCGGCGGCAGCGAGCGGGCCACCCGTTCGGAGAAATTCCTCAGCCGTTCGGGCCGGGCGAGACGGCCGACCCGCCCGATCCCCGTGGTGCCCGGCTCCGCGGCCAGCTCGTACAGGTCGTACGCCGGTTCCTCGTAGGGGTGGGCGGCGACGAGCGCTGCCACCACCGCCATCCGGGAGCTGCGCGGCAGAACCGTCTCCACCCGGACCTCGGTGACGCGTTCCACTGTGCCGACGGACCCGATGGCCGGGCTCGTGCCGGGGCCCGGCCGGAAGGTGCCGGTGCCGACGACCGTCCACGCGCAGCGGTCGTAGGCTCCGATGCGCCCCGCACCCGCGGCGGTCACGGCGTCCAGGACACTCTCGGCATGGGACTCCGGCACGAACACGACCAGCTTGTCGACGGCCGGGGTCGGCTGCGGCTCCAGCGGCCGCAGGTCGTCCAGCCCGAGGACGTGGGCGAGCGCA
>DASUYL010000047.1:0-5167 GCA_036377395.1 Jiangellaceae bacterium
ACGCTCGACGAACATGCCGCCCCGGTCTGCACCGTCCTCGCGTCGGTGGCGTACCAGCAGGGTGACGGTGCGCTGGCCGGCGTCGCCCTCGAGCGCGCGCTGCGCTGCGATCCCGGGTACACGATGGCCCGGATGCTTGCCACGATGCTCCACGGCCAGATCAAGCCGGCCCGGCTGCGGTCGCTGAGCCGCACGGTCCGGCGCGACCTGCGTCGGCGCTGACGGTGCGCGACCACCGCTGGCGTACGCTCGGTCGGGCCATGAACGACGCGCCGATCGGGATCTTCGACAGCGGTGTGGGTGGTCTCACGGTCGCCCGCGCCGTACTGGATCAGCTGCCACACGAGCCGGTCCTCTACGTCGGCGACACCGCACGCGGTCCGTACGGGCCGCGGCCTATCGCCGAGGTCCGGGCCTTCGCCCTCGACGTCATGGACCAGCTGGTCGGGGAGGGCGTGAAGATGCTGGTCATCGCCTGTAACTCGGCCAGCAGCGCCGTTCTCCGGGACGCCCGCGAGCGTTATGGCGTGCCTGTCGTCGAGGTGATCCAGCCGGCGGTCCGCAGGGCCGTCACCGCCACCCGCAACGGTCACGTCGGGGTGATCGGAACGCGTGCCACGGTCACATCCCAGGCGTACGAGGACTCCTTCGCCGCCGCTCCGCAGCTGCGGATCACCACGCAGGCCTGCCCACGCTTCGTCCAGTTCGTCGAGGACGGCATCACCCATGGATCAGAGCTGGAGCAGGTGGCCCGTGAGTACCTCGAACCGGTACGCGCGGCAGGCGTCGACACCCTGGTGCTGGGCTGCACGCACTACCCCCTGCTCACCGGTGTCATCTCCTACGTCATGGGTGCTGGTGTCACGCTGGTGAGCAGCGCCGAGGAGACCGCGCAGGACGTCTACCGTGTGCTCGCCGGGCACTGGCTCATGCGTGACGACGATCTTCCACCACCCGTGCACGTGTTCCGCGCCACGGGCGACGCGCGACCGTTCGTCGAGCTGGGTCGCCGGTTCCTCGGCCCGGAGGTCGCCGCCGTCGTGGATGCCGTGCGGTGAGGCTGACCGTCGTCGGCTGCTCGGGGTCGTTGCCGGGCCCCGAGTCCGCGGCTTCCTGCTATCTGCTCGAGGCCGCCGGCATGCGGCTGGTCCTCGACCTCGGCAACGGTGGGCTGGGCGCCCTCCAGCGTCACATCGCGCTCGGCGACCTCGACGCAGTGCTGCTCAGCCATCTGCATCCCGACCACTGCCTCGACATGTGCGGTCTCTACGTCGCCCGGCGCTACGGTCCGGTACACACGTCGGCCCGGATCCCGGTCTGGGGGCCGGCCGGCACCGCGGCCAGGCTGGCCCGCGCGTACGGGCTTCCGGTCGATCCGGGCATGACCGAGGAGTTCGACTTCCGGTCCTATCCCGAGGCCGAGTTCGAGGTGGGCCCTCTCCGCGTCCGGGCGGCCCCCGTCGTGCACCCCGGACCGGCGTTCGGCTTGCGGGTCGACCATGCGGGGCGGGTCCTGGCCTACTCTGGGGACACGGCACCGTGCTCCTCGCTGGTCGAGCTGGCCCGCGGCGCGGACGTCCTGGTGTGCGAGGCAGGCTTCCCCGACCGTGTGGACAACCCGCAGGGGCTGCACATGACGGGGGCCGAGGCGGGCGAGCATGCGCAGGCGGCACGCGCGCGCAGCCTGATCGTCACCCACGTCCCCCCGTGGGGTGATCCCGCCGAGGCGAGGGCATTCGCGTCGCGTGCCTTCGACGGGCCGGTGGAAGCTGCGCGGCCCGGTCTGGTCGTCGACGTCTGAGCCGCGCGGATAGCCTTCCCGGCATGACACGCACCGACGGCCGCGCGCCCGACCAGCTGCGACCCGTCCGCATCACCCGCGGCTGGCTCGACCACGCCGAGGGCTCGGTGTTGATCGAGTTCGGCGCCACCCGTGTGCTCTGTGCAGCGTCGGTCACGGAGGGCGTGCCACGCTGGCGCAAGGGCTCCGGCCAGGGCTGGGTCACGGCCGAGTACGCCATGTTGCCTCGCTCCACGAACACTCGTTCCGACCGGGAGTCGGTCAGAGGGCGGATCGGCGGTCGCACGCACGAGATCTCCCGCCTGGTGGGCCGCGCGCTGCGTGGGGTCGTCGACGTGTCCGCCCTGGGCGAGAACACCGTCGTGCTCGACTGCGACGTGCTGCAAGCCGACGGCGGTACCCGCACCGCGGCGATCACCGGTGCCTACGTGGCACTGGCCGACGCCGTCGACTGGATGCGGGGGCAGGCACTGCTCTCCGGCGGTGATGTCCTACGCGGGTCGGTGGCCGCCGTGTCCGTCGGCGTCGTCGGCGACGAGCCCGTGCTCGACCTCTGTTACGAGGAGGACGTCCGCGCCGCGACCGACATGAACGTGGTCATGACCGGGGACGGGCGCTTCGTCGAGCTCCAGGGGACCGCCGAGGGCGACCCGTTCGACCGTCGCGAGCTCGATGTCCTGCTGGCGCTGGCCGAGGCGGGGTGTTCCGAGCTGACCGACCGGCAGCGATCGGCACTGGCCGGATGACGGATCCACCGACCCCGACGGTGGTCCTTGCGACTCGCAACCCGCACAAGCTCGACGAGCTGAGGCGCATCCTGGCCGCCGCAGGGGCGACCGTCGACCTGGTGTCGGTGGCCCGGTTCCCCGACGTGCCCGACGTGGTCGAGAACGGCCTGACCTTCGCGGAGAACGCACTGCTCAAGGCCACCGCCACGGCGGCTGCGACCCGCCTGCCGGCGATCGCCGACGACTCCGGACTCACCGTCGACGCGCTCAACGGGATGCCCGGGATCTTCTCGGCCCGTTGGGCGGGCCGTCACGGCGACGACGCCGCCAACCTCCACCTGCTCCTCCGCCAGGTCGTCGACGTCCCGCACGGACGCCGCGGCGCCACGTTCGTCTGCGCTGCCGCATTGGCGACGCCGTCGGGCCGAGGGGTTGTCGAAGAGGGCCGAGTGACGGGCCGGCTGGCGCACGAACCTCGGGGAGCCAACGGCTTCGGCTACGACCCCGTGTTCGTGCCCGACGGAGACACCCGCACGACCGCGGAGATGTCGCCGGCCGAGAAGGATGCCGTCAGCCATCGAGGACGGGCGTTCCGGGCTCTCGCCGCACACCTGATGGACCTCTCCTGAGCCGGGCGCTGTGGGGCCGGGCCGGCGACAACGCGCCGTAGCACTTTCGTCATCCGGTCACTGCACCCCGCCCGGCGGATCTGGCGCACCATGGGTGGTGTGATCGAGGCACCGCTGCATGCTGCACGGCGCCGCACCCAGCCGAGATGGTCGGCCGCGCTGGCGGGCCTCGCTGCGGCCGCGCTCGGGCTGGGCGTGGCCGAACTCGTCGCGGGTCTGCTCGCGCGGACGGCGACACCGGTCATCGCGGTCGGGGAAGCGTTCATCGACCGGGTCCCGGGATGGCTGAAGGATCTCGCGGTCGAATGGTTCGGCACTGCGGACAAGACCGTGCTGATCGGCGGAGTGCTCGTGGTCTTCGCCGGGCTGTCCGCGGCCATCGGCGTGCTGGTGACGCGACGTCGGACTGCTGGTCTGCTGGCCGCGGGAGTGCTGGGAGCGGTGGCTGCGCTCGCCGTCGTGAGCCGGCCCGACTCGTCTGTGGGCGACCTGCTGCCGACGATCGTCGGCGCCGGAGCATCCCTGATCGCGCTGGACCGGCTGGCCTTGCGCGCGTCCGCCACCGCGGATGCGTCGGACCCGTCCGGAGGGCGGCGCACGTTCCTGCGCACCACCGGTGTCGTGGCTGGGCTGGGTCTGGTGGCGTTCTTCGTCGGCCGGTGGCTCGGCCGCCGTCGCTCGTCGGTCGAGGAGTCCCGAGACGCGGTCGCCCTCCCGGATCCCAGCGTGGAGGAGCCACCGGGAGTCGACCTCGGCGTGGACGGCTCCGAGCCGTGGCAGACGCAGAACGAGGTCTTCTACCGCATCGACACGGCGCTGGCGGTGCCGCTCGTGCAGGCGGAGAACTGGAGCCTGCGGGTGCACGGGCTGGTCGAGCGCGAGGTCGATCTGGGCTTCGCCGAGCTTGTCGACATGGGCCTGGTCGAGCGATGGGTCACGCTGACCTGCGTGTCCAACGAGGTGGGCGGTTACCTGGCCGGCAATGCGCTGTGGGCCGGCGTGCCGGTGGCCGATGTGCTCGCGCTGGCCGGACCGGCCGCGGACGCCGACGCCGTGAAGTCGACGTCGGCCGACGGCTGGACGGCCGGAACGCCCCTCGAGGTGCTCACCGACCGCCGCGACGCGCTGTTCGCGGTGGCGATGAACGGCGAGCCACTCCCGGTCGAACACGGATTCCCGGTCCGGATGGTCGTGCCCGGACTGTACGGCTACGTCAGCGCCACCAAGTGGGTGGTCGACGTCGAGGTGACCCGGTTCGCGGACTTCAAGGCCTACTGGAGCACCCGTGGCTGGTCCGAGCGCGGGCCGATCAAGACGGCCTCGCGGATCGAGGTGCCGCGGCCGGGTTCGGGCGTGACCGCCGGCCGGGTCGCCGTCGCCGGCGTCGCCTGGGCGCAGCATCGTGGCATCCAGGCGGTCGAGGTGCGCGTCGACGACGGGCCCTGGCGGCGGGCCCGGCTGGCCGATGTGCCGAGCACCGACACGTGGCGACAGTGGGTCTGGGAATGGGACGCCGATCGCGGTGACCACGACCTGCAGGTGCGAGCCATCACCGCGGACGGGGAGCTCCAGACCGAGGAGGAGGCGCCGCCGGCACCCGACGGTGCCACGGGATGGCACCGGGTCGGCGTGACGGTCGACTGAGAGGGAGGGGTGTGTCGCCACCTCCCGTCATCCGTGCTCCTTCGAGGCCGCCGGGCGGGTCATCCCGATGTACGCGGGCCCGTCGGAGAAGACCTCGATCGTCGGCTGGGTGACCTCGAAGCCGAACCGCCGGTAGTAGTCGATGTTGGCCGGGTCGGAGGTCTGCAGGTAGCACGGCAGGCCGGCCTCGTCGGCCCGGGTGAGTGCCGGCGCCATGAGCAGCCCGCCGACACCGCGGCGCTGCGCGCGGGGATGGACCCCGAGGGCCTGCAGGTACCACGACACCTCCGGTGGATGTGCCTTCTCCAGAGCCGCGCCGAGGCGTATGAACGCAGGGAGCGACGAACCTGCCGCGACGGCCACCC
>DASUYL010000048.1:0-8140 GCA_036377395.1 Jiangellaceae bacterium
GGTCCTCGTCCTGTTCTTCCATCCTTGGCTGAGCCTCGGCGTCGCGATCAACGTGGCCATGATCTGGGTGCTCACCCAGACGGAATGGCCGACCACCGACATGCTGGACTGGTAGCCGTCCTCCAGTCCGAGAGGAGCGCACCGTGACCGACAACCCCGGGGCCCTCCGAGCCCGACTCGACGAGCCGTTGTCCTGCCGGCTCCGGCTGGTCGATGCGGACGGTCCGGAGTGAGTGCCGTCAGGCCGTCTGTCGTCGTCGGCGTCGACGGGTCGAGCTCCGATGACGTCGCCATCCGGTGGGCCGCGCAGGAGGCGGCGATGCGAGTGCTGCCCCTGCGCATCGTCCACGTCGCGAACCCGCCGACCCTCCCGCCGGTGATGAGCCACGATCTGGCCGACCTGGTGCTCGCCCGGTTCGGCGCGGCGACATCGGAGATCGTCGAGAGCGCGACCGGAAGCGCACAAGCGGTGGCGCCGGGAATCGACGTGGACCATGAGGTACGTCCCGGTCAGGTCGTCGAGCAGTTGGTTGCGGCCGCGTCCGGTGCGCGCCTGCTGGTCCTAGGCTCGGGGCAGCGATTCGACACCTCGATGGTCCGGCTCGGCTCCGTCGCCACGCACGTGACCGGACATGCGCCCTGTCCGGTGCTCGTCGCGCGGATCCCCCAACTGGGTGAACCGACCGGCGGCCCGGATGCCGGGCGTGTCGTCGTCGGCGTCGACGGGTCGGCGGCGTCGGCCGCTGCGGTGGGCTTCGCGTTCGAGGAGGCGTCGCGTCGCAGCCTGGGCGTGACGGCGGTACACGCGTGGCAGGACGAACCCGACGCCTGGATGGTCGACGTGCGCGACCTCGGCGAGCACGACCGAGCTGCCGCTCGGGTTCTGGCGGAGTCCCTCGCGGGCTGGACCGAGAAGTACCCGGACGTCGATGTGGTCTCGCGTCGGATCCAGCGTCGTGCGGTGCAAGCGCTGATCGATGCCTCGGCTGGTGCGCTGTTGCTGGTGGTCGGTTCGCACGGAAAGGGCCGGTTCGCCGGAATGCTGCTGGGATCGGTGAGCCAGGCCGTGCTCCGTCACGCCAGCGTTCCGGTGGCGGTGGTCCGCGGACCCGTCTCCTGACGAGCTCCCGCCGGCATGGAGGTCGACGCGCTCTAGGTGAGGATCGCCTGGGCGATCAGCAGGTAGACGGCGATCGAGAGCAGGTCCTGCACGACGGTCGCGAGCGGACCGGAACCGAACGCGGGATCCTTCCCCAGCCGGTCGAAGGCCCAGGGCAGTGCCATGGCGATCACCGTGGCGATGGAGCAGGCGGCAAACAGCGCGAGGGCCACAGACACCGCGACCTCGGCGTTTCCCCAGATCAGCAGGATGGCGGGCAGGGCCAGAGCCGCCAGCATCAGTCCGACGGCCAGCCCGGTGAATATCTCTCGCCGGGCGACCCGGCCGATCCCCACGCCGACCGACAGACCCCGGATGATGAGGGCCTCGGTCTGCGTCCCGACGGCGTCGGCCATGTAGACGACACCGGGAACGAAGAACGCCAGAAGTACCTGCCGCTCGAGTTCCTGCTCGAAGGCACCCACGATGCCGGCAGCGAGCATCGCACCGACCAGGCCGAGAAGCAGCCACGGCAGCCGGTGCCAAAGCCGGCGGATCACCCGTTCCTCGCTCGCGGCCCGTGCCGACGCCGTCGTTCTGAGAAAGCCGCCGAGGCGGGCCAGGTCCTCGTCGTGTTCCTCGAGGAGGACGGCGACGAGTCGTTGCGGCGGGATCATGCCGAGGAACCGGCCGGTGTCGTCCACGACCGCGAGGCCGGGCTCGTCGTGTTGGACCGCCTCCCACGCTGCGTGCTCCTGGTCGGTGCCGGGCCCGACCGTGGGTGGCCGCTCGTCCATCACCGCCCCGACGACGGCGCCACCCGAGGCCGCCAGAAGTCGTTCGATCGTCACGAGCCCGACGAGCCGGCCGCTCCGACAGACGGCAACAACGGAGGCGCTGTCGAACGTGTGCCCCCGCATCGATCCGAGTACGTGGTCGACCGTGTCGTGCGGATCGGCCACCGGCACCCGGAGCGTCGCATGTGCTGCGGCGATGCCGAGTCCGGTCACGGGTGGGGCGGGCTGCTGGTCCAGCATCGTGACGGCCCTCCAGTGCGCACCGGCTCGGCGGCAACGCTGTCCGGCTCGGCGGTGAACGTGATCGTCAGCCTGGCTGCACCGACCCGGTCGCGTCGAGGGACCTTGGACCCCGATCGCCCGCCCTGGTGACCACAGGCCTCACCGCCCAGGACCAACGACCCTGCCGCCGCTGAACCGGCCGCGATTCGCTGCAAGCAGTAATCCGGCGCGAGGAGTGGGTACCCATGGCCGTTGCGGATCGCCACGGGTCGTGGCTGGTCGACGAGACCGAGTTCCCGGCAGCCGGCACCACGGCCGACATGCTGAGGTTCGCGCTGCGGTACGCCGTGCTGGCACCGAGCAGCCACAACAGCCAACCGTGGCTGTTCCGTGTCGACGGCAGAGCCGTCGAGGTGTACGCCGATCGCCGCCGGCGCCTGCCAGTCGTCGATCCCGATGACCGCGAGCTGGTCATGAGCTGCGGCGCCGCCCTGTGCAATCTGCGGTTGGCGTTGAGCCACATCGGGGAAGGCGTCGACGTATCGATCCTGCCGAGCGGCACGGACTCCGACCTGCTCGCTCGGGTGGAGCTGTCCGGTCGCTCGGCCGCGCCGAACGTCGGGACCGAGCGGCTGTTCGCCGCGATCACCAACCGGCACACCTGCCGCCGTGCGTTCGACCCGACGCCGGTCGAGGAAAAGATCGTCCACGATCTGCGCAACGCGGCGTTCGCCGAAGGTGCGTGGCTGTTCGACGTCCCGGACGAGCAGCGCCACAAGGTCACCTGGTTCGTCACCGATGCGGACTACATCCAGATGTCCGAGCCTGCGTTCCGTCGCGAGCTGGCCCACTGGATGCGCACCAGCCACCCGGTGCGCGACGACGGCATGCCGGGCTACGCCCTCGGCCTGTCCGAGCTCCAGTCCGTCGTCGGCCCGTTGATGGTGCGCACGTTCGACGTCGGCACGTCGCGGGCGGCCCAGGACGACGAGCTGTCCAGGCTGTCCGCACTCCTGGCGTTGATCGTCACCTCATCCGACGAGAAGACCGACTGGCTGGCCGCGGGCCAGGCGCTGCAGCGGGTCCTGCTCACGGCGACGGCGGAAGGGTTGCAGGCGTCGTTCCTGAACCAGCCGATCGAGATCTCCTCCATCCGGCTCCAGCTGGCGCGGGAGCTCGGCCTTCCCGGGCATCCACAACTACTGCTGCGCTTCGGCTTCGGGCCGCACGTCGCGCCCACGCCGCGTCGCGA
Organism: Jiangellaceae bacterium; assembly: GCA_036377395.1. Classification (GTDB taxonomy): domain Bacteria; phylum Actinomycetota; class Actinomycetes; order Jiangellales; family Jiangellaceae; genus DASRTE01. The sequence continues at coordinate 3,371 of DASUYL010000048.1, forward strand.
GCTCAGCGACGTGCTCGTGGCCGAGCCGCCGACTCCGATACCGACCGATTCCGCCACTCGACAAGGAGGCTGACATGAGAGCGCTCGTCTACCACGGTCCCGGCCGTAGGTCCTGGGAGGACGTACCGGACCCCGTGATCCAGGACGCCGAGGACGCCGTCGTGCGCGTGGACGCCGTCACGATCTGCGGCACGGACCTGCACATCCTCAAGGGGGACGTGCCGACCGCGGAGCCGCCGCGGATTCTCGGTCACGAGGCTGTGGGAACCGTTCTCGAGGTCGGAGCCGGCGTCCGCCAGGTTCACGAGGGCGACCGCGTCCTGATCTCGTGCATCAGCGCCTGCGGTCGATGCCGCTTCTGCCGCGAGGCGAGGTACGGGCAATGCATCGGTGGCGGCGGGTGGATTCTCGGCCACCGCATCGACGGCACCCAGGCCGAGATGGTGCGGGTTCCCTATGCGGACACCTCGACGCACGCATTGCCGGAATCGGTCAGCGACGAGTCGGCGCTCATGCTCGCCGACATCCTGCCCACGTCCTACGAGGTAGGGGTGACATCGGGCGCCGTCCGTCCCGGTGACGTGGTCGTCATCGTCGGCGCCGGTCCGATCGGTCTTGCCGCCATCATCACGGCGCAGCTGCTGACACCGTCGGCGATCGTCGCGGTCGACTCCGCACCCGCGCGTCGAGACGCCGCCAAGCGGTTCGGTGCAGACGCGGCACTGGATCCGGGCGACGACGTGCTGGGGGCTTTGAACGAGCTGACCGATGGCCTGGGTGCCGACGTGGCCATCGAGGCCGTCGGAATTCCGGAGACGTTCGAGATGTGCACCACCTTGGTGCGGCCCGGTGGACACGTCGCCAACGTGGGCGTGCACGGCAGCCCCGCGACGTTGCATCTGGAGACGCTGTGGATCCGCGACGTGACCGTGACGACCGGGTTGGTCGACACCTACACGACGCCGACGCTGCTGCGCATGCTGGCCAGCCGCCGGCTCGACGTCGACGGCCTGGTCACGCACCGCTACGGCATCCACGAGATGCAGGACGCGTACGACGCCTTCTCCCGGCCTGCTGACACCGGCGCGCTGAAGGTGGCCCTGTTCCGGAGCTGAGCGGGGCCGGTTCGCAAGCGACGCCCGCTGCGCAACCAGATCTGCGGCACGTACCGAACCACACCGACACACCGGTCGCTCGCGAGGGCCTGCGGCCGAATGCACCGGAAGGTGCTGACACTCACCCGATCGGACGGGATCAGGCGAAGTTCAGGCCTGCGGACGCGACCAGCGCGTCGTCGACCAGGCGCCACATCGGGACGGCGTAGTTGCCGACGCCGTAACGGCCGCCGAAGTGCAGGCCGACCACGGTGTGGCTGGCCAGGTCGAACACCGGTGAGCCGCTGTTGCCGCCGAGGGTCGAGCAGTCGTGCCGGAGCACGCTCTCCGGTGTCTGCGACACGACGGTGACACCCGGCTGGAGTCGCTTGACGTTGTAGACGTCCATGAAGATCCGCCGCATCGGCTCGGGCTCGTTGCGTCGTCCGTCCCAGGCCGGGTAGCCGACGACGTAGACCGGACGTCCGACCAGGTCGTCGGGTTCGGCAGCGGCGATCCGTAACGGCTGCGGCAGTGCCGCGTCGCCGGTCCCGGTGACGGCGACGCGCAGCAGGGCAAGGTCGACGTCCTCGTCCTCGTGGATGCCGATGACGTCGGTGACGGCGAACTCGAGCGCCGGCGAGCCGCCGAGCTCCTCGAGCAGGTCGATGCGGGCGCTCCGCCCGCTGCGGAACGTCCAGCGGTCACCGTCGCGGCGGCTGAACTCCGAGGCGACGTGACGGTTGGTCATGACGACGTCCGCTGCGACCAGGAAGCCGGTGCCGATCCAGTCCAGGTCGGGGTGGCCGGTCACGTCGATCCGGCCCACCCCGGCGATCGACTCCCTGATCGCGGCCCGGTGGTCCAGGAGGCTCTGCCACTCCTCGGGAGGGTTCCAGAAGTCACCTGCCTGGACCGGCAGCGCGGGCCGGCCCTCGAGCAGGACGATGGCCTCGACGCCGAACCGCTCCGGTTCGCTCAGGTCCGCGTCCGGATCCTTGGCCAGCTTCTCCAGCGCCGATGCGCCGTCCATGAGCGCCGCGCCGCGCGCCGCGCGCACCGCCCGGCTGACGGCCGCAGCCGCCGCCTCGGCAGGGAGCTCCTCGACGGACTCCTGCTGTTCCAGCTCTTGAGCCGCACGGTCGCGGGCGCGCTCCGCGGCCGCCTCCAGATCGGTGAAGATCGTGGCCGGATCGGTGGCCACCGGTGAACGGCTGGTCATGACGGGTCCCCCTCGTGTCTTTGCAGCGCGCGAACCTCGTCGTGCGCCGCCGGATTGCGGTCTGCCAGGTCGGCGAGCACGGCGGAGATCTGCGTGCCGACGTTGACGTGCGCGCTCGGCTTGCCCTGGAACTTGACATCGACGTGGCGAGAGCTCCGGTGCAGTGCGCACACCACCCAGTCGTCGGTCAGCACCGGCGAGCCCGAAGATCCGGGCTGCGTATCGGTGAAGTACCGGATCTCCTGCTTGGTCGTGCCGTCCACGATGTTGTTGCGCAGACCGATCCGCTTGGCCTTGCCGTTGGGATGCTGGATCACGTTGACCGGCACGTTGTCCTCGAGCGTCGCATCCAGCGGGGACCAGCGCACCGGGAGCCCTGCTCGTCCCGGTGACTCGGCCAGCCGCAGGATCGCGTAGTCGAGTGCGGGCTCCCAGGCCTCGACACCGGAGCAGCCGACCTCGACGCCGCCGGCCGGTTCTGCGTCGTAGTCGAAGCGGGCGACCGTGCCCGCAGCCTGCAACGACAGGTCTGCGGCGCTGGCCTGCGGCCGGTGCCCCTCGATGGCCGACCGGGCGTTCAGGACATGGTGGTTGGTCACGAGGAGTGTCGGGGTGATGAGCCAGCCGGTGCCGCCGTGCGGGTTCGCCGGTGCGCCCAGCGGCGTGGTCCGCCGGGCGCCGTCCTGGTACGGCGGAACCACCAGGTGCGCGACCGACGCCCCGGCTGCTGCTCCACGGGCCAGGAAGTCGAAAGCGACCGTGTCGTCCTGGAAGACGATCTCTTCCTTCAGCTCGGCCGGTGCGGCGAGCGGCCCAGGATCAGGCTCACCGGACGCCTGGCTCGCCACGCTGTCGAGAGCCTGCCGGAACGTGGCCCGGCGTCCTTCCTCGAGGGCCATTCGGGCGGCGTTGTGCAGCCACGTCTGGAGCGGCACCGACCCGTCGACCAGGCGCTCGACCCCGTTCAGCTTCATCAGATCCGAGGTGATCTGCAGAGCCGGGGACTGCAGGTACGGAAGGGTCGCGACGTAGGCCGGAAGGACACCCTCGAACAGCAGCGGCCGCGCCTGCGGATCGGCGAACGACGCGATCGCTGCCTCACGCACCGCATCGAGCTCCTCCGGGTCGAGGTACATAGCCACGGCCGATCTCCTAACGTCTCCGCGGCCCGGCGGTGGCGGCAGACCCGGACGCGCGGACCGAGGTCGCCGGCGCTGGCTCGAACGTCACCGGTGTGGTCGACATCGCCGCCGCGACCCCCGACCGCAGCCGCCCGCTGTCGTCACTGATCGTGAGCAGCTCCTTGGCCAGCCGCTCGAGGGTTCCGGTGCGCTGCGCCTCCCTGAGGACGCCCATCACCTCTGGGACCTTCGCGTCGTCCTCGAGCTCCGGGATCGGGACGGTGCGGCCGAGCCGCCGCAACGCTTCCGCCACTGCGGGCTTCGTCGCGAGGCTGCCGACGATCGACTCCGCCAGCGTTGCCAGCGGACGGTCCGATCCGGACGGCAGTCCGACCAGGTCGAGGGCGTGCGCCAGCACCCGAGGTGCGCGTTCGCCCACCTCCGCCGCCACCGCGCGGAACAACATGGGCCGGCTGGCCAACGTCCTCGCGGGCAGGGATTCGACCCTCCTGGCCAGGGCCGCGTCCGCCGCCTCCTCCTCCGGGCTGCGGATCGATCCGTGCAGCTGAGCACGTTGGAGCATCGCTCCGAGCGCGTCGAGGTCCCGACCGAGGCTGGTGGCCACGCGCTCGGCCTGCTGCAGGTCGGTGTCGGCCGCTTCGGTGTTCCCGGCCGCCGCGGCGGCCTGGGCAGATACCAGCAGCAGCTCGAAGTACGCGTCGCCGCACCGGTCCACTCCGGGCTCGTCGAGTGCGGCCGACACTGCCTGCTGGGCCTCGCTCACCCGGCCGCTGCGGATCAGCGCGTCGGCGTACAGGGCGTGCAAGGGGCTACAGACGGTCCACGGCCGGCGCGTCTCCAGGGCCTGCAGCGCGTGGGCGACGTATCCCTGAGCCAGCAGGTTCTCGACCTCGGTCGCCGTGGTCTGCTCCCACTCGAGCTGCTCGGCCTCGTCGACGAGGTCGTCCGGGACGTCCTGCCGAAGCCGGACGAGCAGCCTGGCGCTACGGGGTGGCAACTCGGCGTCGGCGCTGCCGAGATACAGCGCAGCCTCGGGCACCCAGCGCTGCTTGACCGCTGGTAGATCGTCGGCCAGCCGTAGGCGGTGGTAGAGCTCCTCGGCACGATCCGCCGGCTCGTCAGATCGTGCGTAGTGGCCGACGGCGCTTCGCTCGACCGCCCTGCTCACGGAGGTCTTGTCCTTCTCGAGCAGGCGGAGCATGACCCGGCGGACATCCGGTCGGTGCTGCAGGACTTCCGGTGCCACCATGTCGACCAGGTCGAGTTCTCTGGCCATCTCCGCGAACAGCTCACGGGCCCGGTCCAGATCCGG
>DASUYL010000049.1:0-3409 GCA_036377395.1 Jiangellaceae bacterium
ACGGCGGGCCACGCCCACGATGTGCGGGCTGGTGAGCGTGGTCAGCAACGACGGCCGAAACCTGAACTCCCGGACCTTGTCGACGACGAACCCGGCCCCGCCGATCGCCTCGAGAGTGCGCCGGTCCGCGTGGCAGCCCCCGCACACCCGAGGCCACACCACGTCGGCCGCCCGCTGGGCCCGAGCCAGGCGCGGAGTATCGGCGAGCACGTGCTCGAAGAATCGCAGCTCTCCCCCAGGACGGATCACCCGGCGCAACTCGCCCAGCGCCGCGGCCTGGTCGGGCACCGAGCACAGCACCAATGACGCCACGCCCACATCACAGCTCGCCTCGTCCAGCGGCAGCCGATCGGCCACGCCGTCGACCACCGTCACCGGGACCCGCGCCGCACCGGCCGCACGGGTCGCGAGCTCACGCAGGTACGGCTCTGGCTCCACCGCCACCAACTCGGCGACGGTCTCCGGGTAGTGCGCGAAGTTGATCCCCGTGCCCGCGCCGACTTCAACCACCCGCCCAACCAACCCAGCGAGCGCCTCGTCACGAAGCTCCGCCGCTCCTTTCGCCTCGAACTGGTCGGCCAGCCGTGCATACATCCGAGCGAACAGCGGATGATGCACCACCGTCGTATCGCCAGATCTCGCCATCGTCACTCAGTCTCCTGCCGCCAGACCGTCTACTAGGAGAATGTAGTAGTGGTGATGCGCAGTGGGGTCAAGGAACCGGCGTCATGTCATCCGTCACGCTCACAGCGTCGCCGACGATCCCGACCGCCACGCCTGGGCTCCCAAACGCTTACGAGTACCGATCCGGCGCGGCCACGAACAGCTGCAAACAGTTGGTCGAGCAGAACACGTGCTCGACGCCGTCGACCGTCAGCCGGGCATCAACCTCGGACCGGGTCAGCTCCATGCGACATACCGGGTCGACCAGCTTGTCGACATCCGGCCGCACAGTCGGCTCGACGGCGAACAGCTCGGCCTCTTCGGGCAGCCCTCTGAGCCGGCGGTGCCCGACCGGAACCAACTCGATGCCGTCGAGCGCACCGGCCTGCGCCACGACCGGTCGGGTCGCGAGCACCTGGTGCGGAGCGGCCTCGGCGACGAGCCGCGCCGCCACGTTCACGGCGGTGCCAACGTAGTCACCCTCCCGGTACAGGACGGGACCCCAGTGGATCCCGCTCCGGACCGACGGGAACTGAGGCTCGCGGGACACCCGCTCCTCCAGCGCCGCGCCGCAGCGCACCGCCGAGGCGGCGTCGGGGAACAGCAACAGGAACCCGTCTCCGATCTGCTTGACCACCCGGCCCGGTGAGCGTCCGACGACCTGGCGGACGATGACCGCGAAGCGCTCCACGACCTCCGCGGCCGCGATATCCCCCATCGCCGCCGTCAACGACGTGAACCCCGCCAGATCGACGAAGACCACCGCGGCCGGCAGTCGGCCCGTGGCGTCGATCGTCGGCCACAAGCCAGCTTCCTCGGCGAGGTGGGTCACCAGGTCCTCGCGCTGTGCCCGCTCCCACGCCTTGCGGTGGAAGTAGAGCACCGTCGGTTCGACGAGCTCGCGGAGCGGGACGCCCGCGGAATCGGTGGCGGCCATGAGCTCGCGGCCCGACAAGCCCTCCCGGCGAAGACGCTGGTGCACGTGCACGTGGAACAGTCGGATCTCGGCTTCGGCCACCCGACCCAGCGCGTCGCCGTAGACGCGCAGCACCTGCACCAGAGCCTCATCGGGAAGGCCCGCGTCGAGCGCGGCCTTCAAGGCCCGCAGCGCGTCGAGATCGCCGTCGGTCCACGGCCCCAGCAGATCGGCGAGGCCGGCCTGGTCCGACAGACGACGTACGACGGCCGGGTCGATGCCCACCTGCGCGGCCGCATCGTCGAGGGTGTACCCGGGTTCGTCGCGAGCGAGCCACTGCTCGACGTAGCGCTCGACCAGGTCGCCGTGCGCGCCAAGCGCCCGTGCAACCTGGTCGATCTCAGCCCCCCGCGCCAGGAGCGACTGGATCAGCCGGACACGCTCGACACTCGCCGCCAGCGATCGACGCGCCTCGTCGCCCAGCAGGCCACGTTTACGCCACTCGGCGAGCGTCCGTGACGACTGGCCGGTCCGCCTGGCCAGATCCTCGGTCGAAACGTCGTCGCGCACCTCGACACCCCCGAGACGTCACGACCAACCGTACCCGCGTGCTCCAGCACGGCCCCTAAGCCACGACGATCGGGTATGGCGTCAGGCCGCACCCGTGACGGGCGGGGTCTCACACAGTATGTGACCGCCTCGTACGACCCTCATCGTCGGGTGCTGCAGCGCCTCACCCGCCCACCTCGCAGGCACTGGACGGGGCTGCGCCAGAGCGTCGGCATCGATGTCGGTCAACCCGACCCGGTCGTAGGACTCTGACGGAGCGCGCATCGGCGCCTTCCCGTACCGGTAGGTGACCGACCACCCGGGGGACCGGCTCGTCGTCGACCTGCCCCCGACGCGTCGCCCTCCACCGTCATGTGACGCACCGGCCGTCGGGATCCACCCAGACCTGATGACCGGAGTGATCGAGCTCGCGCCCTCGCCGGCTTCGGTCGCCGGCGCGATCGAGGCAACGGTGTCGGCGAGACGCTCGGGGTCGACGGTGACCTCGTACCGGTCGACAACGACGCCGTCCAGGCGATCCCCGCCCAGCGAGCGGACCTCGTCGGCCACTCGAGCACGAGGCCACGAACGCGTTCCCACTCGGCGCGAAGCTGCCCGGCTGCGCGTACTCGCCGATCGTCGCACCGATCACATCGACGAGCCGCCGGCGGGCCGAGTCGGGCTCATTGCCAGCCATTCGGCGGCGACGGACCCGTCAGTGAACAGCGACTCGTGGAGCCAGGCTGCGTCGTCGGTCACCACCATGGTCGGCCCGTCGGCGCGTCGGTCGGTCCGCACCTCCATGACCCCCGTCCCGAGATCGACATCGGCTGTGAAGGTCTGCGGCACGCCGAGCACGCAGCCAGGACATCCGCCAGGTCCTCCCGATAGGCCAGGCTGTAGCGCTCGAGTCCGACGGAGCCGCGAGCCGATCGCGGCTTCCGGAGTCCTCGGCCCGGCCGTCGTCATCGCCACCCACGAGATCGCCGAGGTGATCATTATCGCCAACGGCGTACGTGCCGGCCGCACACGAGCACCAGCACTCACGAACACGCCCACCAGCCGCCCGCCGGTCCTGGTGAACGCCCGCGTGGAGGCCGCCTGAAACCGAGGACCTCCCGAGTTGCGCCGCTCCGTGGGGCATACGTTTCTGCGCTGCACGGATAAGGCGCCCTCAGTGCCGATCGCGTAAGAGCGCCTCGACGGCTACGACAACGTCGCTCGGAGCACATCCTCGGGGTTGTAGTCAGCCATCGTTCGCTCGATGACAACCTCGACAGC
>DASUYL010000050.1:0-13109 GCA_036377395.1 Jiangellaceae bacterium
CTTGCGCAGGCCGGCCATGTCCTGCCAGACCAGCACCTGCGCATCGCAATCGGGCCCGGCGCCGATGCCGATCGTCGGGATGGTCAGCGCTCGGGTGACGTCGCGGGCCACCGATTCGGTCACCATCTCCAGGACGACGGCGAACGCGCCGGCCTCCTTGAGTGCCCGGGCGGCGTCTGAGACCCGCACGGCGTCGTCGCCGCGTCCCTGGACCCGGTAGCCGCCGAGTGCGTTGACGCTCTGCGGTGTGAAGCCGACGTGGCCCATGACGGGGATACCGGCGTCGACGATCTTCCGCACCGAGGGCGCGACCTGGCGGCCACCCTCGAGCTTGACCGCCTGGACCCCGGCCTCCTTCATGAACCGGATGGCAGTGGCGAGCGCCTGATCGGGACCGGCCTGGTAGGACCCGAACGGGAGGTCGCCGACGATGAGGGCGCGCTCGGTCGAGCGGACGACTGCCCGGGCCAGTGGGATCAACTCGTCGACCGTCACCGGCACGGTGTCGGTGTAGCCGAAGACGTTGTTGGCCGCCGAGTCGCCGACGAGGAGCACGGGCACGCCGGCCTCGTCGAAGATCTCGGCGGTGTACATGTCGTACGAGGTGAGCATCGGCCAGCGCTCGGAGCGCTGCTTTGCCACCTGCAGGTCGCGAATCGTCACGCGACGGGAGAACGTGCCGCCGTAGAGGGGGGCGGGTTCTTGAGCCATCGGTTTCTCCTCGTGTCTCGAGGCCACGGACGGGTCCCCTGACACCTGTGATCCTCGCATGCGCGGCCGATCGGCGACACGCCCCGAAGGCCCCGCAACGCACTGCGAGACGTCACCAGCGGTTGGGGCTAATCTGTCGGCGAATCCAGACCGACCAGCCTGATCGGAGTCTCGTGATGCCCGACACCTGGGTACGCAATGCCGTTGCCGAAGCGGTGGGGGTATTTGCGCTGTGCTTTGTCGGCATCCTCGCCATCGCCGGCAGCGCGAACGACCTCACGGCGATCGCACTGGCGCACGGGCTCGCCATCGCGGTGATGGTCGCGGCCCTCGGCCACGTCTCCGGCGGCCACTTCAACCCGGCCATCACCCTCGGGCTTCTCCTCGGCCGCAAGATCGATCTTCCGATGGCCGCCGTGTACTGGGCGGCCCAGCTGCTCGGCGGCCTACTCGCCGCCATCGTGGTGTGGCTGACCACCAACCGCGATGTGGTCGCGTTCGGCACACCGACGCTCGCCGAGGACGTCAACCCGATCTGGGGCATCGTGCTCGAGCTCGTCGCGACGTTCTTCCTCGTCCTCGTCGTCTACGGCACCGTGGTGGATCGCCGGGCTCCGGTGTCGGTCTACCCGTTCGCCATCGGCCTGACGATCACCGCTGGCATCTTCGCCATCGGCGCGTGGACGGGCGGCGCCCTGAACCCGGCGCGGGGATTCGGCCCGGCGGTGGTCGGCGGCGAGTGGGGCGGCACCGCCGCGTGGCTCATCGGGCCCCTTCTCGGCGGTATCGCGGCGTGGGCGCTGCACGAGTACGTGCTCATGCCACGCGCGGAGGCCGAGTCGATCGCCGAGTCCGGCCGCCGCGACGAGGTCTGAGCTCCCGTCCACCGCAAAGACCGAGCAGCGATGGCGAGGGTTCGGTCGATGCGGCGGCGGGCGTCTAAAGAGCGATCTGTGGCATGCTTCACCGCCACAGATCGCGGAGCCCGCAGAGCATCGACGGAACCCTCACCTACAGCGGAGGAGGAGCGGGCTCTCTCCACGCGCTGGTGATCGGCACCCGACGATCGCGGCCGAAGTTGCGTGCGGTGATCTTCGGTCCCGGTGGGTACTGCCGACGCTTGTACTCCGCGGCATCGACCATGCGGACGACCTTCCGGACCAGTTCTGCGTCGAAGCCGGCGGCCACGAGCTCTGCCGAGCCGCGGTCCTGCTCGACGTAGTCGTCGAGGATGTCGTCGAGCAGCGCATAGTCGGGCAGAGCGTCGGCGTCGAGCTGTCCGGGACGCAGCTCCGCACTCGGCGGCTTGTCGATTGAGCCCTGCGGAATCGGCGGCGTCTCGCCGCGCGCCTGAGCCGCCGCGTTGCGCCAGCGGGCCAGCTCCCCGACCAGTGTCTTCGGTACGTCCTTGAGCGGGGCGAAGCCACCGACGGCATCGCCGTAGATCGTCGAGTAGCCGACCGCGAGCTCGCTCTTGTTGCCCGTCGCCAGCACGAGATGACCGTGCTCATTGGACAGGCCCATCAGGAGCATCCCCCGCACGCGGGCCTGCAGGTTCTCCTCCGCGACGCCGGTCAACTCGATGTTGTCGAGAAACGCGGTGACCATCGGATTGATTGGGATGGTCGAGAACCGCAGGCCGGTGCGGGCCGCGAGGTCGCCGGCGTCGGACCGGGAATGCTCCGAGGAGTACTTGCTGGGCATGGACACGCCGTACACGTTGGCAGCGCCGATCGCGTCGCAGGCGACGGCCGCCACGACGGCCGAGTCGATCCCACCGGACAGGCCGAGGACGACCGAGCGGAAGCCGTTCTTGCGCACGTAGTCGCGCAGGCCGGTGACGACGGCTGCATAGACCTCCGCCTGGTCGGCCAGCCGGGGTGCCACCCCCGCCGGCTCGGGCTCGTAGGCCGCGACCGGCTCCGTCGACAGGACGGTGCGACGAACGGCATATCCCGCAGCGTGCTCCTCTGCGGTCTCTCCGGGCGGCGGCGCCGGTGCGGTGGCCGCCGGCAGGTCGAGGTCCACCACGAGGCACCCGTCCTCGAACTGAGGAGCCCGCCCGATCACCTCACCGTCGGGGCCGACGACGATGGAGTCACCGTCGAAGACCAGCTCGTCCTGACCCCCGACCATCGCGACGTACGCGAGCACGGCACCGGCCTGAGCTGCCCGGCGCCGGCACAGGTCCAGACGCACGTCGTCCTTGTTGCGCTCGTACGGTGATGCATTGACGACGAGGAGCAGCCCGGCGCCGGTCGCTCTGGTCGCTGCGACCGGTCCCCCCTCCTGCCAAAGGTCTTCGCAGATCGCCAACGCCGCGTCGACACCGTGCAGGCGGATCACCGAAAGGTGGTCACCCGGCACGAAGTGCCGGAACTCGTCGAAGACCCCGTAGTTGGGCAGGTGGTGCTTGGCCTGGGTGGTAACGATCCGGCCGCCGTGCAGCAGGGCCACCGCGTTCTGCGGCGATCCTTTGGGCCTGCCCAACCGCTCGGTGTGCGCGGCGTCCTCGTCGCGATCGAGGTACCCGACGACGACGGCGAGGTCGCCGAGACCCTCGGCCTGAAGCCGGCCGGCCAAGGCATCCAGGCCGCGGCGGGAGGCCTCGACGAACGAGCGACGCAGTGCGAGGTCCTCGACGGGGTAGCCGGTCAGCCCCATCTCGGGGAAGGCGACGAGATGCGCCCCCTTGCCGGCGGCGTGCGCAGCGAATCGGACGACCAGGTCGGCGTTGGCCTCGAGAGCGCCGACGGTGGGGTTGACCTGCGCGAGGGCGAGTCGGATCTGCGGCACGGTTCGAGCGTACGGTGTCCGCCGGCGTGCGGAGCAGCACCGGTCGGTTACCGTGACGCCATGGAACCCGAGCGGCCGCCTTGTCCAGTCTGCGGGGGGAGACCGAAGCCGATCCTCTATGGGTACGCCGTTCCCCTTCCCGGCGAGCAGGACGACAGCGTGCTGGCGGGGTGCGTCATCGACGCCGACGCGCCGACCTGGGCGTGCTCGCAGTGCGGGCACCGCTACGGCCGGCTGGGTGACGAGGACGCGACCCTGGATGCCGAGCCGCGCTTCCTGGACAGCCCATGGGACTGGTTCAAGGACAAGGTCGACGACGTCCGCGGCACCGTGGCGGACACCTCCGACGACCGCGAGCGACGCTAGATCGTCGGCCACGCCGCGCCTCCGCCGAGCCTCACCGCAGGAGAAGCCGGGCCCGGTGGCCGCATCGAGACCGCACCCGGCGGGCGCTGGCACGAAACACGCCCGCAACATGGCGGGGCGACGATGGTCCGTGGCCCGGCCCGGCCGGCGCCGCTTCGCACGCCGATGACCAGCGAGGATGGTCGACTTGGACAAGCAACAGGAGTTCGTCCTCCGCACGCTCGAGGAGCGCGACATCCGGTTCGTCCGGCTGTGGTTCACCGATGTCCTCGGATACCTCAAGTCGGTGGCGGTCGCGCCGGCCGAGCTCGAGGCCGCCTTCGCCGAGGGCATCGGCTTCGACGGCTCCGCGATCGAGGGCTTCGCCCGCGTCTACGAGGCGGACATGCTGGCCCGCCCCGACCCGTCCACGTTCCAGGTGCTGCCGTGGCGTTCGGACCCGCACGGCACTGCACGGATGTTCTGCGACATCCTCATGCCCGACGGTTCGCCGTCCTACGCCGATCCACGTCACGTCCTCAAGCGGGCCCTCGGTCGGGCGGCCGACCTGGGCTTCACGTTCTACACCCACCCCGAGATCGAGTTCTTCCTGTTCACGCGGCCGCCACGGCCTGGCGACGAGCCCGAGCCGGTCGACGCCAGCGGCTTCTTCGACCACACGCCGCACGGCATCGCCCGCGACTTCCGCCGCGATGCCATCACCATGCTCGAGGACATGGGGATCTCGGTGGAGTTCAGCCACCACGAAGGGGCTCCCGGCCAGCAGGAGATCGATCTGCGCTACGCCGACGCGCTCACCACCGCCGACAACCTGATGACCTTCCGGGTGGTTGTCAAGGAGGTCGCCCTGTCTCAGGGCGTGTACGCGTCGTTCATGCCCAAGCCGTTCACTCAGCATCCCGGCTCCGGCATGCACACCCACCTGTCGCTGTTCGAGGGTGACGTCAACGTCTTCTACGAGGCCGGCGCGCAGTACCAGCTGTCCAAGACCGGCCGGTCGTTCATCGCCGGACTGCTGCAGCACGCCCCGGAGGTCACGGCGATCACCAACCAGTGGGTCAACTCGTACAAGCGCCTGGCCGGTGGGGGAGAGGCGCCGGCGTACGTGTGCTGGGGGCACAACAACCGGTCCGCTCTGGTGCGGGTGCCGATGTACAAGCCGGGCAAGGGGCAGTCGACTCGGGCCGAGTTCCGCGCGCTCGACTCGGCGTGCAATCCCTACCTCGCCTACGCCTGCCTGCTCGCCGCCGGACTCAAGGGGATAGAGGAGAACTACGACCTCCCGCCGGGTGCGGAGGACGACGTCTGGGCGTTGACGCAGCGGGAACGCTCCGCCCTCGGCATCGATCCGCTGCCGACGTCGTTGGCGGAGGCGATCCGCGTGATGGAGGGCTCCGAGCTGGTCGCCGAGACGCTGGGCGAGCACGTCTTCGAGTTCTTCCTGCGCAACAAGCGTGCGGAGTGGGAGGAGTACCGCCGGCAGGTCACCCCCTACGAGCGGGACCGTATGCTCCCCGTCCTGTGAGCACCCTGGTCGTCGTCGAGCACGAGCCGGGCTGCCCGCTCGATCGCTTCGCGAACTGGCTGGACGGGCCCGAGATCATCACGGTGCGTCCCCACGCCGGTGACCCGGTGCCCACCGAGGTCGACGGTGGGCTGCTGGTGTTGGGCGGCCAGATGTCGGCCTACGACGACCGCAGCGCACCCTGGCTGCCCGCAACCCGTCGCCTGCTGTCGTCGTCGGCGGCTGCCGGCGTGCCGACGCTGGGTATCTGCCTCGGCGCGCAGCTGCTGGCCGTGGCCTGCGGCGGAGCCGTCGACGTCGGCGCCGCTCCTGGGCGCGAGTCCGGTGTCGTCGACGTGCGCTGGCGGGCCGAGGCGGCGGCCGATCGGCTTGTCGACGACCTGCCCGATCCGTTCGCCGGGCCGAGCATGCACGCCGACGCCGTGGCGCGCCTGCCCGCCGGTGCCACCTGGCTCGGGGAGACCACGATGTACCCGTACCAGGCGTTCCGGGTCGACGCTGCCGCGTGGGGGGTCCAGTTCCACCCGGAGGTCTCCGCGGCGACGTTCCGTGCCTGGGCAGAGGGCCATCCCGAGGTCGACACCGAAGGTGTCACGGCCGAGCTTCGGGCGCGTGCCGCCGAGGTCGCCACCGGCGGTGAGGCCATGGCGCGCCGCTTCGCGGCGCTGGTGACCGGCCGGGGCTGACCCTGGTCTCGTCGACGGCTCGACGAGCCGGCGACCGATCACGTCCGGACGCCGCTGGCCAGCGAGTAGGTTCGCAGGATGGCGGCGGACAGGGTGGCGGGGCGGTCGGCCACCCGCGCGGGCCGGCTCGTGCGGGCCGGCTTCAGGGATGTCGCCACCGCCGCCCGTGAGCTGGCCCGGCCCCGGCTGACCGGCGCCGGGCTCGACGACGGGCTGCTCGACAGCCTCGCTCAAGCGCCGGACCCGGACCGGGCGTTGGCCGGTCTGGGAAGACTGGTCGACGCGGCGCCGGACGCCGACGCACTCGTCGCCGCGCTTCGCGACGACGAGTCGCTTCGGGCCCGGCTCGTCGCCGTCCTCGGGTTGTCCGCCGCGCTGAGCGACCACCTGGTGCGGCACCCCGATCACTGGCGGATGCTGCACGGACTCGACCCGTCCGATCGTCCGGCTGCGACCGAGGTGAAGGCGTCGATGCTGCGTGCCGTCGGTGCCGACCCGGAGCAGCCGGAGCCCCTCGCGGCGGGTGCCGAGCTCGACGCGCTGCGTGTGTCGTACCGTCGCCAACTGCTGGTCCTGGCTGCGCTCGACCTCGCCGACGGTCTCGACGTCGCCGTCGTGGCCGCCGAACTCGCCGACCTGGCCGCAGCGACGCTCGAGGCCGCATTGGCCGTGGCCCGGGCGGGTGTGCCGGCGGCGGCGCGGTGCCGGCTCGCCGTCATCGCAATGGGGAAGTGCGGCGGTCGGGAGCTGAACTACGCCTCCGATGTCGACGTCGTCTTCGTCGGCGAGGCTGCGGACGGTGCGGACGAGCAGGCGGCACTCGGTACCGCGACGGAACTCGCCGCGAGTCTGATCCGCGTGTGCTCGGAGCACACGGCCGAAGGGACGATCTGGCCGGTGGATGCCGCGTTGCGGCCCGAGGGCCGCGCCGGACCGCTGGTGCGGACACTGGCGAGCCACCTGGCGTACTACCGGACCTGGGCCAAGACGTGGGAGTTCCAGGCACTGCTGAAGGCCCGGCCGGTCGCGGGCGACGCCGCCCTCGGCGACGCCTACGTCTCCGCGATCCGGCCGCTGATCTGGACCGCCGCGGATCGTGACGGCTTCGTCGACGACGTCCGGTCGATGCGCCGCCGGGTCGAGCAGCACATCCGGCCGGCCGAGGTCGACCGGCAGCTCAAGCTGGGCCCGGGCGGCCTGCGCGACGTCGAATTCGCCGTCCAGCTCCTCCAACTCGTCCACGGACGTGCCGACGACTCGCTGCGGTCCGGCACGACGCTGACCGCGCTCGCGGCGCTGACGCGAGGTGGATACGTCGGACGGGCCGACGGCGCCGTCCTCGACGAGGCCTACCGCTTCCTCCGCACGCTCGAGCACCGGCTGCAGCTGGAGCGGCTGCGCAGGGTCCACGTGCTGCCGCGCTCGGAGGAGGACCTCTGGCGGTTCGGGCGCTCGCTCGGGATGCGCGAGCCGGTGCGGGAGCTGGTCGACACCTGGCGCCGGCATTCCCTGGAGGTACGCCGGCTGCACGAGAAGCTGTTCTACCGCCCGCTGCTGACCGCGGTGGCCAGGTTGCCCGGTGACGACGCCCGGCTGACGCCGGAGGCGGCCCGCCAGCGGCTCGAGGCACTCGGCTACGCCGATCCGGCCGGGGCGCTCCGCCACCTCGAGGCACTCACCGGTGGAGTGTCGCGACGCGCTGCCATCCAACGCACGCTGCTTCCGGTGATGCTGGGCTGGTTCGCCGATGCTCCCGAGCCGGACGCGGGCCTGGCCGGATTCCGCAAGGTCAGCGACGAGCTGGGGGAGACGCATTGGTACCTGCGGCTCCTGCGCGACGAGGGAGCCGCCGCGGAGCGCATGGCCAAGGTGCTCGCCTCCAGCCGCTACGCCACCGAGTTGCTGCTGCATGCGCCGGAGGCGGTGACGATGCTCGGTGACGACGCGGAGCTCGTCCCGCGGGAACGTTCGCCGCTGGAGGCCGAGGTGCTGGCCGGCGTCGCCCGACACGACGATCCGGTGACGGCCGCCGGCGTCGTGCGGGCCATGCGCCGCCGCGAGCTCGTGCGGGTGGCGACGGCCGACATCGTGGGCCTGCTCTCCGCCGAGCGGGTGGGCGAGGCACTCACCGCGATCGCGGGCGCGAGCCTGGCCGGTGCCCTCGAGGCAGCGGTCCGGGCGATCGAGGCGGAGCGCCGCCAACCGCTGGTGACGACGGTCGCCGTGGTGGCCATGGGCCGGTTGGGCGGGCACGAGATGGGGTACGCATCCGACGCCGACGTCCTCTTCGTCCATGAACCCCTCGACGGTGCGGACGAGCAGGAAGCCACGGACGACGCGCTGGCCGTCGCCAACGAGCTACGTCGCCTGATGGCGCTGCCCTCCCCCGAGCCGGCACTCACCCTCGACACCGATTTGCGGCCGGAAGGTCGCCAGGGCCCGTTGGTGCGGACGCTGGCCGCCTATGCCGCCTACTACCAGCGATGGGGCGAGGTGTGGGAGCGCCAGGCCCTCCTACGGGCGTCGCCGCTGTGCGGGCCCCGCGCCCTGCTGGAGCGCTTCTTCGGTCTCGCCGACCCGATGCGGTGGCCCGACGGCGGGCTGACCGATGCCCAGGTGCGGGAAGTCCGCCGGATCAAGGCCAGGGTCGAGTCCGAGCGGCTGCCCCGGGGAGCCGATCCCTCGACCCACCTCAAGTTGGGTCCGGGCGGGCTGGCCGACGTGGAGTGGACGGTGCAGCTCCTGCAGCTGCGGCACGCCGCCTCCGTGGATGGCCTGCGGACCACCCGGACCCCGCACGCCTTGGAGGCGGCTGTGCGCGCCGACCTGCTCGGCGAGAACGACCGGACGGTGTTGCTGGCGGCGTGGCGCACGGCGACGGCGATCCGCAACGCGGTGGTGCTGGTGTCCGGCCGGGCGTCGGATGCCATGCCGCGTGACCCGCGCGCCCTGACCGCGGTGTCGCGGGTGCTCGGATACGCACCCGGACGCAGCGCCGAGTTCGTCGACGACTACCGCAAGGTGGCACGGCGCGCGCGGGCCGTCGTGGAGCGGGTCTTCTACGGTGATGGCTGACCGCCTCGGTCAGCTCCCCAGTGCCGGCGCTTGTCAGTCACCGGTGTCGGCAGCATCGTCCATCGACCGGGGGAGTCGGCCACAGTCGAAGGAGACCGTGCCGCTGGGCACCAACCAGGTCATCGCCTGGACGGCGAGACGACCTGCTTGGACGGCGGGGTCGGCGGCATAGAGCCGGCGCGCTTCGTCGGGCGGAACGCTGAGGATCGCGATTCCCCGCAGCCGGACGTCGTCCTGGCCGTCGAAAGGGCCGGCGGCCAGCAGGAGGCCCTTGTCATAGAGGTCCGCCTGGCTGGCCAGGTGGGCGTCCTGCACGGCTGCGGCCTCGTCGTCGGGCAGGCCCGGCGCATCCGGCGGCGTGACGAGGAGCACCAGGGTGTGCTGGTCGAAGCGCATGCCCGCACCCTAGGACCTGAGGCGCTCCAGCACCGCCTTGCCTTCGCTGCGGATGATGTCGAAGTCGTCGGGCTGGACGATGGCTCGCTCTGCGTCGTCGAGAACCAGCCGGACGTTGCGTGCGAGGACGTCCCGCCGGACGGGGTCGGCCTCGCACATCACCCCGGCGAGGTCGAGCATCCGCAGCAGGCGGCGCACCACTGCCGGTTCCCGACATCCGAACCGGCGGATCTGGGCACAGCAGAGCTTCACGTACTCGTCGAACGGGATGCCGGGTGCGATGACCCGGACGGCACCCGTCGGGCCCGAAACGACCGCGTCGCCGAGCGGGTGAGCGGCAAGCCTGGTGAGGACGACCGTGAGCCGGTCGACGACCTGGACGGCGGTGTACGGGTCGTTGATCGCGGGGGAGAGGGCCTTCGAGGCGACATCGGCGAGCTGACGTATCCCGAGCGCGGCGTCCTGCTCGTGCGTGCGTTCGAAGCCGATCCGAACGGCCCGGACCACGAACGGTCGCAGCCGTGCGGAGTCGGGAGCCGGCAGCTGGGACGCCACCCGCCAGGCCCACGCGAGGGGAAGTCCGGCCACGACATGATCACCGACCCGTGGGACGTACCGGACGACGACGTCGTCGGCCTCCGCCGCGATCAGAGCCTTCTCCGGATGAAGTGTCTGCACATAGCCGGACGACGGTGCTGCCAGCGCAACCGCCCACTTCGGAGGCTCGGCGAACTCGGCGGCCGGATGGCCGCGGCCCGGAAGCCTCGCGTCGATACTCCGCAGTGTGGTGGCCTCGATGCGCTTGAGGATCGCGTCGATCTGGATCGAGTGAGCCAGGTGGTGGACGAAGTAGACCAGCGCGAACAGGCTCGCAAACAGCAGGAACAAGGCGCCGGTCACAGCCAACCGCGGGTAGTCCTCGATTCGCTCGCCGCTGGAGATACCGACCGTGAACAGTCCACCGGTGGAATAGGTGAACGTCAGGACGAAGATGGCCAGCACCACCTGGTTGGGCCGGTCTTGCAGGAAGTTGCGCAGCAGGCGCGGCGACAACTGGGTGGACGACAACTGAAGCGCAACCACCGTGAGGCCGAGCATCACCGCCATCACCGTGATGACCGACCCGGCGATCCCGAACAGCAGTGTGCGTGCGTCGTCCGGCGTCCCCTGGAACACCAGGACGTCGAGGAAGGAACCCTCCGGGACCTCGACGACGGTCAGGGTGATGCCGGCCACGAGGGCGACGCCGACGGCGAGAACGGGCAGCAGCCACAGGGCGCCCCTGATGTACTCGCGGACCGCCTCGGTGCGGGTAGTGGTCATCGCGGTCACCTCTGTGGACATTGTGAAACGTGCGCGCCGTTCAGGCGATGGTCGGCGACTCACAGGTTCGCCGAGGCCGCTGTCCGGAGCGCCCGGCATGCTGGGTTCGTGGTCATCCGCCCCGCAGGTGCCGGACCGGCTGGCCGGCCACGATGAATCGGCTGGCTCGTCGCATCCAGCGCACCTATCTCACCCTGCTACTCGGGAACACCCTGGCCGCCTCCTTCATCTGGGGGATCAACACCCTCTTTCTCCTCGACGCCGGGCTGACCAACCTCGAGGCGTTCGCGGCGAACGCCTTCTTCACTGCCGGCATGGTGATCTTCGAGGTTCCGACCGGCGTGGTGGCCGACACGTGGGGGAGGCGGACCTCGTACCTTCTGGGCACGATGACGCTGGCCGCGTCGACGTTCCTCTACTACGTGATGTGGCAGGTCAGCGCGCCGTTCTGGGCATGGGCGGTCGTTTCCGTGCTGATCGGTCTGGGGTTCACGTTCTTCTCCGGCGCGGTCGAGGCCTGGCTGGTCGACGCCCTGGACCATGCGGAGTACCGGGGCAGCCTGGAGGCCGTTCTCGGACGCGGTCAGATGGTGTCCGGCGTCGCCATGCTGGGTGGGTCCGTCCTCGGCGGCGTCATCGCCCAGGCGACATCGCTCGGCGTGCCGTTCCTCGTGCGAGTGGGCGTTCTGCTGACGATGTTCGCGGTCGCGTACCGGCTCATGAAGGATCTGGGCTTCACGCCCGAGCCGGCGACCAGCCCGCTGCGCGCGATGCGCGAAGTGTTGGCGGCATCGCTGGAGCACGGGCTGAAGAATCCGCCCGTCCGGTACGTCATGCTGGCCGCGCCGTTCGCCGGAGGTGTCGGTGTCTACACGTTCTACGCGCTTCAGCCATACCTGCTGGAGCTCTACGGCGATCCACAGGCGTACTCCGTCGCCGGCCTCGCCGCGGCCATCCTCGCCGGGTCGCAGATACTCGGAGGCTACGCGGCACCAAGGGTTCGGGGTCTGTTCCGCAAGCGGACCACCGCGTTGATCCTGAGCGGAACGGTCAGCGCCGTCATCTTGGCTCTGCTCGGCCTGGTCGGCGTCTTCTGGCTCGCCCTCGTACTGCTGGTGCTCTGGGGGTTGGTCTTCGCGGCCGAGATGCCCATCCGGCAGGCATACCTGAACGACATGATCCCGTCGAAGCAGCGCGCGACCGTGCTGTCGTTCGACTCCCTCATGGACAGCAGCGGGGGCGTGGTCATCCAGCCGGTGCTCGGGCGGGCGGCCGACGTCTACAGCTACTCGACGTCGTTCGTCCTCGGAGCCCTCTTCCAGCTTGCCGCAGTGCCGTTCCTTATCGGCAGCCGCCGCCAGCACGCCCCTGCGGACATGGCGACGCCCGGTTCGTCTGCCTCCGCGGCCAAGGCCTGAGTTCACCGGCGCACGGGACCGCGGCAGGCACGACGACCTGCAGTTCGCGACTTCTGCGCTGACGAGTGCGCCACCGAGGCGCGCTCGGCGGGCCGTCATGAGGCGGATTCGTCCGCGAAGCGATCGACCGGCACCGTTTCAGTGCCGCGTGGCTCGATGCCGGCCGCCCTGCTGTTGCCCTTCCGGCTCCCGCGCCGCAATGATGCAGGGGTTCGATCTATCGGGCGATCCCTGTGAGGCGAACAGGCATGAGAACTCGACTTCTGGCAGGTTCCGTTGCGACGACCGCCCTGGCGGCTGCGGTAGCTGCGAGCCCCGCGTCGGCGCTGGCGCCGCACACCGTGACGACCGAGACGCTGGCGCCGGCGGTCCCGACCTTCGTCAATGGCCTGGCGCAGGCCGTCTTCTCGACCAACCCCGCTGACTGGTACAGCGGTGAGGTGTGGGTCGAGGGGTCGTTCGACAGCGATGGTGACGGCGAGCTCGACCGGATCCACGCCGACTTCAGCGCGCCGAGTGAGGTGCTCACGGACGGCCTGAAGGTGCCGGTCGTCTTCGAGGACAGCCCGTACTACGCCGGGTTCGCACCGGAATACAGCAACTGGGCCGTCGACCATGAGCTCGGCTTCCCGCCGTCGTCGCGTCCGGCGACTCCGTTCTGGGCGGCGTTCAACACCAGCCCGACGATCAGTACGGCGTTCGAGTCGAGGTGGGTGCCGCGTGGATTCGCGGTCGTGCATGCGGAGTCACCGGGTACCGGCCACTCCGACGGCTGCCCTACCTCCGGCGGGACGAACGAGACGCTGGCTGCCA
>DASUYL010000051.1:0-10166 GCA_036377395.1 Jiangellaceae bacterium
GCCGACATCGGGGTCGCCATGGGCGTCTCCGGGACGGACGTCGCCCGGGAGGCAGCCGACCTGGTGCTCCTGGACGATGCCTTCGCCAGCATCGTCGCGGGTGTCGAGCAGGGGCGGGCGACCTTCGTCAACATCCGCCGCTTCCTGACCTACCACCTCACCGACAACGTCGCGGAGTTGACGCCGTTCGTCATCTGGGCGATCAGCGGTGGTTCCATCCCGTTGGCGCTCACCGTCCTGCAGATCCTCGCCCTCGACATCGGCACCGATCTGCTCCCGGCGCTCGCCCTGGGGGCAGAGCCGGCGAGTCACACCACGATGCGGACGCCGCCGCGGACCGGACCGCTGGTCGACGGGCCATTACTGCGGCGCGTCTTCGGAGTTCTGGGCCCGGCGGAGGCGATCGTCGAGATGGCTGCGTTCCTCGCGACCCTTGCCGCCGCCGGCTGGGTCGTCGGCTCGGAGCCCTCGCCGGCCGTGCTGGCCGCCGCCTCCGGCGCGGCCTTCGCTGCCGTCGTGCTCGGCCAGCTGGGCAACGCTTTCGCATGTCGCAGCGAGACACGGTGGGTCGGTCGGATCGACCTGAGGAGCAACCCCTTGCTGATCGGGGCGGTGGCCGTCGAGCTCGTGCTGCTGGCCGTGTTCCTGGCACCGCCGCTTGCCGGCGTACTCGGTGGGAGCCCGCCTCCGGCACTGGGATGGGCACTGGCGCTGACGGCACCGGTGGCGGTCGTCCTGGCGGACGCCACCCACAAGGCTGTCCGGGGGCGCCGCAGTCGCCGGGCTGGTCGAGACTTCCGACGCGACAGGGAGGGTCCTTCGACCCTGTCCCGTGTCCCGGCCGGAACCGACGCTGGCCGCGAGGTGAGGTGAGCGGTCATGGAACGGCTGAGTGCAATGGATCTGAGCATGCTGTGGCCGGATGAGTTCGGCTGGCCGCAGGACATCGGTGCGCTGGCCATCATGGACGGCAGCAGACTGCTCGATGCGAACGGCCGGTTCCGGATCGACGCCGTGCGCGCGGCGATCGACAGCCGCCTGCATCTCGTCCGTCGGTTCCGCCAGGTGCTCTACGTGCCGCGGCGCGGCCTGGGCTGGCCGTTGTGGGTCGACGCCCCGGCCTTCCAGCTCGGCGATCACGTGCGGGTCCTTCCGCTTCCGGAGCCGGCCGACGAGGCGCAGCTCCTGCGGACCGTCGAGGCCCTGCGCCGGCGCCGGCTGGACCGGTCGCGGCCGCTGTGGGAGATGTGGTTTCTTCCGGGACTCACCGACGGCCGGGTCGGGATGTTCATGAAGATGCACCATGCCGTGGCGGACGGCGTCGCCGGCGTGGCCACGCTCGGTGCCTTCCTCGATGCGGTCCCGGATGTGCCGGTTGGGCCGGCGCCGCCGTGGACGCCGGTCCCCGCGCCGTCGACGCGGCAGTTGTTCGACGACAACCTCCGGCGGCGTCGCGACTCACTCCGCCGAGCGTTCTCGACGATCTCCCACCCGGTGGCCGCCGCGCGTCGGGTGCGGGTCGCGCTGCCGGCGCTGCGCGAGACGTTTGCCGAGGGGCGCGCACCTCGGACCAGCCTCAACCGTCCGATCGGATCGGATCGCAGGCTCGCCGTCATCCGCGGCAGCATCGACCGCGTCAGAGACGTCGCAGACGCACACGACGCGACGATCAACGACGTGCTCATGACGGCCGTCGCCGGCGGCCTGCACGATCTGCTGCGCGACCGAGGAGAACCTGTCGACCACGTCGTGCTCCGCGCCTACGTGCCCGTGTCGCTGCATCAAGGGCAGCACGGCAGGGCGGAGGGGAACCTGGACGGGATGATGGTGATCCCACTACCGATCGGGGTGCTCGATCCGGCTCGGAGGCTGCGGCTGATCGCAGCCGAGACCAGGCGGCGGAAGAGCAAGCATCGCCCCCCAGGCGGGACGCTGCTACGGAACAGCGTCATCCAGCGCGCCTTCCTGCACGTCCTGGCTCGTCAACCGTGGGCTAACGCGTATGTGGCCAACGTGCCCGGCCCGCCGGTGCCGCTCTACCTGGCCGGGGCGCCGCTACTCGAGGTGTTCCCGATGGTGCCGCTCACCGGCAACCTCACCCTCGGCGTCGGTGCACTCTCCTACGCGGGTCAGTTCAACCTCGCCGCCGTGGCGGACCGGGATGCGTGCCCCGACGTCGAGGTCTTCGCGGCCGGTGTGCGGGCCGCGCTGCAGGAGCTCGGGGCATCGGCACCGGTGACCACGGTGTCGGGAGCGCGGTGACCATGAAGCGCGGATACGAGCATGACATGCGGCGGGCCAGAGCACGCATTGCCGCGGTGCCGTCGGAGTCGCTCGACACCCGGTTCGGCCCCGTCGAGTACGCCGTGCAGGGGGTTGGTCCGCCGCTACTGCTGGCTCACGGAGTTCTGGGATGCCACGCCGACGGCGTGGAGGGATGGTGGTCGAAGCTGACCCGGCCAGGATTCCGCGTCATCTCCCCGTCCCGCTTCGGCTATTTCGGCTCTGCGCTTCCGCGAGACGCATCGCCGGCGGATCAGGCAGACGCGTACACGCTGTTGCTCGATCATCTCGGCGTCGACCAGGCCGTGGTGATGGGCTTCTCCGCGGGCTCGGCCTCGGTGCTCGAACTGGCGATTCGCCACCCCGCCCGCGTCGTCGCGCTGATCCTCGCCAGCGCCCGGCTGGGCGGTGGGGTCACCGCGAACAAGGTCCTCGCACCGGTGTTCCGAGTCGCCTACGGCGCCGACCGCTCGTTCTGGGCGTTCAAGGTGCTCATGCCCATGGCGTACGCCCGCATGATGGGCCTCCCCCGGGGGTATCGGCCCACGCCGGACGAGCGGGAAGCGCTTCAGGGGATCCGCAACCTGCTATTCCCTTTCAGGCCCCGGCGGGATGGTGCCGTGTTCGACGGTTTCGTCGGGAACCCGGTCGCCGACCGGTTCCCGTTCGAGCAGCTCACCGTCCCCACGCTGGTCATCAGCGCCAAGGACGACCCGTTGGCGCCGTACGCGTTCGCGACCGTAGCTGCGCAACGCATCCCGGGCGCACGGCTGGTGACGATCGAGCGCGGCGGCCACCTGTTCCTGGGGAACGACCACGAAGTCCGGAAGGAGATCCACGCCTTCGTCGAGTCCGTACAGCGTCCCGATGCCCATGCCACGAGCGGGGAGGGACTTTCGGCCCGCACGGCTCGCGACCAAAGTCCCTACGCATGCGATGGGTGAGCCGACATCCTGAGCATGGCACCCGTCGAGGAGGAGATGGAGGCGGCGGAGGCGGAGAGGGAAAGCGATCCACGGCTCGCATGACCCACGATCGGCACGATCGGATATCCGTCCACGGCGACTTCCGTCAACCCCGCCGACGGGTGTCTCTGTCGCTCCGACGGCCGCCGGCCCATGACCGGTCACCCACCTCGGC
Organism: Jiangellaceae bacterium; assembly: GCA_036377395.1. Lineage (GTDB taxonomy): Bacteria > Actinomycetota > Actinomycetes > Jiangellales > Jiangellaceae > DASRTE01. The sequence goes on from DASUYL010000051.1 coordinate 3,424, forward strand.
TCACCAGGTAGTCGACACAGCTGCCGACGGTGGTGAGTTGCGGGTAGTCGTCCTCGTCGATCCGCCTGCCCGACCGTTCGCTGAGCTGCACGATCAGGGCCTCGAAGTCGAGCGAGTCCAGCTCGAGCGTGTCCCGCAGCGACGTATCGGGCGGGAGGCCGTCGACCTCGGCGTCGGGTGCAACCTGTCGCAGCGCTTCGCGGACCGTCGTACGCGCTTCCTCGGGTGTCATCGTGATCCCTCCCACAACATGTCCGGTTGGTGAAGTGCCTGATCGATCGCATCGAGGAACCGGGCCCCCGTGTTTCCGTCGGTGGCGCGGTGGTCGGCAGACAGAGTCAGGGTGGTGACGGTCCGGACCCCGAGCAGGCCGTCGACAGCCCAGGGTCGGGAGACGACCTTGCCTACGCCGACCAGCGCCACCTGAGGTGGGAAGATCACTCCGTACACCGCATCGACACCGAGGTCGCCCAGGTTGGTCACCGTGATCGTGCCGCCGGTCATCTCGGAGCCCCGCAGGCGCCCGCTTCGCGCCCGGGTGGCCAGGTCGCGCAGCGCGGTCATCAGCTCGGCCAGGCCCAGCTCGTGGGCGTTGGCGATCGCCGGTGTGACCAGCCCGCCGCCCCGCAGTGAGACCGCGACACCGAGCTTGACCCCCTCGCCGTCGACGAAGTGGTCGTCGACCCAGTAACCGTTGAGCGCAGGAACACGGAGTGCGGCGAGCGTGGTGGCCCGGAGGAACAGAGCCGCCGGAAGGATGCGTTCGGGTACGGGAAGCTCGCGGTTGCGTCCGCGCAGCCACGCAAGGGCGTCGGTGACGTCCACGGTGGTGCTCAGGTAGTAGTGCGGGATCTCCCGTTTCGACCTGGCCATCAGTCGTGCTGTCACCTGCCGCATCGCGGCGGCCTTTTGGGCCGCGGTGTCCGGCGCCGTGGTCTTTACCGGTTGGGCGGTGGGCACAGGTGGCACGCTGGCCGCTGCCCGGACGTCGTCGGATCGGATGGCGCCGTCTCTGCCGGTGCCGTGGACCGCAGCGAGGTCCACGCCGAGTTCGTCGGCCAGCCGCCGGGCATACGGCGAGATCCTGTAGGAGGGCCGCGCGGACCGTGCGTCGGCGGCCATCTTGACGTCGGCGCGGGTGATCGCGCCACGGTGGCCGGATCCGCGCACCGCCCGGAGATCGACATCGAGACCGGCCGCGAGCTTGCGGATGAGTGGGCCCGCGGCCGGCACCGGCCGCTGCGGAGCCGGCGCCGGCTCGACCACGGGTCGCCGGGGAGCGGCAGCCGGTTCGGGGACTATCTCCGGCTCGGGGACTATCTCCGGCGCGGATGGGCGGAGCTCCGCCGGCGCCCCGCGCGCGGAGAGGGTGGCGAGTGGCGTACCGACCGCGACCGTCGTGCCCGGCTCCACCAGGAGCCGCTCGACGACGCCGCCACGGAAGGACTCCACCTCGATGGCGGCCTTGGCCGTGTCGACGACCGCCACGATGTCGCCCTTGGCGACGACATCTCCGGGCTTGACCAGCCATTCGACGAGCTTGCCCTCGTCCATGTCCGCACCGAGCGAGGGCATGGTGAAGTCGAAGCTCTCATCGGCCATCGCGGGTCGCCCTCCGAACGGCGTCGACGATGTCGCTCGGTTGGGGGAGCGCAGCTTCTTCCAGGTGCTTGGCGTACGGCGTCGGCACCTCCTCCGAACAAACCCGCTCGACCGGAGCGTCGAGGTCGAAGAACGCCTGTTCGGTGATCCGGGCACTGATCTCGGCGGAAAGGCTGCCGCTGCGCCAACCTTCGTCGACGACGACCGCACGGTGGGTGCGGGTGACGGAGTCGAGCAGGGTCGCGTCGTCGAGCGGACGGAGCGACCGCAGGTCGATGACCTCGACTTCCACACCCTCGCCTGCGAGTTCCTCGGCCGCCAGCAGTGAGATCCTGAGGGTGCCGCCGTAGGTGATCAGCGTGGCGTCGCGGCCAGGCCGGCGAACGACGGCCTTGTCGATGTCCACGGCCTGCACCGCGTCGTCGAGCGGGCCGCTCATCGCGTAGAGGGTCCCGTGCTCGAACATGATCACTGGATCGGGGTCGCACAGAGCGGTCCAGAGCATGCCACGCGCATCCTCGATCGTCGCGGGTGCGACGATCCGCAGACCCGGGATGTGGGCGTACCACCCTTCCAGGCTGTGTGAGTGCTGTGCAGCGAGTTGGCGGCCGGCGCCGGTCGTCATCCGGATCACCATCGGCACATTGAGCTGGCCACCCGACATGTGCAGGAGGGTTGCCGCGTTGTTGACGATCTGGTCGAGCGCCAGCAGGCTGAAGTTGACCGTCATGATCTCGACGATCGGCCGCATCCCGCCGAGGGCGGCACCGATGCCGGCGCCGACGAATGCCGACTCCGACAAGGGCGTGTCCCGGATCCGCTCCGGTCCGAACTCCTCGAGAAGCCCGAGGCTGACCGCGAAGCAACCGCCGTACCGCCCCACGTCCTCGCCCATCAGGAACACCCGGTCGTCGCGGGTCAGCGCCGACCGGATCGCTACGCGCAGCGCCTCGCGGTATGTGGTCTCCGTGGTGGTCATGACCGCTCCGAGTAGACGAATCGGGTGAGGTCCTCGACCGGCTCCAGCGGGCCTGCCTCCGCGGCCTCCATCGCGGCGGCGAGCTCGTCGGACAGCTCGCGCTCGATGGCCTCGAGGTCGCTGTCGGTGAGGTCGCCGTCGGTGCGCATGCGGCCGATCAGCCCGTCGATCGGGTCGTGCACCTTCCACTGCTCGACCTCGGCCTTGTCGCGGTACCGATCCGGGTCGTACATGGAGTGGGCCCGGAACCGGTAGGTCCGCAGCTCCAGGAAGCACGGCCCGCCGCCGTCACGGACCACCGCGAGCGCCCGATGCGCCGCCTCCTCGACCGCGATCACGTCCATTCCGTCCACCGGCCAGGCCGGCATTCCGTACGAGGACGCCCGCAGCGCCAGATCTGTCTGCGCGTGACTGCGAGCCAGTGCCGTTCCCATGGCGTAGCGGTTGTTCTCGCACGCGAAGAGCACCGGAAGCCGCCACAGCGAGGCGAGATTCATGCACTCGTGGAACTCGCCTTCGGCGACGGCCCCCTCTCCGAAGAAGCAAGCCGTGGCCTGACGCCTGCCCTGCATGCGATCGGCCAGACCGAGGCCGATCGCCAGCGGGAGGCCACCGCCGACGATCGCGTTGCCGCCGTAGAAGCGGCGGGCGGCGTCGAACAGGTGCATCGAGCCTCCGCGGCCACGACTACATCCGGTCGACCGCCCGTACATCTCTGCCAGGACCGACTCCATCGGAACACCCCGAGCGAGGGCGTGGCCGTGTTCGCGGTAGGTCGACACGAGAGCTTCCTCGGGCCGGAGCGCGCCGACGGCACCCACCGCCACGGCCTCCTCTCCCACGTAGAGGTGGAGGAAGCCGCGGATCTTGGCGGCGCTGTAGAGCTCCGCGCACTTCTCCTCGAACCGCCGGATCCGCAACATCTGCTGAAGCAGCTCCCGGTGGTGCTTTGCTCGAGTCTCGTTCGCCGGCCCGTCAGCGGTCATCACGCACGCTCCAGAGTCGAGATGTCGCCCTCGGGCAGACCCAACTCGCGGGCCTTGAGCAGGCGGCGCATCACCTTGCCGCTGCGGGTGTGCGGCATCTGCTGGCTGAACTCGATCTCCTTGGGGGCAACCGCGCCGAGCCTGCGACGGCCGAACGCGATCAGGTCCAGTCGCAGCTCGTCGCTGGGTTCCCAACCCGGTCGCAGCGCGACGAAAGCCTTGACAATCTCGCCCGCCACCGGGTCCGGCTTCCCGATCACGCCCGCCTCGGCGACCGCGTCGTGCTCCATCAGCGTGCTCTCGACCTCGAACGGACCGACCAGGTGACCGGCCGACTTGATGACGTCGTCGGCCCTGCCCACGAACCAGTAGTAGCCGTCAGCGTCGCGACGGGCGAGGTCGCCGGTGAGGTACCAGCCGGCGGCGAAGCACCTGGCGTACCGGGCTTGGTCATGGAGGTAGCCGCGGAACATCGACGGCCATCCCGGCCGCAGCGCCAGCTCGCCGACGACGTCCGGTTCCGTGATGACGTCCACGTCGTCGTCCACGACGGCCGCGCGGCCGTCCTCGCCACGTCCGAGCAGCCCGGCCTCGACTCCCGGCATCGGCAGGCCCATCGAGCCTGGGCGCACGTCGACGGCGACGTAGTTGCCGATCATGATCGCACCGGTCTCCGTCTGCCACCAGTTGTCGTGAACCGGCATCCCGTACGCCTCCTGGCCCCAGACCACGACCTCGGGGTTGAGCGGCTCGCCGACGCTGGCGATGAACCGCAGATTGGACAGGTCGAACTCCTTGGCCAGATCGGCACCCTGTCGCATGAGCATGCGTAGGGCGGTCGGCGCCGTGTACCAGATCGTGACCCGCTGATCCTCCAGCACCCCGTACCAGCTGCGGGCGTCGAAGTCGCCCGCGTCCACGACGACCGTGCAGCCGTGCGTGAGCGGCGCGACGATGCCGTACGACGTACCGGTCACCCAGCCCGGGTCGGCCGTACACCAGAAGACGTCGTCGTGGTGAAGGTCGAGCGCGAACGCTGCCGTCGCATGGTGGGCCACCACCGCTTCGTGGACGTGCACGGCGCCCTTGGGCATGCCGGTCGTGCCGCTGGTGAAGTGCAGCAGCGCCATGTCGGTCGGGTCGGTGGGTGGGATCTCGAACTCGTCGCTCGCGACAGCGAGTGCGGCCCGCAGGTCGACCGTCGCGGGTTGCTCCCCGGCACCGACGAGCAGCACATGACGCAGGTTCGGCAGGGTGTCCCGGACAGCCGCGACCTTGCGCCGGTACAGGTCGGGCGTGCTGACGAGGACCGCCGCATCCCCGAGGTGCAGCCGCTGCCGCACGGGCTCCGGACCGAACGCCGGGAACAAGGGGGAGAACACACTGCCGTTCTTCAGGGTCCCCAGAGCAGAGACGTACAGCTCGGGAACCCTGCCGATCAGCGAGAAGACTCGGTCGCCGCGGCCCACCCCCAGTCCGCGAAGGACGTTGGCGAACCTGTTGGTCTGCCGCTGCAGGTCCGCGTAGCTCACGTCGGTGATGTCACCGCGCCGGTCCCGGCACCGAAGGGCCACCTTCGCCGCGCTGGAGCCGTTCGCATGGCGGTCGACCGCCTCATAGGCAATGTTCAGACCGCGCCCGCCGGGCAAGCCGGCCAACTCCCGGCGGGCGGCGGCCCAGGAGAACTCCTGGCGTGTACGCGCATAGTCCGCAAGGTGAGGCGTTACCCGCAGCGCTTCGGTCTTGCGAATCGGCGTCCAGTCCATACTCGGCCTCCGGCGGCGCGAAGCGGCTGTTCAGCTCTGCTTTCAGCGTCCCGGCGACCGGAGGCGCGCAGGTAGAGACGAAAGTCCCACGGCAGACGGCCAAGGTGCTGCAAATGCTGGGAGCTTTGGTGCATCGAGCGGCCGCGTCGGTCCTCCGTATCGACCCGAAGTGCTGACCACTGCCTCCAGCGCAGACTGCCCGACATTGGACCCACCCGATGGAGCCCTTCGGCCCTCGAAGCCTCGTCTCTCGTCCAAGACAATGAGGACAGGGACGTTCTCGTGCCCGGAGGAGAGTGGCGGCATGGCTCGCGGTCCGAGGAGGAGTGAGATCGTCGTTGTCGTGTTCGCGATGGTCGCCGTGGCGGTCATGGTCGCCTTCGCGGTGACGGGCACGACGCCGGCGCCGGTTCCCCAGGCCGAGATCCCCGAGACGCCGGCGCCGTCCCGCGCCCCGCTGACCGGGATCGCCGTCGCGGACATGACGGCGTTGGACCACCCGGCCGTCGCGCTCAAGGTCTCCGACGTCCGGCAGGCCCACCCTCAGGTCGGCGTGGACCGGGCCGACATCGTGTTCGTGGAGCCGATCGGGGTCGCCTACACCCGACTGGCCGCGGTGTTCCACTCCGACATCCCGGAAACGGTCGGGCCGGTCCGCTCCGTCCGCCCGCCGGATGCGCCGTTGCTCGGGCCGATGGCGCCGGTGTTCGGCAACACCATGGGCGCGCAGTGGGTCGTCGACTACGTCGACGCGACGGCCGACGTGGACGACCTGGGCACGCTGCGGGTGAGCGGCTCCGGCGCCTACGTCCAGGACCGCACCCGGCCTCGGCCCGACGACGTGTTCGCCAAGCCGCTGGTGCTGCTGGACCTGTCGGAGTTCACCGCCGCACCGGAGCCCTACTTCTCCTACGCCGCCGAGGCGGACCCCGGCTCGGCCGAGCTGGCCGGCGCGCCCGGAACGTCCGCGGAGATCGGCTACGGTCCGGGATGGAGCGTGGCCTGGACCTACGACGACACCACCGGTCGCTACCTTCGACAACAGCCTTGGGGTCCGCACGTCACCACCGACGGCACCCAGGTCGGCGCCGTGAACGTGCTGATCCTCGAGGTCGAGTCGGAAACCCGCAGGATCGGTGAAGGCTCCGGCGCACCGGTCCCCGTCCTGGACCTGGTCGACGCCTCCGGCAGCTTCCTCACCCTGTCCGGCGGCCGATCGGTGACCGGTACCTGGTCGAAGGGGGGAGTCAACGAACGCTTCCAACTGCGCACGGACGGCGGCGACGACCTCCTGCTCTCTCCCGGCAACACCTGGGTCGAGCTCCCCGCGCCGTCGGCGGAGCTCACGGTCCGCTGACCGGCGACCAGGTCGCACGTGTCCGAGCACGCGGCGCGCCGGCCGACACCGCT
>DASUYL010000052.1:0-8277 GCA_036377395.1 Jiangellaceae bacterium
GGCTGTGCTGTGGTTCGGCGGGCACCGGGTCGACAGCGGTGCCATGGAGATCGGCGCGCTGACCGCGTTCCTGCAGTACCTCATGCAGATCCTGATGTCGGTGATGATGGCCACGTTCATGGTCGTCATGGTGCCGCGCGCGGCCGTGGGGGCCGAGCGGATCATCGACGTACTCGACACCGAGCCGTCCGTCCGTCCTCCCGCCGCTCCCGCCGCCGAGCCGACCCGCCCCGCGACGCTCGAGTTCCGCAACGCCGGCTTCATCTTCCCGGGCGCTCAGGAGCCCGTCCTGCGCGACGTCTCCTTCCGGGTCGAGCCCGGCCAGACGACGGCGATCATCGGCAGCACCGGGTCGGGCAAGACCACGCTGATCAACCTGATCCCCCGCCTGATGGACGTCACGTCCGGCGCGGTGCTGGTGGGCGGAGTCGACGTGCGCCATGCCGAGCCCGATGCGGTGCGGGGGTTGATCGGGTTGGTTCCCCAGCGGCCGTACCTGTTCTCCGGTACGGTCGCGAGCAACCTGCGGTACGGCAAGCCCGAGGCCAGCGACGACGAGCTGTGGGCCGCCCTGGAGACGGCCCAGGCCCGCGACTTCGTCGATTCCATGCCCGACCGGCTGGACGCCTCCGTCGCCCAGGGCGGTACCAACGTTTCGGGCGGGCAGCGACAACGTCTCGCGATCGCGCGAGCGCTCGTCCGGCAGCCGGACGTCTACCTCTTCGACGACTCGTTCTCGGCGCTCGACCTGGCCACGGACGCACGGCTGCGGGCCGCGCTTCGTCCGCACACCGCCGCAGCGGTCGTCCTCATCGTCGCCCAACGCGTGTCCACGATTGCCGACGCCGACCAGATCGTCGTCCTCGAGGGTGGTGCCGTCGTGGGCCTGGGCACGCACGCCGAACTGGTCGCGACGTGCCCGACGTACGCCGAGATCGTCGACTCCCAGATGTCCACCGATGAGGCGGCGTGAGCACGTCCAGGACGGTCGCGCCGGCTCGACCCAGCGCGCCGCTGCCCGCGGGCCGCGCCGGTGGCCCGTTCGGTGGCCTGACGGGCCCGCCGCGGAAGGCCCTGAACTTCGGGCCGTCGGCAACACGGCTCCTCGGACGGCTGCGGCCGGAGCGCAACGGTGTCCTGCTGGTGATCGGGCTGACCGTTGCCAGCATCGTGCTCAACGTGCTCGGCCCCAGGGTCCTCGGCCATGCCACCGACCTGATCTTCTCGGGCTTCATCGGCAGGCAACTGCCCGCCGGCACCACCAAGCGGCAGGCCGTCGACGGACTACGAGCGGCCGGCGACGACACCCTCGCCGACATGGTGTCCGGCATGGATGTCACACCCGGTCGGGGCGTCGACTTCGCCGCGCTGACCTGGGTGCTGCTCGGGGTGCTTGCCCTCTACGTGGGGGCGTCGCTGTTCTCCTGGGCCCAGGGCTACCTGCTGGCCGGCGTCGTGCAGCGGACCATGTACCGCCTACGGGCGGACGTCGAGGACAAGCTGAACCGTCTTCCGCTCTCGCACGTCGACCACAGCGCGCGTGGCGACGTGCTGAGCCGCGTGACGAACGACATCGACAACGTCTCGCAGACCATGACCCAGACGCTGAGCCAGCTGCTCCAGTCGCTGCTCACCGTCATCGGGGTGCTGGCGATGATGGTCTGGCTCTCCCCGCTGCTGGCCCTGATCGCCCTGGTGACCGTCCCCCTGTCGGTGGTCCTCACCGCCGTCATCGCCCGACGGTCGCAGAAGCACTTCGTCGACCAGTGGCGGCACACCGGTGAGCTCAACGCGCAGGTCGAGGAGGCCTACACCGGTCACGAGATCGTCAAGGTGTTCGGCCGTCACGACGACGTGGAGCGCACGGTCCAGGCCAAGAACGAGGAGCTCTACCAGGCCAGCTTCGGCGCGCAGTTCGTCTCCGGCATGATCCGGCCGGTGATGATGTTCCTCGGCAGCCTCAACTACGTTGCCATCGCGGTCGTCGGCGGACTGCGGGTTGCATCGGGCTCGATGAGCCTGGGGGCCGTGCAGGCCTTCATCCAGTACTCCCAGCAGTTCACCCAGCCGCTGACCCAGCTGGCGTCCATGGCGAACCTCCTGCAGTCCGGCGTCGCGTCGGCCGAGCGGGTGTTCGAGTTGCTCGACGAGCCCGATCAGGTCCCCGACGCGGCCGAGCCCGTGCACGTTCGGCAGCCGCAGGGCCGAGTCGAGTTCCAGCACGTCGCGTTCAGCTACGATCCCGACGCACCGCTGATCGAGGACCTCTCGCTGGTCGCCGAGCCGGGCACGACGGTGGCCATCGTCGGCCACACCGGAGCAGGCAAGACGACGCTGGTCAACCTGATCATGAGGTTCTATGAGCTCGACGCCGGACGCATCACCCTCGACGGCCATGACATCGCACTGATGCGCCGCGACGACCTCCGCTCGCAGGTCGGCATGGTGCTCCAGGACAGCTGGCTGCTCGGCGGGACGATCCGCGACAACATCGCCTATGGCGACCTCGACGCGACCGACCAGCAGATCCGGCGCGCCGCCGAGGCCACGTACGTCGACCGCTTCGTCCACTCGCTGCCCGACGGCTACGACACCGTCATCGACGAGGAAGGCGACAACCTCAGCGCAGGCGAGAAGCAGCTGATCACCATCGCCCGGGCCTTCGTCGCCGATCCGGCCCTGCTGATCCTCGACGAGGCGACGAGTTCGGTCGACACGCGCACCGAGGTGCTGGTTCAGCATGCGATGGCGGCGCTGCGCAGCGACCGGACCAGTTTCGTCATCGCCCACCGGCTATCCACCATTCGCGACGCCGACCTGATCCTGGTCATGGAGTCCGGTGCGATCGTCGAACAGGGCACCCACGCCGAGCTTCTCGCCCGGCGGGGCGCGTACTTCGAGCTCTACAACAGCCAGTTCACCGCTGCCCAGACGACCGCCGAGTGAACGACGCCGCACGCTGCCATCCCTTTGCGGTGGTGGCGATCGTCAGCCTCGTCCACTTCGTTCTGCGGCCGGAGACGACGCGTCGAGGTGTACCAGCAGGCGGTCGGCCATCTCGCACAGCCCGGCGACCTCCGCCGTTGACAATGCGGAGAACCACGCGCGCAGGGCGTCGAGGTCGGACTCGTCTCGCGATCGCCAGTAGGTGTCGTTCGCCTCCGTGGCCACGAGCAGCCGCCGGCGCCGATCCCCCGGATCCGGCTCGACGCGCAGGAAGTCCTTGCGTTGAAGCGCAGCCACCAACTGGGCGACGTTCTGATGCGTCGTGCCCAGCGCGGCGGCGGCCTCGCTCACCGAGGGCCGGCCGAGTGCGATCACGGCCGTGAGCAGCGCCGCCTGCTGGGTGGTCAGCCCGTCGGCCCGCATGCGTTCATCCATCAGGTATCGGAGCCGCTGCGCGAGGACCAGTACGGTCCGGAACGCCCGCACCGGCAGTTCCAGCTCGGATCCGGCGCCGATGCCGAACGGCGAGGTCTTGACAGTGGACATGTGCAATATATTACCATACTAGCACCCAATATATTGCGTGAAACATAGGAGGCGCCGTGATCTGCCTGCTTCCCCAGTGTGCCTACCTTTCCGAGACCACCCGGATGCTCGAGATCCACCGCGCCCTGCGGCAGCGGGGCATCCCGGTTCGGGTCGCCACCCACGGCGGTACGCACGAGGCTCTGGTCCGGGCCGCCGGCGTCGACTACGACATCGTCGGACCACCCATGGACGCCCGCCGCAGCGCCGAGTTCGTCCGCGCCGCAGTTGGGATGGGTCACGTCGGGCAGAGCATGTACACCGACGAGGAGATCCGTTCCTACGTGGCCGCGGAGGCCGAGTACTTCAGGGCCCATGGCATCACCGTCGCCGTCACCGGCTTCCTGCTGACCACTATGCTGTCGAGCCGGCTGGCCGGTGTGACGGTCCTGACCGACCACGGCAGCTGGGTTCCACCCGTGTACGAGCACGGCCTGGTGCCCGCACCCAGCCAACCCCCGTGGCCGATCCTGCGCGCGCTGCCGGAGCGGGTGATGCGCTGGCTCGCCAACGCCGCGCTGCCGCGGACCCGTTTCTACTGCCGGGGCTTCAACCGGGTTGCCGCGGAACTCGGCATCGAACCGGTACCGAGCCTTTCCGCCCTTGTCCTGGGCGACCTGGCGATGGTGACGGAGGTACCCGAGGTCCTCGGGATCCCCGACACCGAGATGTCGTCCTGGCGTCCGGCCGGCCGGCGTGGGTACCGGCCCGGCACCCGGCTGCGCTACACCGGTCCCCTCTACGCGCGACTCGACATCCCACTGCCCGAAGCGGTGGCAGAGTTCCTCGACCGGCCGGGGCCGATCGTCTACGTCGCGATCACGTCGACTTCGCCGCGCATCATTCGCGCCGTGGTCGCTTCACTGGCCGCGCTCGAGGTGCGGGTGCTGGTCTCCGCCACCGTGCACGATCTTGCCGGCCTCGCCGGCAAGCGGGTCATGGTCGCCGGAACCCTGCCCAGTCACCTGGTGATGCCGCGGGTGGACCTGGCGATCACGGCGGGCGGCCAGGGCAGCGTGCAGACCGCGATGGCGGCCGGCACTCCGGTGCTGGGCATCCCGCTGCAGCCCGAACAGGACCTGAACGTGGCGCTGCTCGAACGCCGGGGAGCGGCGCGCCTCGTTCCCCGGCGCGACGCGCACACCTCCCGCCTTGCGTCCGTCGCCGACGACATGCTCCGCCACGAGCAGTACCGGGCCGCCGCGGACCGGGTCCGGCGCCTCTACGACGCCGTCGACGGGCCCGCCAACGCCGCGGACGTCGTCATCGAGACCGCCGCGACGTCGACCAGTGTCGGGTCGAGAGGGTGAGGGCCGTGGAAAGGGCGCGCCTGGCCGTCATCAGTCTCGTCCACTTCGTACTGGCGCCCGGGGTCGTCGTCGGACTGATTCCCTGGGCGATCAGCAGATGGGACCAGCACACGCCGCCATGGTCGAGCCCGGCCCTGCGAACGTTCGGTGCGGTGCTGATCGCAGGAGGCGTCGTCGTGCTCGTTCGCCTCTTTGCCCGGTTCGTGACCGACGGACTCGGCACGCCTGCGCCCATCGCCCCGACCCGTTACCTGGTGGTCAGCGGCCTCTACCGTCACGTCCGCAACCCCATGTACATCGCCGTGGTCGCGGCCATCGCCGGGCAGGCGTTCCTGCTCGGCCGTGCCGACCTGCTGGTCTACGCGGCGACCGTCTGGGTCATCGTCGCGGCCTTCGTCCGCTGGTACGAGGAGCCGGCGCTCTACGCGCGATTCACGGCGAGTTACGACGAGTACCGCGACGCGGTTCCGGCGTGGTGGCCGCGCCTGCATCCGTGGCACCCCCACGCACCGCTCCCACGAGCCCGCGAGCAGCGGTCGGCGACCTGACCCGACAGCCCTACCCGCCGGTCTGCTCCGCAGGCCCCCCGTCGACGCCGGTCTCCTTGCGCTGTTCCGCGGTGATGGGCGCCGGTGCTCCGGTGAGCGGGTCGACGCCGCCGCCCGACTTCGGAAAGGCGATGACGTCGCGGATGGAGTCGCTGCCCGCGAGCAGCGCGGTGATGCGGTCCCAGCCGAATGCGATTCCGCCATGCGGTGGCGCGCCGTAGGCGAACGCGTCGAGGAGGAAGCCGAACTTCTCGTGGGCCTCGTCCGCCGACAGCCCCATGACGTCGAACACCCGCTGCTGGACGTCGGCGCGATGGATACGGATCGATCCGCCGCCGATCTCGTTGCCGTTGCACACCAGGTCGTAGGCGTAGGAGAGCGCGTGTTCGGGGTCGTCGTCGAATCGGTCCAGCCACTCGGGACGCGGTGCGGTGAACGCGTGGTGGACCGCCGTCCACCGACCGTGCCCCACCGCCACGTCGTGAGTCTCCGCCACCGGCTCGAACAGCGGGTAGTCGACGATCCAGGCGAACTCCCAGGCCTCCCGGTCGATCAGGCCGGCCCGCCTGCCGATCTCGAGCCGGGCGGCTCCGAGCAGCGACTGTGCGTGGTGTCGAAGTCCGGCGGCGAAGTAGATCGCATCGCCGGGTTCCGCGCCGACGCCCTCGGCCAGGCCGTCGCGCTCGGCGTCGGCCAGGTTCCTCGCCACCGGCCCGGACAGGTCGCCGTCGGCGCCCACCAGCACGTAGGCGAGCCCCCTGGCGCCGCGAGCCTTCGCCCAGTCCTGCCAACCGTCCAGCTCCCGCCTGGTCTGGGCCGCACCGCCGGGATGGACCACCGCGCCCAGGTAGGGCTCCTGGAAGACTCTGAAGCTCGTCTGCACGAAGCGTGCAGTGAGGTCGGTGAGCTCATGGCCGAAACGCAGGTCGGGTTTGTCCGTGCCGAAGCGGTCCATCGCCTCGCCGAAGGTCAGCCGGCGGATCGGTGTCTCGATGTCGTGCCCGACGAGTTTCCACAGCGCAGCGACGACGCGCTCGGAGACCGCGATCACGTCGTCCTGCTCGACGAAGCTCATCTCGACGTCGAGCTGGGTGAACTCGGGCTGGCGGTCGGCACGGAAGTCCTCGTCGCGGTAGCAGCGCGCGATCTGGAAGTACCGCTCGAAACCGGCCACCATGAGCAACTGTTTGAACAGCTGCGGCGACTGCGGCAGCGCGTACCACGAACCGGGATGCAGACGTGCCGGTACCAGGAAGTCACGCGCACCCTCCGGCGTCGACCTGGTCAACGTCGGAGTCTCGATCTCGACGAAGTCCTCGGCCAGCAGGAGGTCGCGAGCCGCCTGGTTGACCTTCGACCGCAGGCGCATTGCCGCGGCCGGCCCCGGCCGGCGCAGGTCCAGGTAGCGGTGGCGCAGCCGGACCTCCTCCCCCACGGCGGCGGCCGCACCGGTCTCGTCGACAAGGAACGGCAGCGGAGCGGCCTCGCTGAGGACCTCGAGCGTGTCGGCGACGACCTCCACGTCTCCGGTGGGCAGGCTCGGGTTCTCGTTCCCTGCCGGGCGGCGCCGGACCTCGCCCTCGACGCGGACGCAGAACTCGCTGCGCAGGCCGGTCGCGACGGCCTCGTCCCGAACGACGACCTGGACCACGCCGGAACCGTCGCGCAGATCGAGGAAGGCAACCCCGCCGTGGTCACGTCGCCGCGCCACCCAGCCGGCCAGCACGACGGTTCGGCCGGCGTGTTCGGCGCGCAGGTCACCGGCCGTCTGGTTGCGGAGCACGAGCGTGGATCCTTCGGTCTGGTTGGCGATCGGCGGACCCGATCCTACGGACCGCCCGGCGCCTGCCTCGAACCGGTTACGCCTGCAGCAGGCTGAGCTGGCGCTGGTGGGGCAGCGCGGCGGCGGTTCGTGCCGCGCCGGCACCGCCGTCCCGAACCGACGCGGCTCGGTCCAGCCCGTACCGGTTCACCAGCGGCCCGACCCGGCGGGACAGCCATTCGCGGTAGGCACGGGACACGTACGAGCCGCGCGCGTAGAGCCGCTGGTAGACCGGCACCAGGTCCTGGCGCTCGCGCTCCAGCCAGGCCATGAACCATTCGCGTGCACCCGGCCGGAGGTGCAGCGGAATCACGGTGACGCCCGTGGCACCTGCGTCCGCCAGTCGGCCGATCGCGGACTCGAGCTGTTCGGCGGAGTCGGTGAGGTGTGGCAGGACCGGCGCCAGCAGGACCGCGCAGTCGAAGCCGGCCGCGCGGATGGCGCGGACCAGGTCGAGTCGGGCGCGCGGCGACGGTGTACCGGGCTCCAGGCTGGTGTGCAACGCGTCGTCGTAGATCGCGATCGACACCGCGAGCCCGACCGGCACCGACCGCGACGCCTCCACCAGTAGCGGCAGATCCCGTTTCAGCAGTGTGCCCTTGGAGAGCACCGAGAACGGCGTGCCGGACCTGGCCAGCGTCGTGATGATTCCCGGCATCAGCCGGTAGCGACCCTCGGCACGCTGGTAGGGATCGGTGTTCGTACCGAGGGCGACGTGTTCGCGGGTCCACGACGGGCGGCCCACCTCGCGTGCGAGCACCTCGGCGGCGTTGATCTTCACCACGATCTCGGTTTCGAACCCGCGGCCGGTGTCCAGCTCGAGCCACGAATGGCTGCCGCGGGCGAAACAGTTGTGGCTCACCACCCCGTTGGCGACGAAGTCGCCGGTGCCGGTGGTGAGGTCGTACATCGGCAGCTCGGCGCCGACGGGCTCGATGCTCTCGACCCGCCGCTGGGCCTCGGCGGCGATCGGTGCGCCGCGCCCTACCGACCGTCCCACCTGCTCACGCCCCAGCGCGACCAATGCGTCCCCGGGCACGAGGTAGGGGCGGTCCGTTGCATCAGC
>DASUYL010000053.1:0-4054 GCA_036377395.1 Jiangellaceae bacterium
GATCCCGTTGCGGCGTCGACCAACGAGTGCGACCGCCCGTTGTACATCGTGCCGTCCCAGAAGATGTGGCACGGCGAGTCGACGTGGGTGAGGGTGTTGCCGTGGAACGTGATGCCGAGCCGCTCGGACGAAAAGCCCCAGCGCCGGTCGTCGCGGAATCCGGGCACCGGCATGTCCTCGGCACCCGGCATGTCGGCGGCGCACGGGCACGTCGTCGTCGACCGCTCCATGTCTTCCGGTACGGCAACCTCCCATGCGCACGACACGCTCCTGCCGTGGCGCACGGCCCGCGCCGCCGCCAGCCGGACGTCGTCGGTGATGTGGTTCAGCGTGCCGAGCTCATCGTCGTCGCCCCACCGTCCCCAGTTCGACAGCGTGCTGAAGTACCCGAGCACGTCGTCCTGTGTGGGCATCGGTCGCCCTGCCGTCATCCCAGCATCGACTCCTCCGGTCACGCGGTTCGAGGCACCAAGGCGCTGAACTGGCATGACACTAGATCAGCTGCGGCCTTTCACTGACCGGTGTGCTTGTCACGAGGCGCATCGCCAAGGCCGACGCGTAGAAGCCTCGCCGCGGGCACGCGGAGCGGCAGGGTGGCAGCCTCCCGCATCCTGAGTGGGCAGCTGCGCCACAACGTGTGTCCCCGACCGCCGGGAGCGTGACGCCTCAATGGCGGTCGGGCATCTCGATGCTGCTGGCTTCGATCGAGATGTGGCCGCCGCCTTGTATTTCGATGTTCAGCTTCTCATGACCCACGTCGACTCGGCTGATCGGCTGGCTGGGAGCTCCGGGGACGGCCCAGACGACTGACAGCCGGCGGAGCCCCGACGATCTGATCGTCGCCGCGCCGTCGCCCGCGCCTATGTCGATGGACAAGACGCCCGCGTGCCAGTCGACGGTCAGTTGGCGGATGGACAAGCCATGAAGGTCCACCGGCGGAGGCTACTAGCGAGCCGAGCGCGCCCGATGTGAGGTAGCGCCAGCGCAGATCGACTGCATCGCTGCGCAGCAGCGAACGGCGCCCGGAGCGGCGGACCTCATGATCGAGTACGCGTCGAAGACCGTGCGGCCCGCGAGCTCGCCCTCGACCTCCTCGACGAGACCGAGTGCGATTCCGACGCGAAAGCTCCCTCGTCGCTGGACCTCGTCGGCGAACGCAAGCGCTGTTCGGGGGTCCTCGAACGCCACGATGCAGCCGTCCCCCACGAGCTTGAGATGACGCCCGTCATGCGCGTCGGAGAGGTCGCGCAGTGACTGGATCAGCGAGCGTTGCCAGGCGACCACCTGGACGTCGGGTTGTCGGAATCGAGGCGTCGATCGCACCTCGTCGACGACGACGACGGCCATCACGGCGGAGGTGGTGAAGGCGCGGGTGCGAAGTGGGGGGAACGAGGCTCGCAGACCCGGCCCACACAATTGGAGCAGTTCGACCGGAGCCGGTATGTCCTTGACGCGGTGGACGCCCAGGCTGCGGAAGCTGAGGCCATCGGGAAGGTGACTCGACGCCACCTCGACCGCCGGTCGCGTCGCCAGTGTCTGGCCGCCGTGTGCGACGGACCGGATGCGGGCGCCGTGGCTCACCACGGCGCTGAGGTAATCGCCCTCCCGAGGGCGGGCCTCACCGATCAGCACACACGCTCGGAGCGACAGACGGCTGTCGCTGCGGCGTTGCAGCGCCGCCGCGGCGGCGATCGCTCGGGACGCCTCGGAGAACACCGCGAGATGGCTGTCGCCCTCACCACGTGCCTTCACCACCGACCCTTCGTGAGCCGCAACCATCGCATTGACATCGAGGTCGAGGCCGGTCAGGGCCGTTTCCGTCTCGTCGCTCGATCTGTTCCAGGCCTGGGTGCTCGCCTCGACGTCGGTCAGCAGGAAGGCGACGACCCCTGACGGCAGCGATCGCATCACTGCTCCCGTGTGTAGATCGCCGGCGCCTGTCGCTTGCGCCAGGGAGAGCGTCGGCCGCTTGGCAGCCTGCGGTAGACGGGCTCGCTGATGCGCGTACCGGGGCCGCCGCCCATCCGGAACACGTGGATCACACCCATCCCGACGATCTCATACGCGCCACCGAGGCCGAACGCCCCTTCCGCGACCGTCGAGACGTGGACGTTCGCCCCGAGGTCCAAGTCGAGGTTGTGCTCCGCACCGAGCGCCCTGACCCTCGACCGAAGCACCTCGGTCAGCTCGAGCGCCTGCAGCACGTCGTCGGGTTCGAAGACGGCGAGGCAGCCGTCACCCACGAACTTGACCACGCGTCCACCGTGTTGCGACACCACGTCGGCCGCAGTCCGGTAGAACGCGGCAACGATCGAGGCCAGCCCTCGCAGATCGAGCCCGGCCACTGCCTGAGTGAACCGGGCGAGGTCGACCACCACCATTGCGAGCTGGCGCTCGCGCAGATCGGTAGATGCCGTCATCGGCACTCCTCTCACGTTCCTCGGTCCTGGCTGCTGCGGGGGTGACTCCCGCTGGTCCCACGTGGGATACCGCTGGTCACGCTAGTGGGCCGGGCCGTTAGCGTCGAGAGGTCCTGGCACCTGTGGGACAGTGTCAGGCCGTCGGATGCGCTCCGGTGATGACGAAGTCGACGATGGCGTCGAGGCCAGGTTCGTAGCCGTCATCGGTGTTGACGCTCAGGGTCGGAAGACCGAAGTCCGTTCGCATCTCGCGGACAACCGACCGCATCCGTGCGACGGCCTCGCTGGTGTGCTCGTCGATGGTGGCGTAGCCGAGTGCCTCGAGCACCGGCTGTCGATTGAGCAGTCGGTCTTGCCGGTTGCGACTGGCGAACCGCTCGAGGGGAGCGCGGCACTCGGTGAGCACCACGACGCAGTCAGCGACGGCTGACAGGCGCTGGAGATCTGCGGGGCGTTCCTGTCGGACCACGTACTCCACGACGCAACTCACCCCCAGGGATGCTGTCGTCTCCACGATGCGCAGGAAGGTCTCGACCGACCGTTCGGCTGTTGGGACACGTCCGGGTCGTGCGTGCCAGGCCCCGGTGGTGAAGAACAAGCCCCCGCGCACGTCATCGCGCGCGAGGAACGGCATTCGCAGCGCACCGGAGAGCTCTGCTCCCAGCGTGGTCTTGCCGCTTCCCGGCGCGCCCGTGACCACGATGACTCGTGCTCGATCACCCGACGTTGCGCCCTGGGTCACGCCTACGAGACTGCCGCGGTCAGCCACGCACTGGGTGTCCCATACCTCTGACCTGGTGGATCGCATTCACAGCGCGACGAGGTGGCAGATCGCGGCGGCGATGTCGTCGCGGTCGGGGAGCCATGCCTGCTCGAGCGTCGGGGCGTAGGGCGGGGGCGTCGGGGCGGCGCCGACGCGTTCGATCGGGGCATCGAGGTCCCAGAACGCCTCGCGTGCGACCGTGGCCGCGATCTCGGCCCCGATGCCGAACGGGACCACCGCCTCGTGGGCGATCAGCAGGCGGCTGGTCTTGCAGACCGACTCCAAGACCGGCCCCATGTCGAGCGGGGCCACCGTCCGCGGGTCGATCACCTCGACGGAGATGCCGTCCTCGGCGACCCGCTCGGCGGCGGCGACCGCCTCGTGGACCATCCGCGAGACCGACACCACGGTGAGGTCGGTCCCCGGACGGACGACCGACGACACCCCGATGGCAACGACGTGGTCGGCGGGAGGCTGGGGCCCCGTCATGCCGTAGAGCAGCCGGTTCTCGATGAAGACCACCGGGTTCGGGTCCTGGATGGCGGCGCGCAACAGCCGTAGGTGTCGGCCGGAGTCGACGGCATGACGACGCTCAGCCCTGGGACGTGCGCCAGCAGCGCATCGAGGCTCTGCGAGTGCTGGCTGCCGGACGACCGCCCGGCACCGAACTGGGTGCGCATGGTCAGCCCCATCCTGGCCGCGCCGCTCGTCATGAACGGCAGCTTCGCCACCTGGTTGAGCAGCTGGTCGAAGCACACGCCGAAGAAGTCGAGGTACATCACCTCGACGACGGGCGCGTACTCGTACCTCGCCGGCGAGGGCTCCCGCTGGACCACCGGTTCGGCGCTGGTGGTCGACGGGGGCTACTCGG
>DASUYL010000054.1:0-16825 GCA_036377395.1 Jiangellaceae bacterium
GGCACTGACCATGTCGAACGCTCCGGACAGCGCCAGGAACAGCACCCCGACCCACAGCGAGCCGACCAGTCCGAACGCCGCGACACTCGCCCCGTACCCGATGACGCAGACGATGATCGCCAGCCCCTGCCGTCGAACGCGGTGCAGCCACCCGCTGGACACGGCGGCGACCAGTGCACCCATCGCGGGGGCGGCCTGCAGCACGCCGAGGGTCCGCGACCCCCCGCCGTAGACGGTGTCGGCCAGCTCGGGGAACAGCGCCCGCGGCTGCGCGAGCACCATCGCGCACAGATCGACGAGGAAGGTCATCAGCACGTTGGTGCGCGCGCGCACGAACCGGAATCCCGCCAGCATCGACCGGACCCCCGCCCGGCGGGGTGGACCCCGCGGCGGCACCGGGGGCAGCCGCCACAGTGCGTAGAGCGCCGCGAGGTAGGTCAGCGCGTCGACCGCGTACGGCAGGGTGAAATCGCCGCCGCCGACCGCCAGCAGGAATCCGCCGGCCAGCGGCCCGATCGTGAACCCGAGGCTGAAACTCAGGGTGGACAGCGCGTTCGCCGACGGCAGGAGCTCGGGGCGCAGCAGCCGGGGAACGATCGACTGCCGCGCCGGGTTGTTGACCGCGAAGGCCGCGGCCTGGCCGGCGACGACCGCATAGAGCAGCCACAGCTGGCGCAGATCCAGCAGCGCCTGGAGTACGAGCACGACCGAGAGCAGCCAGAGTCCGGTGGAGGCGACGATCGCCACCCGCCGACGGTCGAACGTGTCGACCAGCGTGCCTCCGTACAGCCCGAAGACGATCATCGGCACGACTGCGGCCGCCCCGAGCAGGCCGACCGCGAACGACGACCGGCTCAGGCTCCACACCTGGTAGGCCACGGCGACGTTGGTCATCTGCTGGCCCAGCTGGCCGACCGTGATGCCCACCCACAACCTGCGGAAATGCGCCGACTCCCGCAAGGGTCGGATGTCGGCGACGACCGCGCCCAAGATCCGCCGGCCCCGACCCACGACGGACGAGAGTACGGCCCACGGCGAAACACGTTGCCAGCCCGGCCGCCCGCCGCATACGGTGCCGGTACACGGGAAGGGAGGTGGTCCGCAGAATGCATAGCTCTGGGACTCGTGAGGTGGCTGCCCGCTAGGGCAATCCCAACCAAGCCGCCCGACCCGTGGGCTCCCGGGAGTCGTCCCCCCGGGCCGCGTCCGTCAGCGTGACCGACGAACGTGGAGCGGCCCGCGGGTCGCCCACGTCAAGGGGTCCGCTCACGGGGCGAGCCGCTCGATCAGCCAGGCGTTCTCCGTCCGCGTGTACCGCAGCCGGTCGTGCAGTCGCCCGGGAGCGCCCTGCCAGAACTCGACCTCGTCGGGCTCCACCCGATAGCCGCCCCAGAACTCCGGCAGCGGAACCGGACCGGGGAAGCGCCGGGCAGCTGCCGTGGCCGCCGCCTCCAGGTCGTCGCGCGACCCGATCACCGCCGACTGCCGGCTCGCCCACGCTCCGAGCTGGGAGTCCCTGGGCCGGCTGACCCAGTACTCTTCCACCGCCGAGCGCGGGATCGGCGTGGCGGTGCCGTTGACGACGACCTGACGGGCCATCGCGAACCAGGGAAAGCAGAGGGCCACCGCCGAATTGGCCGCCATCTCCATCGCCTTGCGGGACGCGAGGTTGGTGAAGAAGACGAAGCCGGTGTCATCGACCGCCTTGAGCAGCACGTGCCGGGCGCTCGGCCGGCCGTCCGGGGTCGCCGTGGCGAGCACCATGGCGTTCGGCTCCGGCAGCCCGGCCGCGACGGCGGCGCCGAGCCAAGCGCGGAACTGGCCGACCGGTTCGGCGGGTGCCTCGGACTCGAGCAGTCGTCCCGCCGGGTAGTGCATCCGCATCGATGCCAGCCCGTCGGTCACGCCGTCAGTCCGTCCCACCCGTTGTCGGTGCCACATACCCGCAGTGCGGTCACTTGTCCGATACCTCCATCGTCACGGCAGAATGGAGTCTCCGCCTCGCGACCATCCTGCCGTGGACGGGCCAGGCCACGAGCCGACCGTAGGGAGTGTGCATGTCCGACGTGGTGCACGGCCTGGAGGGGGTGGTCGCGTTCGAGACCGAGATCGGTGAGCCCGATCGTGCCGGCGGCGCCCTGCGATACCGGGGGGTCGACATCGAGGACTTGGTGGGCCGTGTCCCGTTCGAGAACGTCTGGGGACTGCTCGTCGACGGCTCCTTCGAGCCCGGCCTCCCGCCGGCCGAGCCGTTCCCGATCCCGGTCCACTCCGGCGACGTCCGGGTCGACGTCCAGAGTGCATTGGCGATGCTTGCGCCGGCCTGGGGTTTCCGGCAGTTGCTGGACATCTCCGACGAGGAGGCCCGCGAGGATCTCGCTCGCGCGGCCGTCATGGCGCTGTCGTTCGTGGCACAGTCGGCGCGCGGCATCGGGCTGCCCATGGTCCCACAGCGTGAGATCGACAAGGCGCGCACCATAGTTGAACGGTTCATGATCCGCTGGCGGGGCGAGCCCGACCCTGCCCACGTGAAGGCTGTCGATGCCTACTTCACCTCCGCCGCGGAGCACGGCCTGAACGCCTCGACGTTCACCGCCCGTGTCGTCGCCTCGACCGGCGCCGACGTGGCGGCGGCCCTTTCGGCCGCGGTCGGCGCGATGAGCGGGCCGCTGCACGGCGGGGCGCCGTCGCGGGTGCTGGCCATGATCGAGGAGATCGAGCGCACCGGCGACGCCGAGGGTTACGTGGCGGGCGTGCTCGACCGCAAGGAGCGGCTGATGGGCTTCGGTCACCGGGTCTACCGCGCCGAGGACCCCCGCGCTCGAACGTTGCGGCGGGTGGCACGCGAGCTCGGCGCCCCGCGATACGACGTGGCCGAGGCGTTCGAGAAGGCCGCCCTGGCCCAGCTGACCGAACGGCGACCGGACCGCGTGCTCGCCACCAACGTCGAGTTCTGGGCGGCGATCGTGCTCGACTTCGCCGCGGTGCCGGCACACATGTTCACGTCGATGTTCACCTGTGCCCGCACGGCCGGCTGGAGCGCGCACATCCTGGAGGAGAAACGAACCGGCCGACTCGTCCGCCCGTCGGCGAAGTACGCCGGCCCCGTCTCCCGTGATCCGCGCGACGTCGCGGGCTGGAACCCGGCCTGGTCGGCGGGCAGCTGAGCCCATGCCCAACGCTCCTCGCATCACGCTGCCGCCGGACCTGCGTCCCCGCGACGGCCGATTCGGCTGCGGTCCGAGCAAGGTCCGCCCCGAGGCGGTGGCCGCGCTGGCATCCGCCGGCCCCGCCTACCTCGGCACGTCGCACCGGCAGCCGCCGGTCAAGGGGCTGGTCCGGCGGGTCCGCGAAGGGGTGGCCGACCTGCTCGCGTTGCCCGAGGGCTACGAGGTCGTGCTGGGCAACGGCGGCTCCACCGCGTTCTGGGATGCTGCGGCGTTCGGACTGGTCCGCCGCCGGGCCCAGCACCTGAGCTTCGGAGAGTTCTCCGCCAAGTTCGCCGCCGTGACCAGCCGCGCACCCTGGCTCGCCGAACCCGCCGTGGTCAGCACCGATCCCGGCACCCTCGCCCGCCCGTACGCGGAGCCCGGCGTCGACGTCTACGCGTGGCCGCACAACGAGACCTCGACCGGCGTGATGGCCCCGGTTCGACGTGTCGACGGCGCCGACGACGACACACTCGTCGTGGTCGACGCCACCAGCGGCGCCGGAGGCCTGCCGCTCGACCCCACCCAGGCCGACGTCTACTACTTCGCGCCGCAGAAGTGCTTCGCGTCCGACGGCGGCCTGTGGATCGCAGCGATGTCGCCACGCGCGGTGGCTCGGGTGGAGGAGATCGCGGCTGGCGGCCGGTACGTGCCGGCATCGCTCGACCTCGCGATCGCCCTGGCCAACTCCCGGGAGGACCAGACGTACAACACACCCGCCGTGGCGACGCTGTTCCTGCTCGCCGAACAGATCGACTGGCTGCGTGCCGGCGGCGGCATCGACTTCGCCGTCGAGCGCACCTCCGACTCCTCGAGCCGCCTCTACACCTGGGCCGACAAGAGCGGGTACGCCACGCCGTTCGTCGCCGATCCGGCGGCCCGGTCGCTGGTGGTCGGGACCGTCGACCTCGACGCTTCGATCGACTCGGGCGCGGTGATCGCCGCGCTGCGCAACAACGGCATCGTCGACCTCAACCCGTATCGCAGCCTCGGGCGCAACCAGCTCCGGGTCGGCATGTTCCCGGCCGTCGACCCCGACGACGTGGAAGCCCTGACCGCCTGCATCGACTACGTCGTCGAGCGGCTCACGGTGCTCCGATGAGTCCCGACGACGTGCGGGACGGCGTGTCGCTGACCAACCTCGACCAGCCGCTGTTCGAGCAGGCCGGCACCACCAAGCGTGACCTCGTGGACTACCTGGATGCCGTCGGGGACCGCATCATCGCTGGCCTGCGCGACCGGCCGCTGTCGGTGATCCGCGTGCTGCGCGGTCAGGCACCGTTCATGCAGAAGAACGTTCCCAAGTACACGCCATCGTGGGTGCGCACCGTGCCGCTGTGGGCGGAGGCCTCGAAGCGGGAGGTGTCCTACGCGCTTTGCAACGACCGGCGTACGTTGCTGTGGTTCGCCAATCAGCGCGCAATCGAGTACCACGCTGCGCTGTTCCGCGCCGATCGCGCCGAATACCAGACCCATCTGGTGATGGACCTCGACCCGCCCGCGGGGGAGGCGTTCGACGTCGTGGTCCGCGCCGCGCAGCTGGTCCGGCAAGCGCTGGCGGACGCCGGCTTGTCGGGAACGGTCAAGACCAGCGGGGCGAAGGGCGTGCACGTGTTCGTCCCGATCACGGCGCACCCGGTCGAAGACGTGGCCGCGGCCACCCGTGCGGTCGCGGTGCGCGCCGAGCGGCTCGACCCCGACCTCGCCACGACGGCGTACATTCGGGAGGAGCGCGGCGGAAAGGTGTTCCTCGACTCGACCCGCTCCGGCGGCGCGACGGTGGTCTCCGCGTACAGTCCGCGCGTCCGCCCCGGCACTCCGGTCTCGTTTCCGGTGGCCTGGGACGAGCTCGACCGCGTTGCGCCGGGCGAGTTCACCGTACGGACGGTGGCGGGGCTGATCGGTGCGGACGATCCGTGGGCCGACCGGATGCTCGAACCGCAACAACTGGACCCGGACCTGATCGCGGAAGGCCACACCATCCCGGTCGCCCGGGTGCAGGCGATGCACGAGGGCAAACGACGGGCCAGAGCCGCCCGCGGCGACTGACGCCCGCCGCGGTCAACACGCCGTCACACATCAACGGTTCTTCGATCAAGCTCCGGCACGCATCGTGAACCGGATCGAGCCGCCCGGGTGAGGTGGTCAGGCGACCCGCTCGATGACCAAGGGGAGGAGGTCGGGCCGCGAGCCGACGGGGGCGATGTCGTAGGCATCCTCCAACGCGTGCTGAGCCCGCTCGAACCGGGCCGGCTCGTCGGTGTGCAGGGTCAGCAACGGTTCACCGGCCCGCACCAGCGCGCCGGGCCTGGCGTGAATCTCCACCCCCGCGCCGGCCTGCACCGGGTCTTCCTTGCGGGCCCGACCGGCTCCCAGCCGCCAGGCGGCGACGCCCACCGCGTAGGCGTCCAGCCGGGTCAGGACGCCGTCGGCCGGAGCAAGGACGACGTGGGACTCGGCCGCGACCGGAAGGGGGGAATCGAGGTCGCCACCCTGGGCTCGGATCATCGCCCGCCACACGTCCATCGCGGACCCGTCGGTCAGGGCGTCTGCGGGGTCCTTGCCGCCGTCCAGCCCAGCGGCGGCCAGCATCTCGCGTGCCAGCGCCACCGTGAGCTCGACGACATCCTGCGGGCCGCCGCCAGCGAGTACCTCCACCGACTCCCGGACCTCCAGGGCGTTTCCGGCGGTGAGCCCGAGCGGGGTGTCCATCCCGGTCAGAAGTGCGACCGTGCGGACTCCCGCATCGGTGCCGAGATCGACCATGGTTCGCGCCAGCTCACGGGCCGAGTCGACGTCCTTCATGAACGCACCGGACCCGACCTTGACGTCGAGCACCAGCGCACCGGTGCCCTCAGCGATCTTCTTGCTCATGATCGACGAGGCGATCAGCGGGATCGCCTCGACCGTCCCGGTGACGTCGCGCAGCGCGTAGAGCTTCCTGTCCGCGGGTGCGAGGTCGGCGCCGGCCGCGCACACGACGGCCCCCACAGTCCGTAGCTGGTCCAGCATCTCTTCCGCCGACAGCGACGCCCGCCAGCCGGCGATGGACTCCAGCTTGTCCAGCGTGCCACCGGTGTGGCCGAGACCGCGTCCGGACAGCTGCGGCACGGCGGCCCCGCAGGCCGCCACGGTGGGCGCCAGCGGCAGGGTGATCTTGTCTCCCACGCCGCCGGTCGAGTGCTTGTCGGTGGTCGGTCGCTGCAGCTCCGACCAGTCCATCCGTGACCCGCTGGCCACCATCGCCGCGGTCCAGCGAGCGACCTCGCGGCGGGTCATCCCCCGCAGCAGGATCGCCATCGCCAGCGCCGACATCTGCTCGTCGGCGACCGCACCTCGGGTGTAGGCATCGATCACCCAGTCGATCTGCTGGTCGGACAGCTCAGCCCCGTCGCGCTTGGTACGGATCACATCGACGGCGTCGAATCCCTCGGCCACGCACCGATCCTTCCCGACTCACCCGGCCCCGGCCAAGCTGTCCGCCCGACGGCTGACGTCGCGCACCGCGGAGCTACCCGATGTACGGAGGCGCCTCGCCCCAGCCCCAACGAGGCACCGGAGCAGCTGGTGGCGGGCTGGCACCTGGCTGCGAGTTCGACACCGCCAGGCGCGTTCCCCACTCCACGTACGCGACGAAGGCCGACCGGAACTCGGGATCGTCGGGCAGGCCGACCGCGTCGGCGGCCTCGCAGATCAGGTGCACCCACCGCACGCGTTGGCGTTCGGTGATGGCCAGACCGAGATGCTTGGCCAGCATGTGCGGGTATCCACCGTGGTGCGCCGTGTAGTCGGCCGGCCCGCCGAACACCTCGGCGAGCCAGGTCGCAACGTGCTGTGGATGCTCTGCGGGCATGTCCGCGAACAGGACCGCCAAGACGTCGTCGTGGCGCACGCGGCGATAGAACTCCTCTGTGAGCCGGTCGAACGCCGCGCGCCCACCCGCCCACGCGCACACCGTGGGAACGTCGTCGCCCATCCGCTGCCTCCATGCGCCCGCTTCCTTCACGATGGCATCCGGCCAAGGAGGCCGACAGTGTCGCTCGCTGCAAGCGAACACCGTTCACCGGGCGAAGTGCTCGCGGGACTCCGATCGGAGCAGCACCCAGATGCCGAGCACCGGTCCGAAGACCTGTCCGACGAACCAGGCCTCGCGGTCGACGAGCGCACGGACGAGCCACACGACGGCCAGGGCCCCCAGCAAAACGATCGCGGCAACGTAGGCCCAGCGCCGGTGCCGCCGTAGCCACCATCCGACCAGCACGAAGGCCGCCCCGGTGACCATCACGGCCACGGCGGCGAGTGCCCGATCGGTCGAGGGGTCCGAGACCCCGATGGTCCCCGCGGCAACGGCCAGAACGCCGAGAACGACCATAGCCAGTGCGACGTAGCCGGTAGCACGCGGGAGCGAACCGGGCCCCCGTGCAGGACCGTGGCCGGCAGGACTCATGTCTGCAAGTCCTCCGGCCCGAAGGCCTGCGGCAGGATCTCGTCCATGCTCAGCACGCCCTCTGAGGTGTCGATCAGCAGACCGGCACCCCCGTTCTCCGACAGCAGCTGCCGGCAGCGCCCGCACGGCATGAGCCGCTGACCCTTCCCGCCCACAATGGTGACGGCGACCAGCCGGCCTCCGCCGGTGGCGTGCAGCGACGAGACGAGCCCGCACTCGGCGCACAGCCCCACGCCGTACGCGGCGTTCTCCACGTTGCACCCGACGACCACCCGGCCGTCGTCCACAAGCCCGGCCGCACCGACCGGGAAGCGGGAGTACGGTGCGTAGGCCGAAGCCATGACCTTGTTGGCCATGCTCTGCAGCGCGCTCCAGTCGACGGCCGTCATCCGGCCGTGCCGCGTCTGTATATCTGGCCGTCAGCCGCGGGCATTCGCAGCCGCTGTGACGCGAACGCCAGCACGAGGAGGGTCGTCACGTAGGGCGCCATCCGGGTGAAGTCACCGGGGACGGCGTCGGTCGAGTAGTAGAGCGCTGCCGCACCCAGAGCGATGACTGCCGACACACCAGCCGACACATGGCGCAGCCGCCGCCACTGCCAGATCGCGACGATCACCAGCAGTGCGGCGATGAGGAGCAGCAAGGCATGGACCGATTCGCCACCACGGCGCAGACCGAGTGTCTCCGTATAGCCGAAGAGACCCGAGCCGGCCAGCAGCCCGCCGGGGCGCCAGTTGCCGAAGATCATCGCGGCCAGGCCGATGTAGCCACGGCCTCCGGTCTGGCCGTCGCGGTAGTTGCTCGACGCCACCAGGGCGAGGAAGCCGCCACCCAGTCCGGCGAGACCTCCGGACACGAGCACGGCGATGAACTTGTAGCGGTAGACGTTGACGCCGAGCGTCTCCGCAGCCGCCGGGCTCTCACCGCACGAGCGCAGCCGCAGGCCGAACGCGGTCCGCCAGAGAACGAAGTACGTGAGCACGAACAGCAGCAGTGCGAGCAGCACAAGCAGCGACAGTTCCGTTACCAGCGCCCGCAGGCCCGCGGCCAACTCGGACACGAAGAAGATGCCGCTGCCCTCGATGTCGCCCAAGGCGTCGGAGAGCGGCCCGATCGTGATGGAGTTGACGTCGCGCAGCGTGGGTGACTGAGTCTGGCCGCCGCCGGGGAGCCCGGAGAAGGCCAGCGCCGCAAGATACTGCGTTGCTCCGAGCGCGATGATGTTGATCGCGACACCGGAGATGATGTGGTCGACGCCGAAGAGCACCGTCGCGACCGCATGGATCAGGCCGCCGATCGCCCCCATGGCGATCGCACCTAGTACTCCCACCCACGGACCGTAGTGATACCCGAAGAACCCGGCCCCGAATGTGCCGAGGATCATCATGCCCTCGAGGCCGATGTTGACGACGCCGGATCGCTCCGACCACAACCCGCCCAGGCCGGCAAGGGCGATCGGCACCGTAGCGATGAGTGTCGCCCGGATGGTGCCGGACGAGGCCAGGTCGTCGGCCCCGGTCACCAGCTGCAGCACGGAGAGCAGGAACAGGGCGGCCGCAAGGCCGATGAGGATCCACCAGGGCGAGATCCGGCCCTTCGGCCGGACGGCGGCCAGCCGATCCTTGGCGGAGGCCAGGGCGCTCATGCCGACACCTCCGACTTCTCGCCCGCCGGACGCTCCAGGGCCTGCGCGACCTGGCGTTGCTCTATGCGCAGGCCGTACCGGCGGACGACCTCATAGGCGATGACGACGGTCAGCACGATGATGCCCTGGGTGATCTTGACGATGTCGGGTGCGACATCGACGAGGATCTGCAGCGGGTTGGACTGCTCGTCCAGGAAGGCGAACAGCAAAGCGCCAAGGGCGATGCCGATCGGGTGGTTGCGCCCCAGCAGCGCGATCGCGATACCGGCAAATCCCAGCCCGGACTGGAACGTCGAGCCGTAGGAGTAGGCAGCACCGAACAGGATCGGCAACCCGACCAGTCCGGCAATCCCACCCGAGATCAGCATCGTGTAGATGATCATCCGCTTGGTGTCGATGCCGCTGGCGATCGCCGCCGGCTCCGACCGACCCGTTGCTCGGAGGTCGAAGCCGAACCTCGTGCGGTTGAGCATGACCCAGTAGCCGATGCCCAGCAGGATGGCGATGAACACGAACCCGTAGACAGTGGTGCCCGCCTGGTCCGACAGTGAAAAGCCGGGGATGCGGCTGCCCTCCGGGATCTCTCTGGTGGCGATGATGTTGCTGCCCTGCTCCTGCACGGCCGCCTGGCGCAGCAGGTAGGCCACCAAGTAGGTGGAGATCGCGTTCAGCATGATCGTCGAAATGACCTCGCTGACACCTCGGCGGGCACGCAGCACGCCGGCGATTCCCGCCCATGCCGCCCCCACCAGGATCGCCGCGACGACAGCGAGCAAGGTGTTCAAGTAGCCGGGCAGCCACGCCTCGCCCGCCACGAATGCCGCGGCGAACGCGGCGATGCGGTACTGCCCGTCGACACCGATGTTGAACAGGTTCATCCGGAAGCCGACCGCGACGGCAAGTCCCGAGATGTAGAGCACGGTGGCGCTGTTGATGATGTTGGCGATGTTGCGCGTTGCAGGCACTGAGAGGATCGTCGACCAGACCTCGCCGACCGGGTCCCCGGCGATCAGCAGCACCAGACTGGTGATGAGGAACGCGGCTACCAGCGCCAGCACCGGGGCGGCAATGCCGAGCGCGATGCGGGTCATGCGTGGCGTCATGACGGCTCACCTGCTCCGGTCATGGCCGAGCCCAGCTGCTCCGGCGTCACCTCACCCGGGTCGAACTCACCGACGAGCTTGCCCCGCAGGATCACTTCGATCCGGTCGGACAGGCCGATCAGCTCGTCGAGGTCGGCCGAGATCAACAACACTGCCAGGCCCTCACGGCGGGCCCGTTTGATCTGGTCCCAGATCGCTGCCTGCGCGCCGACGTCGACCCCTCGGGTCGGATGCGCAGCGATCAGCAGGATCGGCTCGCTGCTCATCTCGCGCCCGACGATCAGCTTCTGCTGGTTGCCGCCGGACAACGCGCGGGCGAGTACGTCGGGGCCCGGCGTGCGCACGTCGTACTCCTCGATGATCCGCGCGGTGTCGGCGCGCGCAGCTGCCTTGTCGATGAAGATGCCGTTGACGTTGGGCTCTCTGGTTTGGTGTCCCAGCACCCGGTTCTCCCACAGCGGCGCATCAAGCAGCAGACCGTAACGCTGTCGATCCTCGGGGATGTAGCCGATGCCGGCCTCGCGACGCACCCGAGTCGAAAGTGTCGACAGGTCGCGGTCGACCAGGGTGACCGTGCCGGTGACCGCAGGGCGCATTCCCATCATGG
Organism: Jiangellaceae bacterium; assembly: GCA_036377395.1. Classification (GTDB taxonomy): domain Bacteria; phylum Actinomycetota; class Actinomycetes; order Jiangellales; family Jiangellaceae; genus DASRTE01. Next base: position 11,012 of record DASUYL010000054.1, read on the forward strand.
ATTCGACGAGCTCGGCCTGGCCATTTCCCTCGACGCCGGCAATGCCGAGCACCTCTCCACGGTGGATCACGAAGGAGATGTCGTCCAGCAGCGGGCGGGCGCCGTCGGACGGCAGGGTGAGATTCTCGACCGTGATCAGTACGTCGTCAGTGACGGTAGAGGTCTCCGTGCTGGGCGACGGCAGTTCGGAGCCGACCATCAGCTCGGCTAGCTGCCGTGCGGTCACAGAACCGGGGTCAACGGTCGCCACGGTTGTGCCTCGCCGAATGACGGTGACGATATCGGCGACGGACAGCACCTCGTCGAGTTTGTGCGAGATGAAGATGACCGTGAGGCCCTCGGACTTCAGCTCACGCAGGTTGTCGAACAGCTCCTCGACCTCCTGCGGCACGAGGACAGCGGTTGGCTCGTCCAGGATCACGATCTTGGCGCCCCGGTAGAGCACCTTGAGGATCTCGACTCGCTGGCGCGCACCGACACCGAGCTTCTCGACCAGGACATCGGGTTCGATGTTGAGGCCGTAGGCGTCGGAGATCTTCAGGATCTCGGCGCGCGCCTCGTCGCCGATGCCATGCAGCCGCTCCGCGCCGAGCGTGACGTTCTCGAGCACGGTGAGATTGTCGGCGAGCATGAAGTGTTGGAAGACCATCCCGACTCCGGCCCGGATGGCCTCCGCGGGCGACCCGAGCACGACCTGGGTGCCGTTGATCTCGATCGTGCCGGAGTCGGGCTTCTGCACGCCGTACAAGATCTTCATCAGCGTCGATTTGCCGGCGCCGTTCTCGCCGACGATCGCGTGGATCGTGCCACGCGCGACATCGATGTTGACGTCGTCGTTGGCGATGACACCGGGGAAGCGCTTCCCGATGCCGTGCAGCCGAACGGCCATCCGGTCAGCGCTGGTGTCGTGCTGCACCGGAGTCGACACCACGTGGTTCTCCTTGGACTCGTGCCCGAGTGGCGAAGGTGCGAGTGAAGGACCCGTGGCCAAACCCTACCGCGCTCGACCACGGGCCCCATGTGACGAAGATCAGGACGTCGGAACGGTGATGTCCCCGTCGATGATCTGCTGCTTGTACTCGTCGAGGTCCCCGGTGATGTCGTCGACGAACCCACCACTGGTGGAATAGCCGACACCGTCGACCGACAGGTCGTAACGGGTCACACCGGCCGGGAAGTTGCCGTCGTTGACCTCGGTGAGGTACTCGAAGACGGCGACATTCACGTTCTTCAGCATCGACGTCAGGATCACGTCCTGCACCGATGCGTCGGCCGTGTTGTACTGGTCGGAGTCGACACCGATGGCCCATGTACCCGCCGCGGACGCTGCCTCGAACAGGCCACCGCCGGAGCCACCTGCGGCGTGGTAGACGATGTCGGCGCCGGCGTCGAACATGCCCTCCGCTGCCGTCTTGCCCTTCGCCGGGTCGTTGAAGCCGGAGAAGTCCGGTGGCTGTGTCAGGTAGACCACGTCGACCGTGATGTCAGGATTGACCGTTTCTGCGCCAGCCATGAAGCCGGCTTCGAACTTCTTGATCAGTGGAACCTCGACGCCACCGATGAATCCGAGGTGGTCCGTCTCGGTCTTCAGCGCCGCTGCGGCACCGACGAGGAACGAACCCTGCTCCTCGGCGAACACCAGGTTGGCGATGTTGTCGGCTGCGGCCGCCTCGTCGTCGATGATCGCGAAGTGGATTTCGGGGTACTCGGCCGCGACCTTGGCCACCGAGCCCGAGTAGGCGAAGCCCACCGCGATGATCGGGTCGAAGCCGGCGTCAGCGAAGGTGCGCAGGCGCTCCTCGCGTGCGGACTCCGGCTCGCCGTCGGCGGCCTCCGATTCCTGGCTCTCCATGCCGTACTCTTCGACAGCCTGATCCATGCCCGCGGCCGCCGAGTCGTTGAACGACTGGTCCCCCCGGCCACCGACGTCGTACGCCATGCCGACCCTGATGTCGGACTCCGGAGCGGCCTCGTCGGTTGTGCCGGCGCCATTTCCGTCGCCATCTCCGTCGCCATTTCCGCCGCAGGCGAACAGTGCGAGGACGGGCACTGTGAGCAATGCTGCCATCTTGGTCATTCGACGCAAGATAGACCTCCTTGGTCATAAAGCGCCGATTCCGGGCGCTAGTCGCGCGACAGCCTAGCCGTAGAAATCACGTCGTAAGCACGGAACGCAAGCACGATGCGCGGTCGTTATCGATCCTTGACGAGTGGGCGATCGTGGTATTCCCCGGCCTAACGCACCGAGCTGGTCGATCCGGTGCGGCGAGCCGGGCCGCTGCGGGGGATCCGGGCGGCGGCTCGCCCGGTACCCACGAATCTGGTAAGCCAAGCTCCAACCCACAGCGCTGACCGTCCGAGCAGTACTCCACACCGTCCAGGGACGTCCGACCTGGTGACCTCTGGTGGCGGCTACACGGGACTCCAGATCGGAGTGATCACGTAAGGATCGTGAATGGGTGATTCGGCGCGGTAGGGGTCTTGAGCAGGTCGCTGAGGTACTGGTGGAATCGGGCGGCGTCGGCGCGCTCGATGACGCGGGCGTTGGGGTCGAGGCCGTGGACACCCCAGGACATCGCCGCATAACCGCGAGTCAGGTTCGACTCGGCCTCGATAGCGACGTGGTAGTCCGAGGCCTGAAGCACAAGCTCGGCGTGAAGCAGCACCGCCACCGACAGGGAGTCAGGGTGGGTCGTGCCTGGGATGCCGACGGCTTCGTCGAAGGCGAGGGTCGGCCCGCACACCTGAAGGAAGAATTGGGAAAGGGGCGTGCCGATCCGCCCGATCCCGGCGAGCTGTTCGCGGCTGAATACGGCGTCGTTGAGGGTGAGCGGGGCCCAGGGGACGACAGTGATGTCGAAGCCGGCCTCGAAAACGACCCTGGCGGCGTGCGGATCGACGTAGAAGTTGAACTCTGCGGCGGCGGTGATGTTGCCGCGGCCGTTGTTGGAACCGCCCATGACGACAAGCTGATTGACGTTGTGGACGAACGACGGATCCTTGACCGCTGCCATCGCAATGTTGGTCAGCGGGCCGACGGCCACCACCGATATCTCGCCCGGAGCCTCCGCCGTGAGGCGAATCAGCGCGTCGACGGCATGCTCCGCTTCGGTGGTGGTGCCGTCGAAGTCCATGGTGAGTCCACCGGAGCCATCGCCGTGCACGTACTCCGCCGACACCCATGGCCTGACGAGGGGCCGGCGGCAGCCAAGGTGGATCGGCACCTCGCCGAGTCGGCCCACCGCGTTCAGGGTGAGATGTGCGTTGCGGATCTGCTGGTCGAAGCCGACGTTCCCCGCGACCATCGTGATCGCGCGCAAGTCGGCATCGGGGTCGAGCAGGCCGGCGACGATCGCAATGCAGTCGTCCTGGGCGGTGTCGGTGTCGAGGATGAAGGGGACAGGCACGAAGCGCTCCTCGGGGGTTGGCCAGTGGCGGGTCAGGACGGAGGTGATGCGCAGCCCGTCGCGGCGATCACACGTCGGCGTACTCGACAGGCGAGCCCGGCGACGGAACGGAGCTGAGCAGCACCGGTCCCATGGCTTCAGTAGCTCTTGGTGTGCTCGCCGGTCGTGCCGGTGACCACCGCGACGCCGGCGCTGGTGCCGACCTTTGCCGCACCGGCAGCAAGCAGCCCGACGATTTGGTCGTGGCTGGTGATCCCGCCGGACGCCTTCACGAGCACGCCTCTCGGCGCACGCTCGACGAGGTAGCGGATGCTATCGGGGTTCGCGATCTCGATGGCGCCGCTGCTGGCGTTCTTCAGATATGCCGCGCCCGCCTCACAGGAGAGTTCGATCGCGGCGGCCCTTTCGGCCTCGCTGAGCAGCGGCAGCTCGAGCATCACCTTGATCGGCACGCCGGCGGCCCGCACCACACCCGCGATGTCCTCCCGGAACCCGTCGTAATCACCACTCTTGAGCCAGCCGACCTGCACGCCCGTATCGATCTCGCCCGCCCCCAGGCGTACGAGCTCGGCGGCCTCGGCCGCCTTGCCGGCGCTCGTCATGACGCCGACCACCGGGAAGTCCAGCGCCGAGGCAACGGTGATGCCGGTGCCGGCGAGCACCTCGGCCGTCAACGTCACCCATGAGCCGGCGACCATGGCGGCATCGAAGCCGTAGTCAACGCACTGCTGGGCGTGCGCGACGGCCTGGTCTCGGGTGGTGCCGACGCCGATGAGGGTGTGCTGGATGTACGGCGCAAGGTCGCGGGGCGCGAGCGAGGCGAAGTCGGTCACGGGTGTCCCTTTTCGTGGTGCTGCATGCCGAGTAAGAGTTCAGCCGGTACGCATTCCGTGGTCGAAGTCGGCGCGTCCCAGGTCTTCCCGGCGGGGCAGGGCGGGGATGACCTGGTGGCGGGCGACGACATGCGCGCCGACCCGCGACGCGAAGTGCGCCGCATCGTCGACCGAGCGCCCAGCGGCCAGCTCGACGGCGACCGCGGCGGTGAAGGCGTCGCCCGCGCCGGTGGTGTCGACCACGGCGTGGGGCGGGACGGGCGGGACGTCGGTGAGACCCCTGTCGTCGCAGATCAGGGCCCCCTCGGCGCCTCGTGTCAGGATGACGGTGGCGCCGCTGCGTTGGTGGAGCCGGATGGCCAGCGCGTCAGCACTCTCCGGACCATCGGGGTCGAGTCCGAGCAGGATCGCGGCCTCGGTGCGGTTGGGCGTCAGCACATCGATGTCCTTCCAGCACGGGTCCGGAAGGTGTTGTGCGGGTGCGGGATTGAGCAGGGTGACCGTACCTGCCTCGTGGGCCAGGCGCAGTGCAGCGATGGCCGTATCGAGAGGGATCTCGAGCGAGACGACGACGATCTCGGCTTCGGCCAACTGCGGGAGGAATGCCTCGACATGCTCCGGTCGGAGGTGTTCGAGGGCTCCGGTCGCTATGGCGATGCGGTTTTCGCCACTCGGTTCGACCAGGATCCAGCCGACCATGGTCGAGACGGGTGCTGTCACAGCGGCCGAGGCGTCCACGCCCTCTGTTCTCCAGAGCTCCCGAGCGGCGTGACCCATGACATCGTCGCCGATAGCGGTCAGGAACGTGATGTCGGCACCGAGGCGCCGCGCGGCCACGGCCTGGTTCGAACCCTTGCCGCCGTGGCCCGACACGAACTCGCCGCCGAGCAGAGTCTCGCCGGCAACGGGGAGTCGCGGAACTCGCATGGTCATGCCGATCCCGTAACTTCCAACTACCGCAATCCGCATCAGTGCTCCCCCAAAGTATGGCAACCATGGACAAGAGTGGGTCAAAGTGTGCAGGAGCCGATGGTGAGGCGGCGGCTGCCCTCAGAACGGTGCGGGCGGCTCGTAGACGCCCCAGACCTCACGCAACGCGTCGCAGACCTCACCGACCGTTGCCCGCGCGGCCAGCGCCTCCTTCATCGGATAGAGCACGTTGTGGGCTCCGGAGGCGGCCGCGCGCAGCTCCTCCAGCGCCCTGGCGACCACGTCCGCAGACCGCTCCGCCCGTAACGACGCCAGCCGTCGAGCCTGGTTCTCCTCGATGGCCGGATCGACGCGCAGTGGCTCGTAGGGTTCCTCGTCGTCGGTCGCGAATCGGTTCACGCCGACGACCGTACGGTCGCCGGACTCGATCTCCTTCGCGATCGTGTACGCAGAGCGTTCGATCTCGCTCTTCTGGTACCCGCGCTCGATGGCATGGACAGCACCGCCGAGGTCCTCGACTCTGTCCATGAGGTCCAACGTCGCCGCCTCCAGGTCGTCGGTCAGCGACTCGATGGCGTACGAGCCGGCGAACGGATCGACGGTGCGGGTGACGTCGGTCTCGTGCGCCAGCACCTGTTGGGTCC
>DASUYL010000055.1:0-8243 GCA_036377395.1 Jiangellaceae bacterium
CGCGTCGTCGAGGAACCGGTCGACGAGCACGGGGTGCTCGGGGCCGGCGTCCGTGGCGCGCTCGATGTACGACCGCATCGATTCCTCGTCGTAAACGATCTCCATGCCACGTCCGCCGAGGACGTACGAGGGTCGCACCAGGACCGGATAGCCGATATCGGCCGCGATCTCGCGCGCCTGCTCGAACGAGGTCGCGGTGCCGTGCTTCGGCGCCGGCAGACCGGCCGCCGCGAGCACCCGCCCGAACGCACCGCGCTCCTCGGCGAGGTGGATCGCCTCTGGCGAGGTGCCGGCGAGCGGCACGCCCGCGGCCGCGAGCCCGCGGGCCAGGCCGAGAGGCGTTTGGCCGCCCAGCTGGACGACCACGCCGGCGACCGGGCCGGCGGTGCGCTCCGCATGGACGACCTCCAGGACGTCCTCGAGGGTCAGCGGCTCGAAGTAGAGCCGGTCCGAGGTGTCGTAGTCGGTCGACACGGTCTCCGGATTGCAGTTGATCATGATGGTCTCGTAGCCGGCCGCGCGCAGGGCCGTCGCGGCGTGAACGCAGGAGTAGTCGAACTCGATCCCCTGCCCGATCCGGTTCGGACCACTGCCCAGGATGATGACGGCCGGCCTGGACCGCGGCGCGACCTCGGTCTCCTCGTCGTAGGAGGAGTAGTGGTACGGAGTGCGTGCGGCGAACTCGGCGGCGCAGGTGTCGACCGTCTTGAAGACCGGCCGCACCTCGAGCGCGTGGCGTAGCCCGCGCACCACCTCCTCCGACGTGCCTCGCAGTGCCGCGAGCTGGCGGTCGGAGAACCCGTGCCGCTTGGCCCGGCGGAGGATCTCCGGCGTCAGCTGGGCAGCGGCGCCGACCTGGTCGGCGACCTCGGTCAGCAACAGGAGCTGGTCGAGGAACCACGGGTCGATCCCCGTCGCCTCGTGCAGCGTGGTCGCGTCGGCTCCGGCCCGCAGAGCGCGGACGACGTCACCGAGGCGGCCGTCGTAGGGCCGTCGCACCCGCTCGACGAGCCGCTCTGGGGGTCCCGGCTCGGCGGCGAGGTCGACCACGGCGCCGGCCTGCTCCAGTGACCGCATCGCCTTCTGCAGGGCCTCGGTGAAGCTGCGTCCGATGGCCATGGCCTCGCCGACGCTCTGCATGTGCGTGCTCAGGATCCGGTCGGCATGGGGGAACTTCTCGAAGGCGAAGCGTGGAACCTTGACCACGACGTAGTCGAGCGTCGGCTCGAAGCAGGCCGGGGTCTCGGCGGTGATGTCGTTCGGAATCTCGTCCAGCGTGTAACCAACGGCCAGCTTTGCGGCGATCTTCGCGATCGGGAAGCCGGTCGCCTTGCTGGCCAGCGCCGACGAGCGCGAGACCCGCGGATTCATCTCGACGACGATCATCCGACCGGTGGCCGGGTCCACCGCGAACTGGATGTTGCAGCCGCCGGTGTCCACGCCGACCGCCCGGATCACCGCGATCGCCTGGTCGCGCATGTGCTGGTACTCGCGATCGGTGAGCGTCATCGCGGGTGCCACGGTCACCGAATCGCCGGTGTGCACGCCCATCGGGTCGACGTTCTCGATCGTGCAGACCACGACGACGTTGTCGACGCGGTCGCGCATGACCTCGAGCTCGTACTCCTTCCAGCCCAGGACCGACTCCTCCAGGAGGACCTCCGTGGTCGGCGATGCCGCCAGGCCCAGACCGGCCACGCGGCGCAGGTCGTCCTCGTCGAAGGCCATGCCCGAGCCGGCGCCGCCCATGGTGAACGAAGGCCGGACGACGACCGGGAAGCCCAGCCCTGCGGCCGCGGCCAGGCACTCCTGGATCGAGTGGCACGCGACCGAACGAGCGACGTCTGCGCCGATTCGTGCCACCACGCGCTTGAAGGCCTCGCGGTTCTCGCCGAGCTCGATCGCATGGACCGACGCGCCGATCAGTTGGACGCCGTACTTGTCCAGGATGCCCGCCTCGTGCAGGGCCACGGCCGTGTTGAGCGCGGTCTGCCCGCCCAGCGTCGCGAGCAGGGCGTCCGGTCGTTCGAGATCGATGATCCGTTCGACGAACTCCGCCGTGATCGGTTCGACGTAGGTGGCGTCGGCGACGTCGGGGTCGGTCATGATCGTCGCCGGGTTGCTGTTCACCAGGACGACCCGCAGCCCTTCCGCTCGCAGCACGCGGCAGGCCTGGGTCCCGGAGTAGTCGAACTCGCAGGCCTGGCCGATGACGATCGGACCCGACCCGATCACCAGGACCGATCGGATGTCCGCGCGGCGCGGCATCAGGATCCCGCCGCATCGACGACGTCGACGAACCGGTCGAACAGGTAGCCCGCGTCGTGCGGGCCGGCCGCCGCCTCCGGGTGGTACTGCACCGAGAACGCGGTCGTCCGCCCGCCCGGATCACGCACCGTCAACCCCTCGACGACATCGTCGTTGAGGCAGACATGGCTCACCTCGGCGGCACCGAACCGTGTTCGGACGACCGCACCGCGTGGCGCGTCGACGGCGAAGCCGTGGTTGTGTGCTGTGACCTCGACCTTGCCCGTCATCCCGTCCTGGACGGGCAGGTTGACACCCCGGTGTCCGTAGCCGAGCTTGTAGGTCCCGAACCCGAGTGCCCGACCGAGGATCTGGTGTCCGAAGCAGATGCCGAAGAAGGGCAGCTGCCGTTCCAACGCACCGGTGAGCAGGTCGACCGCGTGGCCCGCCGTCGCCGGGTCGCCCGGACCGTTGGACATGAACAGTCCGTCCGGCTCGATCGCCAGAACGTCGTCCATGCTCGACGCGGCCGGCAACACATGGGTCTCGATTCCCCGCTGGGCCATTCGGTGCAGGGTCATGGCCTTGATGCCGAGATCGACCGCGGCGACGGTGAACCGGCGCCCGCCGCGCGCGGGCACGACGTAGGGGTGCCGGGTGGTGACGTCGGCGGTGAGGTCGGAGCCGGCCATCGTCGGGCTGGCCAGCACGCGCGCACGCAGGGCATCGGCGGAGGACGCCACCGTCGAGATACCGGCCCGCATCGTGCCGCTTTCACGCAGGTGCCGGGTGAGTGCGCGGGTGTCGATACCGCTGACGCCGACCACGCCGTGACCGGCCAGCTCGTTCTCAAGGCTGCCCCGGGAACGCCACGACGAGGCCCGACGCGCCGGATCACGGACGACGTAGCCCGCGACCCAGATCCGGTCGGACTCGCGGTCGTCGTCGTTGACGCCGGTGTTGCCGATGTGCGGGGCCGTCTGGACCACGACCTGGCGGTGGTACGACGGGTCGGTCAGGGTCTCCTGGTAGCCGGTCATCGCGGTCGAGAACACCGCCTCGCCGAACGTCTCACCTTCGGCGCCGTAGGACTGCCCGCGGAAGCTCCGGCCGTTCTCGAGCACGAGCAGCGCGGATGCGCGGCTCACGCGAGCTTCCCGTCCAGGACCGTGGGCCGGCCGCGGAGGAACGTGGCGACCACACGTCCCGGCAGAGACCTGCCTTCGTAGGGCGTGTTGCGCGAGAGGGAGGCGAGCTCACGCGCGTCGACCGTCGCCGAGGCGGAGGGATCCACCAGCACCAGGTTCGCCGGCTCACCCGCCGCCAGCGGCCTGCCCTGGGCGTGGTCGCCGATGTCGCAGCGCCCGATGCGCGCAGGCGCGGCGGACAGCCGGTCGGCGGCACTCGCCCAGTCGAGCAACCCGGTGTCGACCATCGTCGCCTGGACCACCGAGAGTGCCGTCTCCAGTCCGAGCATGCCGAAGGCGGCGGCGTCCCACTCGCACTCCTTGTCCTCGGCCGGATGCGGGGCATGGTCGGTAGCGACGGCGTCGATCGTCCCGTCGGCGAGCCCCTGGCGCAGCGCAGCGACGTCGTCGGCCGTGCGCAACGGGGGGTTGACCTTGTACCGGGGGTCGTAGCCGGCCACCAGGTCCTCGGTGAGGAGCAGGTGATGCGGGGTGACCTCCGCGGTCACGGGGAACCCCCGCTGTTTCGCCACCCTGACGATCTCCACCGAGCCGCGTGTCGACAGATGACAGATGTGCACGTGCGATCGCACGTGGGCCGCGAGCAGGACGTCCCTGGCGACGATCGCCTCCTCGGCCACGCTTGGCCAGCCGCGGAGCCCGAGCCGCCCGGCGATCTCGCCCTCGTTCATCTGCGCGTCCTCGGTCAGCCGCGGCTCCTGCGCGTGCTGGGCAATCACGCCGTCGAAGGCCTTCACGTACTCGAGCGCCCGGCGCATCAGCATCGCGTCGGCCACGCAGTGGCCGTCGTCGGAGAAGACCCGCACACGCGCCGCCGAGTCGGCCATAGCACCGAGCTCGGCGAGCCGCTCCCCTTGTAGGCCGGCGGTGACCGCACCGACCGGACGGACGTCGACGTGTCCCGCCTCGCGACCGAGCCGCCACACCTGTTCGACGACGCCGGCCGTGTCGGCCACCGGTTCGGTGTTGGCCATGGCGTGCACCGCGGTGAACCCGCCGAGCGCCGCGGCACGCGTTCCGGTCTCGACGGTCTCCGCGTCCTCCCGGCCCGGCTCGCGCAGATGTGTGTGCAGGTCGACCAGACCGGGCAATGCCACGAGCCCGCCCGCGTCGAGGACCTGTGCGCCCGCGGCGTCCAGGCCCGACCCGACGTCCTCGACCCTCCCTTCGCGCAGCAGGAGGTCGGTCGGATCGCCACCCAGCAGCCGGGCACCGCGGACGACCCACGTCACGACGCACCGCCGAGCAGGAGGTACAACACGGCCATCCGCACGTACACCCCGTTCGTCACCTGTTCGACGATCACCGAACGGTCGCTGTCGGCAACGTCGGCGGTGATCTCCATGCCACGGTTCATCGGTCCCGGATGCAGGACGACGGCGTCGTCGGGAAGGAGCGCGAACCGTCGCGCGTCGAGTCCGTACCGGCGGCTGTACTCGCGTGCGGACGGGAAGAACGCGGCGCTCATCCGCTCGCGCTGGACGCGCAGCATCATCACCGCGTCGGCCTTGGCCAGAGCCGAGTCGAGCTCGTAGGACGTCTGGCACGGCCAGCCGTCCACACCGACGGGCAGCAGGGTCGGCGGCCCGACCAACGTCACCTCGGCGCCCAGCGTCGACAGCAACAGGACATTGCTGCGTGCCACGCGGCTGTGCAGGACGTCGCCGACGACGGTGACGCGGCGGCCGTCCAGCGGGCCGAGGTGCCGTCGCAGCGTGAACGCGTCGAGCAGGGCCTGGGTCGGGTGCTCGTGGGTGCCGTCGCCGGCGTTCACGACGCTGGAGCGGATCCAGCCCGAGAAGGCCAGCCGGTGCGGTGCGCCGCTGGCCCAATGTCGCACCACGACGGCGTCGGCACCCATGGCCTCGAGGGTCAGCGCGGTGTCCTTGAGACTCTCCCCCTTCGAGACACTGGATCCCTTGGCCGAGAAGTTCACGACGTCGGCGGACAGCCGCTTCGCCGCCAACTCGAACGACGTCCGGGTCCGGGTGGAGTCTTCGAAGAACAGGTTGACGACCGTGCGACCACGCAGCGTCGGCAACTTCTTGACCGAACGACCCTCGGTCAGGCGGGCCATCTCGGCCGCGGTGTCGAGAACGAGCGTCGCGTCGTCCCGGTCGAGGTCCGCGGCCGTCAGCAGGTGGCGCCTCACCGGCCACCGTCCACGGCTGTGGCGATGACAACGGCGTCGTGGCCGTCGACCTCGTCGAGTTGGACCTTGACGCTCTCCCGAACCGACGTCGGGATGTTCTTGCCGACGTGGTCGGGACGGATCGGCAGTTCGCGATGGCCGCGGTCGACCAGCACGGCCAGTCGAACCGCCGCCGGGCGCCCGACGTCGTCGAGCGCCGTCAGCGCTGCACGGATCGTCCGCCCGGAGAAGAGGACGTCGTCGACCAGGACGACCACCTTCCCGTCGATCCCGCCCGGCGGGATGTCGGTGTGTTCCAGCGCCCGGGCCGGTCGCAGCCGAAGGTCGTCGCGGTACATCGTGACGTCGAGCGCGCCCACCGGAACGTCGGTGCTCTCGACGGCGGCGATGCGTGCGGCCAGCCGCCTCGCGAGGGGGACCCCCCGCGACGGGATGCCCAGTACGACCAGGCCGGCCGTGCCTTTGTTGCGCTCCACCACCTCGTGGGCGATCCGGGTCAGCGCCCGGGCGATGTCATCGGCATCGAGGACGACGGGAGCGTCGGAAAGACCGCGAGCCGAGGGACCCGGGTCGGAGACAGGCGTGGACATGCCTGCAGACCTCCTTTCCCGCCTCACTGGACGGGGCTTAAAGGACGTCGGTCGTCGCGCAGTCTAGCAACGCACCGAGCCGGCGGGAGCCGCGTGACACGCGACAGCCTGACGCTCAGTACCAGATGACGCCGAGCCGGGCGTGATGTGCCGCAGCCGGGACGGCCTCGGCGGTGCGCAGGCCGATCCGATTTGCCGTCCACGCTGCGGCGGCCGCGTCCAGGACATCGTCCAGCGGTACCGAACCGGCCTCGTCGAGATGGTCGAGCGCGATGCCCTGACTCCCGAGCAGAGCGATCCGCTCCAAGGCTCCGCCGGCTGACTTCTTCCGATGCGAGAGCGGACGCCAGGCGTTCATTGCGCGGAACGAGACCTCGGGATGAACTTCGTAGATCCGAATGTCTCGTTCAGCCACGACTGTCACGTGCTTGATCCGCGGACCCAGTGCGTGTGCCTGCGCCGAGACTCCGAGTCCCGGGCCGAACGGCCTCTCCAGCGCCTCCCGGGTCGGCGTGGAGAAGACGGTGCTGGCGGCTCCGCTCAGCAGGGCGCGCGCCGCCGTGTCGGCTTCCCGCGGTCCGTACCCGATCGGGATGTCGATCGCGATGACCTGAGCGTCCGCGAGCGCCTCCCATGTGGTCTCGATGGGTTGAAGGAGGCGGTCGCCAGCAAAGCGGCCATCGTCGAGCAGGATGGCGACCCATCCGCCCTTCGCGCCGTCCACGCCGGCCACCCGCACCGCACGAGAGTAGCCTGGCCGGATCAGCGGCTGAGACTTGGTTTGATCTCGATCAGCCGGCCGAGCAGGCCGTTGACGAACCCGGGCGAGTCGTCGGTCGAGAGCTCACGGGCGAGGGCGACCGCCTCGCTGACCGCCACCGCGTCGGGCACGTCGTCGCGGAAGAGGATCTCGTACGCGCCGATCCGGAGCAGGTTGCGGTCGACGGCGGGCATCCGCTCCAGAGTCCAGTCGACCGAATAGGTCGACAGCAGCTCGTCGATGCGTTCGAGGTTCTTCACCACGCCCTCGACCAGGGTCACGGTGTACTCGCTCAGCGGCGGCGAACCCGCGGCAGCCCGGCGAGCCAGCGTCGCGCCGGGCGCCAGCCCCTGGAGCTCCGACTCGTAGAGGACATCCAGCGCCCGCTTGCGAGCCTTGGTACGCGCCGCCATCGAGCCTCCGACCGCCGGTCAGGACGCCCGGCCGAGGTACGACCCGTCCCGGGTGTCGACCTTGACCTTCTCGCCGGGGGTGATGAACAGCGGCACCGCGATCTCGTACCCCGTCTCGAGCCGGGCCGGCTTGGTGCCGCCGGTGGACCGGTCGCCCTGCAGGCCGGGCTCGGTGTACTCGACGGACAGCACGACCGAGGTGGGCAGCTCTACGAACAGCGGCATACCGTCGTGCAGCCCGACCGTCGCGTCCTGGTTCTCCAGCATGAAGTGTGCGGCGTCGCCGACCGTGGCCGAGCCGATGTGGATCTGCTCGTAGGACTGGGCGTCCATGAACACGAAGTCGCCGCCGTCGCGGTAGAGGTACTGCATCACGCGCCGGTCGACGTTGGCGGTCTCCACCTTCACTCCGGCGTTGAACGTCTTGTCGACCACCTTGCCCGACAGCACATTCTTCAGCTTCGTGCGCACGAACGCACCGCCCTTGCCGGGCTTGACGTGCTGGAACTCCACGACGGTCCACAGTTGCCCGTCGAGGTTGAGGACGAGGCCGTTCTTGAGGTCGTTGGTCGTCGCCACCGCGGTGCGCCTTCGAGTTCGGGCAGGCCCGACGCGGATCAGGCGTCGAGGACCAGCAATTCCTTGGTCGTGGTCGTGAGCAGCTCCGGACCACCGGTGTCGCGGACGACGAGCGTATCCTCGATCCGGACGCCCCCGCGCCCGGGCAGGTATACGCCGGGCTCGACGGTCACGGGCATGCGATCGGCCAGTGTACCCGTCGCGGAGTAGCCGAGCGTCGGCGCCTCGTGGATCTCCAGACCCACCCCATGACCTGTTCCGTGCCCGAAGTGCTCGGCGTGGCCGGCCGCGTCG
>DASUYL010000056.1:0-14219 GCA_036377395.1 Jiangellaceae bacterium
GGAGGCAGCGGAGCGTCCCGGTGCCCGGGAAGCGATCCGGCGTGCGCTCCTCAAGGCGACCGAAACGATGCTGATGCCGGTGCCCGCGTTCACGACCGCCCTCACGTTGGTGGCGCGGCTCGACGCGCTCGCGACACCGCCTCCCCATCCGAGTCTCCGGTTGCGGGCTGCGATGTTCGTCCCCCTCGCGGTGCTCGCCGCCGTGGCGTTGTCCGGTCTATTGGGGTCAGGTGCTGTGACCCTTCACCACCTCCTCGACCGGCTCGGCCTCTGCCCGTTCTGAGCGGTCACGCCACTGGCGGCCGAGCGGACCTCTCCGTGGCGGAGCGACGCCAGCGCCAAGCCGGGAGCAGACAGGAACAAGGGGCCGCACTGCCGGACAGGGTCGCAGGAGGTCCATCCAGGCACGCGTTCGGCGATGCGACTCGACCCATCCGCCCGGGACGGAGACGGGTTCAGCTTACTACGTTGTGTAGCGACAAATGTCTTGACCCGGCCGCTCACTGGGTTGACGATGACTGGGCAGTCTGTCCGGCTCAAGCCTCGGAAGGGGTCCACAATGATGTGGCGGACTGCTGATGCCACATCGGACTGACCAGCGATAGGGGGATGCCGGGCGTACATCAAGGGGGACCCGCCATGCGTAGAGCGCTGTTCAGCGTGATCGCCGGTCTTGCGCTCATCGTCGGCTCCACGTCGGCCGACGCCATCGACCGGTCCGAACCTGACCGCCAGATCTCTCACGGCGCGGCGGTCGGACCGGATGACGGGGCGGCCAAGAACCACCTCGACGATCACGGTCAGCATGGTCCGAGCACGGGCCACCTGCCGGGGTCGTCGGAGAACGTCGAGCTGTTGGGCTCGGTCAAGCTCACCGCACACGAGGGGGACATCTCCGACGTCTCGGCGCTCCAGGCCCAGGACGGCCGGTGGTTCGCCTACCTCGGCGACTGGGGTGCCCACTGTGAGACCGGCGGAGTTCGGGTTGTCGACGTGTCGGACCCGGCGAACCCGCGCCGGGCGGGGTTCATCGAGAGCCCGGGGTTCGGGTACGTCACCGAGGGCGTGCACGCCCTGCACCTGGACACCGCGGCCTTCACCGGTGACGTGCTCGTCATCAGCAACGAGTGGTGCCGGACCAGCCCGGAGCCCGAGAACAACCCGGGGGGTATCACCATCTGGGACATCACCAACCCGGAGAGCCCGCAGCTGCTCGTGCAGGCGGTCGGAGACTTCGACGTCCACGGGGATCGGGCGAACGAGTCCCACAGCGCCATCGCCTGGGACGCCGGCGACCGCGCGTACGTTGCGGCGATCGACAACGAAGAGCTCGAGGACGTCGACCTGTTCGAGATCACCGATCCTCGGAACCCGGTGTTGCTGTCGGAGACGCGGCTGCCGGGCGTGGTCGTCGATGCCTACGGGCAGGAGAAGACCTCGCACGACTACGACGTCCTGCGGCTCCCGGACGGCTCGTGGCACCTGATGGTGTCGGACTGGGACGCCGGGTGGATCGATGTGGACGTGACCAATCCCTCGAACCCGACGATCGTGGGCGACTTCGACTACGCCGAATGCGATCAGGTCGTCGCGACTGCCTGCCCGCCGGAGGGCAACGCCCACCAGGGCGAGTGGAACTCGGACGGGAGCGTGTTCGTGGGCACCGACGAGGACTTCAGCCCGTTCCGCACGCCGGTCACGGTGGTCGACGGGCCGCTCGCCGGGCAGCAGGTCGACGCGGGGGAGTTCAGCTTCACCAAGCAGGTGGCCAGCTTCCCGGACGAGTTGGTGAACGGCCCGACGGTGTTCGGCGGCTACGGCTGCCCAGGCGATCCCGTGCCGAATCCCACGGTGCTGGGCCCGCTGGGGGCCGATGAGGAGGCGATCATCGTGTTCCAGCGGGGCCCGGTGAACGACCCCAACGCCCCAGGTGAGGCGTGCTTCTTCTCGGACAAGATCCGTGCCGGGGAGGAGGCGGGCTACGACGTGGTGCTCGTCGCCAACCACCATGCCGGCGCCCAGGGTGGCGAGACGCCGGCCGCGTTCCTGTGTGGCAGCCAGGGCAGCCCGGTGCTGGGCACCGCCGCCGGGCTGTGCATCGGTCACGAGTTCATGCACGAGGCGTTCGGGCGCACGCCGGACTACACCCTGCCCTACCCCGCGGGTGACCCGGGCGACCTGGAGCCGAACGTCGGCGACCTGGGTCCCAGGATTCGGGCCCAGTCGGAGTTCGACGGGTGGGGTTATGCCCGGGTGGTCGACACCTCCACCGCCGGCGCACCCACCGAGGTCGGCCAGATCACCATCCCCGAGACCGCGGATCCGGCCTTCTCCGCCGGCTTCGGCGACCTGACGGTGCACGAGGTCGAGGTGCCCAGGGGCGACCCCAACGAGGGTGGCCCGGCACCGGACGACGACAACCTGGCGTACTTCTCGTGGTACGCGGGCGGGTTCCGGGTCGTTGACATCAGCGACTCGACCAACCCGACCGAGGTCGGCCACTACATCGACCCCAACGGCAACAACTTCTGGGGCGTGGCCCTGGCCGAGGATCAGAACGGCGACCGGGTCGTCCTGGCCAGCGACCGGGACTTCGGCCTGTTCATCTTCCGGTACACCGGCCCACTGCCATAGAGCGGCGGGCTGCAAGAGGCGACGGGCCGCCGACGAGCCGGCGCCTCGCTGCCTTCCTCTGAGCAGGCCCCACCGGGGCCGGCTCCGTCACATGGAGAGGGGTGAGTGCAGATGCGCTGGTTACGCCTGGTGATACCAGCCGTGTTCGCCGTGTCGGTGGTGGGCTTCGCGCCCCCGGCCTCAGCGGACCACAACCAGGACCAGCACGCGAACATGGACCTGCTGGTCAACCTGCCCAACGCCACCGGAGCCGTCAACTCCGACATCGCCTTCTGGGGGGACCGCGCCTACGTCGGCAACTACGACGGCTTCCGGATCTTCGACATCTCCGATCCGGCCGACCCCGCGCTGCTGTCCGACTTCCGGTGCTTCGGGCCCCAGAACGACCCCGTGGTGTGGAACAACCTGCTGTTCCTGGCCATCGACCGCACGCTGGCCGGGCCCGACTGCGGGTCGCCGGCCGTTCCCAGCGCGGAGCCGACCGGCTGGGAGGGAGTGCGGATCTTCGACGTGAGCAACCCCAGGGCGCCGAGGTTCATCAAGGGCGTCTACACCGACTGCGGCGCCCACACGATCACCTTGTTCCCGAAGAACCCGGCGCAGGTCATGCTGTACGTGTCGTCGTACCCGCTGTCGCCCGGCCCGACCTGCGGCCAGGTCCGGGGACCGGAAGCGGGCCGCGACCCGCTCCACGGCGTGATCCAGGTCATCCAGGTGCCGGTCAACAACCCGAGTGCGGCCAAGGAGATCGCCGAGCCCCAGATCGTGTACCCGGGTGACCCGGACAACCAGTTCGACTGGGCCGAGCACGGCCTGGGTGGGTTGGCGGGCATCGAACCCGCGGCGCGGGCCTGCCACGACATCTCCGTGTTCGTCGAGCTGCAGGTGGCGGCCGCCGCCTGCGCCGAGCAGGGCCAGCTGTGGCGGATCCGCCCCAACGGGGTTCCCGACACCGAGCACCCCATCTGGGTGTTCGACGACGTCGTCGACGAGACCGGGACCACCGGCGATCCGAGCGACCCCGGCGTGGTCGTCGACTTCTTCCACTCGGCCACCTTCAGCTGGGACGGCTCGGTGGTGAACTTCATCGACGAATCCTTCGGTGACGGATGTCCGCCGACGACACCGGCGCCAGGCTTCACGGGGGCGTTCCCCGGCGACACCGGGCGCATGTTCTTCGTGGACGCAGCGACGGGTGGGTTCCTGAGCCACTTCATGCTCCCCCGCCCCGAGCAGGGCGCCTACTGCTCGGCGCACGTGGGGAACACCACCGTGTCGCAGGGCCGTGACCTGCTGGTCAACGCCTGGTACATGGGCGGTGTCGACGTGATCGACTTCTCCGACCCGACCGACCCGCAGGAGATCGCGTTCTATGACCTGGCGCCGGCCGGTCCGACAGGCTCGGACAACTGGTCGGCCTACTGGTACGAGGGCCCAGGCCTCGGGAGCGGCGCCTTCCCGGTCTACGGCACCGACGGTGTCCACAACCCGGCAACGGGCCGCGGGTTCCAGGTGTTCTCGGCGCTGGTCGGCAATGCCGACTTCACGCTGGATCGCCTGAACCCGCAGACACAGGAGAGGGTCTTCGGCGGCTGACGCCGCAGACCCTGCCACCCGTGAGGGTCGGGCGCACGCCCGTCCGGCCTTGACGCCGGCAGGGGAGCGGTCGGGAGGACCGCCGCTCCCCTGCCGGGCGACCAACAGGCGGGACTCGAAAGGAGGGCCACATGCGTCCACGCATCGGATCGGCCATGATCGTCGCCGCGGTACTGACGCTTCTCACCGGGGTGGTGCCCGCGTCCGCCGACCATGAGACGCGTCCCCACACCCAGAACATGCACGCGAAAGGCGACAGCCCCCACCCAGCGACGTTCTTCGGCGAGCCGGACGGGGTGCGGCACATCAACTCGGACATCGCGTTCTGGGGAAGCACTGCGTACAACGGCAACTACGACGGCTTCCGGGTCATCGACATCTCGGACCCGGACAACCCGACGGAGATCTCCCACCCCTCGTGCAACGGCGACCAGGGCGACATCGTCGTGTGGGACGACATCCTCGTCCGGGCCTGGAACTCGAAGAAGACCACGGCTCGGTTGTGCGACGGCCAGACCGTCCCCGCGGGCTTCGAGGGTGTGCACGTCTTCGACGTCAGCGATCGGAACGACCCGGCGCTGGTCGGCTCGGTCGTGCTGCCCTGTGGCTCGCACACGCTGACCACCGCCGGGGTCTCCGACGGGAACCTGATCGTGTACAGCAACAACTCGAGCAGCGCCGGCTGCGTCGACGGCACCCGCGCCAACGACGACCCGGTCGGTGACTTCATGGACGTGATCGCCGTGCCGTTGGGCAACCCCTCCGGCGCCAGCCTCATCCATCGTGAGCCGCTCGCCGGTCCGACCACCGACGTGCGCACCGGGTGCCATGACGCCGGCGTCATCCTGGGCGAGGTCAACAAGGCCGTGTGCGCCAGCGCCGACACGATCAACGTATGGGACATCGGCGCCAACGCCACGCCCGGCGGGAGCCCAGAAGACCCGGCTCTCCTGTTCACCATCTTCGAACCCGGCGTCGGCGTGGCCGGCACCAACGGCCGCTGGCACTCCGGGGGGTTCACATGGGACGGCGAGGTCTTGATCGCGGGATGGGAGCCGGGTGGCGGCGCCGAGCCCGAGTGCGAGGCGACCGACCCCGCCATCGACAAGAGCATGTTCTTCTACGACGCCAGCACGGGCGCCAAGCTCGGCACGTGGGTGCTGCCGCGTGCGCAGAGCGCGGCGGAGAACTGCACGATCCACAACTACAACGTCGTGCCGCTGCCCAGCGGCCACTACGTCGCCGTCAGCGGGAACTACCAGGCAGGCACATGGGCCACTGACTTCACCGATCCGGCCAACCCGATCACCGTGGGCTGGTCCGACCCGGCGCCGCTCCCGCAGGTGACGACCCCGGAAGGGCAACTGGTCAACGAGCTCGGGGGCGCGTGGTCGGCCTACTGGTACAACAACTTCATCTACGAGTCGGAGATCACCAAGGGGGTGCACATCTTCCGGCTCAGTGGCCCCACAACGGCAGGGGCGATCCGCCTGGCGCACCTGAACCCGCAGACGCAGGACGTCAGCCTGCCGTAGGGCGCTCGGGGGCGGTCCACACCACCTCACGCAGGCCGATGGCTGGGTGCGGGGACAGTCCGCACCCAGCCATTTGAGCGCGGCCACGATGGTGGACGGGCTCACGAGAATGGCGCCGATGGCGGGGGAGAGGGTGAGGCCTGCCCAGGCGGGCGCACCGGCAGCGAGGGGATGGCAATCTCGTTGTAGCGGGCGGCCCAGTCCAGGTTCTCTGCAGCATCTGGCAGTAGCTGGCCCGGGAAAGCCGGATGACGCCGGTGACGCCGCTGGGAACGCTTGAGGCGAGGACGACGCCGGCCGACTCGTGGATGCCACCGTGGTCGAAGCGCTCCGCCGGTGGGTGAAGCCCAGCTCACCCACCACGGAGCGCCGCGGACGGGTCCTGATTCGTCGCCTCAGGCACAACCCAGCGTTTCGATCGACAGGTGTTCGAGGTGATCGGGCCTTCCGATACCCGCGGCTTGGAGGTGCGGGCCAATCTCGTGGGCGAACGCCCGATGGGCAGCTCTCGTCTCCCAGCCGGTGAGGATGGCGATACCCGTGTCCGTTTGCACGCCGCGTACAACACAGGCGGGCTGTAGCCGGCGTCCTGCGCGTCCACCCAGCGTCGGCGCGCCCGCTCGAAACGCTCCAGCAGGTCCTCGGGGTCGCCGTCGAAGCGGACGATCGCCGCGACCGGTGACGACATCGGCGTCCTCCTGCCGATCGAGATGGGGGTCAGGAGCCACCGCCCCTGTGGAGCTCGTTGAAGCAGGTTTCGACCACCTGCGGCGGGGCCGTGTGGATGTCGTCCTGGGATTCGATGTCGAAGCCCTCGTCGGCGAAGCACTCGAGGAGACCCGGCGGTAGCGCTCCCGGGCTCGGCGGCGTGGTGGTTCCGCTGGGAGTGTCGTCATCGTCGCCGCCGCACGCCACGAGGGTCACGGCGAGCGCGCCCAACACCGCGCGAGCTGCTCGGATCGCTCGGGAGCGTCTCATGGCACCTCCTCCTCGGCCACGGGCTGCGCCGAGCTGTCGATCAAGCGTCCGTCGGCCAGGCGCAGCACGCGATCGGCGCGCTCGGCGATCCATTCGTCGTGGGTGACGAGCACGAGCGTGATCTGGAGCTCCCGGTGGAGACGGGCAAGCAAGTGCATGACCATCTCGCCGTTGCGCGTGTCGAGGTTGCCGGTGGGCTCGTCGGCGAGAACGACCCGGGGCGAGCGAGCCAGGGCGCGGGCGATCGCCACCCGCTGTTGCTCACCCCCGGACATTTGGGCTGGCAGGTGGTGGGCGCGCGGGCCGAGGCCGATCGCGTCGAGGTGCTCCTTTGCCGTTGCCTTCCGTTCGGATCGCGACGTCGCCAGCGGAGCGAGCGCGGCCTCGACGTTCTCGGCGGCGGACAGCGTGGGGATCAGGTTGAACTGCTGGAATACGAAGCCCAGGGCTCGCAGCCGCAGATCGGCCAACGCCGAGTCACCGAGCCGTTCCAGTGGCTGACCCTCGAAGCGGACCGAACCACCGGTCGGCCGGTCCAAGGTTCCGAGGAGTTGGAGGAGCGTTGTCTTCCCCGAGCCAGAGGGCCCGAAGACGGCAACGAACTCGCCCCGCTCGATCGTCACATCGAGCGCGTCCAAGGCGACGACCCGGGCGGAACCGGTGCCGAATGACCGGCTCGCCTGCTCGAGCCCGTAGGTCGGGGGGCTGTCGGTTGTGGTGCTCATCGGCTTCCTCTCGGTGTCGGGGTCGTCGTCGCTCACTCGGCGCTGCGTAAGGCGTCGGCTGGGCGGAGGCGAGCGGCACGCAATCCCCCGACGGCGCCGGCGAACAGCCCGCCCAACAGCGCCAGGCCGATCGCGAGGAGGAGCAGTCCGGCGGCCACCGGCGCGCCGAGGACGACGTCGGTGCTGCCGGCGTTGATGGCCCCTTGGCCGAAGGTGCCGACAGCGTCGGACGGTGGCTCGACCGAGGCCTCGAGCGTCGGCCCGACGGTTTCGATGATCGCCGCGCCGGCGATCCCGATCGCGGCGCCGAGGAGCCCGCCGAGCGCTCCCTGCACGAGCGCTTCGCCGGTGACCTGGCGGACGACGAGGCGCTGGCGCCAGCCCAACGCCTTGAGGGTGCCGAGCTCGCGTGTCCGCTTGTGGACACTGGACAGGGTGAGCAGGCCGGCGATCAGGGAGGCCGCGACGAGGGCGACGATCGCCAGCGCGGTGCCGAGGGTCGAGGAGAGGTTCTCTGCGTCGGCGAGGGATCCGCCGACGCGGTCGGCCAGGTCGGCGGCGGTGACCACCTCGGCGCCGGGGACCTGGGTCTCGATCCGATCGGCGAGCCCGGCCACGGAGTCGACCGAGTCGGCACGCACGCGGATGTCATTGACCCGGCCCGGGCGATCCGAGACCTCCTGGAGCCGCCCCAGCTCAACGTAGGCCTGGGACGCTTGACCCCCGAGGGGCGCGCGGGCGAGGCCGACCACCTCGAACTCCTCGCCCTCGCCTGCCGGCACGGCCGTGTCGCCGACGCCGACGCCGTTCTGACGCGCGTACCCGAGGTCGATCACCGCCTCACCGCGTGTCTGCTCGGGTGTCCCGGAGAAGTACCGGCCCTCGACGATCTGATCCGGGGTCACCATCGCCAGCCCGGGGTTGCGCACGTCCACGCCGGAGATGGTCTGGTCGGAGAACTCGAAGCCCCCACCCGGCCCATGGGGGCTTGCCACCTCGCCGCTCTCCGGCACCTCACCCTCCACGCGCAACGCGCGCAGGGTGAGACCCGCGGCTGCAGCGTCGACGCCGTCGAACCCTTGGATCCTCGTCACGTCGGAGCTCGGGAAGCTGAGCTGGCTTGAGAGCAGCGAAACCGTCGAGAACGGCTCCCCAGGCTCCCCGAGCTCCGAGTAGTTGAAGGCGGCGTCGTGGTTGTCGTTCTCCTGCTCCAGCAGGCGCTGCTCCTCGTCGGAGAGCTGGGTGAACGGATCGCCGGCCCCAGCTGCCGCCGTGTCGTCGTCGCCGCGCACGAGGAGGGGACGGCTCACCGACAGGTCGGTGCCGACCCCGGTGAGCGGCTCGAGCACTTCGTCCTGGGCGTCGTCAAGACCCTGGGAGAGGGCCCCGACAGTGACCACGAGGGCGACGCCGACTGCCAAGCCGAACGCGGTGAGGGCGGTGCGTCCCCGCCGGCGACGAACCTCGGCCCACATGTACTGGATGTAGAACATCTGCGTGCGTCCCTCCCCGGCAGTCAGATGACGTCGCGGCGCTCTGTCGCCAGCCACCCGGCCGCAATCGCGCCCACCGCGTACACGGCGAGCACGAGGGCACCGTGCGCGGGCGCAAGGAGTGCGCCGGGTTCCTGGCCGCTGATCGCCTCCGCGGCCGCTCCCGGCGCGAACCGGCTGACGTCCAGGTCGAGCGCATCACCGGCGAGCAGGCCTTCGACGAAGAGCAGCCAGGCGCAGATGCCGACGACGGTGGGCACCTGGCCGCGAACGACCGCGCCGACGCCCACGCCGATCGCCGCCCACAGAGCCGCGGCAGCCGCGCCGCCTGCGACGAGGAGTGCGTAGTCGCCGCCGGCGAGCTCGACGTCGATGCCCCGCATCCGGAGCGCCGCGGCGCCGGCTCCGGCGGCGAGCGCCGAGGCGGCGAGCCCGAACCCTGCGCCGACCACCGTGCTCACCACCACCTTCGCGGCGATGATGCGACCTCGCTGCGGCGTGACGAGCAGGGTCGGCCGGATCGTCCCGTGACGGAACTCGCCGGTGATCGACAGCGCGCCGACGAGACCGGCGAAGAGGACGCCGAGGAACTCCCCACGGCCGAACGTGATCAGCTGATCGGCTCTCGTGTCCAGGTGCTCGGCTGCGAGGCCCACGCCGTGGAGGAGCTCCGCGAACAGGACGAGACCGAGCGTGCCCCCTAGGAGGCCGAGATTGGTCGACGTCGAGCGCTGCTTCAGCAGCTCGGAGCGCACCTGGGCCCTCACGGCGCACCCCCGCTGGTGACCTGGAGGTAGGTGTCCTCGAGCGTTCGGCCGGAACCGGCGAGCTCGTCCAGCCGCCCGCTCGCCACCAGACGGCCCCGATCGATGATCAAGACCCGGTCGACGGTCTGCGCGACCTCGGCGAGCACGTGGCTCGAGACGAGCACCGTCCCGCCGTGCTCGGCGAACCGGCGGAGGAACGTGCGAAGCCAGTGGACTCCCGCGGGGTCGAGTCCGTTCGCGGGCTCGTCCAGCACGAGGAGCTCGGGGTCGCCGAGCAGCGCCGCAGCCAGACCGAGCCGTTGGCGCATCCCCAGCGAGTATGTCCGCACCCGCCCGTCGGCAGCCGCATCCAGCTCGACGAGCTCCAACACGACGTCGACACGTCCCGATGGGATGTCCGCCGCCAGGGCCAGCGCCCGCAGGTGGGCACGTCCCGTACGGCCCGGGTGGAAGTCGTTCGACTCGAGCACCGCCCCGACCCTGCGCACCGGCTGGGCAAGCTCCCGGTAGCGACGGCCGAACACGAGCGCCTCCCCCGACGTCGGCGCGGCGAGGCCCAGCAGCAGCCGCAACGTGGTCGTCTTGCCCGCCCCGTTCGGGCCCAGGAACCCGGTGACGGTGCCTCTGTCGAGCGAGAAGCTGAGCCCGTCGACTGCGGTCAAGGTCCCGTACCGCTTGGTCAGTGAACGGACGCTCACGACCGGATCACGCGACGACCCGTCGGCTGTCGGCAGGGCCCGGGCACGCTCCCCCCGTCCCGTCGCGGCGCTCTCGGCGCTCACGGCTCGGCCCTCCGATCGCTCCCGCGATCGCGGTCCGAGCGCCGACGTCTCCTGAGGGCCAGGAAGGCCAAGCCTCCGACCAGCAGGGTGGCCACGACGGCCAGATGCGCCTCGGCCATGCCGCCGGGACCGTGGCTCACCTGGGCGATGAGCAATCCCGGATTCACCTTCGCCTCCAGCTGCGCCGCGGGCGCTCGATCGCCGTCACGGCGGCCAACGTACGGATGGCCCGACCGCTGCGAAACGCCCCGTCGGGCGAACTTCTCCGTCCCCATTCCGTGGATGCGCATCACCCTCGAGGGGGACTCGCCGCGGTCGCGGCGCCGGTAGTCTCGCCGTGTCAGTGTCGAAGGTGGCCACGATGTACCGGCTGTTTGCGGCCCGGCCGAGGTCGGGACTGCTGATCGATGTCTTGATCGCGGGTGCGGCGTTCGGCGGCACACTGGCGGTGGTCTCCCACGGCTTCACCGTCGGCCCTGGCTCGAACAGCGGATCAGGAGACCTCGATGCAGTCAGCGGGCTGCTGGCCGCGTGTGCATCGCTGCCGCTCGTCGCCTGGCGACGCAACGCGCTCGGCGTCTTCGTGCTGACCGCCTCCGCCAGCGCGCTGTTGGGCGGACTCGGCTACCCGGTCGGCGTGCCGCTCGGCGCGACCACGGCGCTCTACCTGCTGGCCGCCAGCCGCGGGGACCGCGATCTGTGGACCTCGCGCACGACGGTGACCGTGCTCGCACTCCTGGCCGCCTACCTGGCTGCGACCGGCCGCGGCCAGGGTGGGTTTCCGGGCAGCGAGCTGTTCCACACCGCGCTCGCCTGGGGCGCTGCCTGGTTCGCCGGTGAACGGACCCGCCTGCAACGTGAGCACATCGCCGAACTGCGTGACCGTGCTCAGCGCGCCGAGCGAGAGGCAGAACGGGAGCGCCGACTAGCGGTGGCCGAGGAGCGCGCCCGCATCGCCCGCGACCTGCACGACTCGGCCGGCCACGCCATCAACGTGATCGCCGTCCGGGCCGGTGCGGCCCGGCTGAGCCACGACAAGCGCCCCGATGGCGCGCGGCGTGCGCTCGCAGCGATCGAGGAGCTCGCACGCCAGACCGTCGGCGAGATCGACCAACTGGTCGGCACGCTACGCGACGACCGGGCCGAGACGGAGCCCGTGGAGGTACCGCCGGGCCTGGCCTCGGTCGACACCCTGATCGCGCATCACGCAGCGACGGGCCTCGACGTCAACCTGACGGCCAGCGGGGCTAGGCGGCCGCTCGCCACCACCGTCGACCAGGCCGCCTACCGGGTCCTCCAGGAGGCACTCACCAACGCCGCTCGCCATGGGACGGGCACGGCGAGGATCGCCCTCGCATTCGGCGAGGACGCCCTCGAGCTCACCGTGGTCAACCCCGTCCTCGACGACGGTGCCGCGCGATCCGGCGGCGGCCACGGGCTAATCGGCATGAGCGAACGCGTCACCCTGCTCGGAGGCAGCCTCGACGCCGGTCGCGCCAACGGCGCGTTCCGCCTCCAGGCGCACCTGCCCTACGAGGCCCAACGTCGATGACACGGGTGCTGATCGTCGACGACGATGACCTCATGCGCGCCGGGCTCCGCGAGCTGCTCGCCAACGATCCCTCGATCGCTATCGCCGGCGAGGCCTCGACAGGCCGCGAAGCCGTCGACGCCGCACGGCGGCTTGCGCCCGACGTCGTCCTGATGGACGTGCGCATGCCTGACCTCGACGGGATCGCCGCGACCCGCCAGCTCGCGCGTGTAGCGCCGGAGAGCCGGGTCCTGATCCTGACGACCTTCGAGCAGGACGACTACATCTTCCCCAGCCTGCGCGCCGGCGCCTCGGGCTTCCTGCTCAAACGCACACGCCCCGAGGAGCTGATCGCCGCCGTCCACACGGTCGCCGCCGGCGACTCCCTACTTTCGCCGTCGGTGACCCGACGCGTCATCGACCGCGTGGCCGAGCATCCGGTCCCCGCGCTCGCCGACCAGGCGCAGCTCGACACACTCACCCCCCGCGAGCGCGACGTGCTCGAGCTGATCGCCCGCGGTCTCGCCAACCGCGAGATCGCCACCGCCCTCACCGTCGAGGAGTCAACGATCAGAACCCACGTGAAACGAATCCTGATGAAGCTCGGCCTGCGCGACCGCGTGCAAGCCGTGATCTTCGCCTACGAGACCGGCATCAACGCCCCAGGCGCCAACGCCAACCCTCACCCCGGGTGAGGCCACAGACCGAACCACGCGGCGCATCCAGGCCTCCAGCGGACCGAGCTAACTGCACGGCTCAACCCCCCACGGGAATCGCCACCTCGACCGCGCGCTCCACATGGCCGCGGTGACGCAGGTCCGCGACGACACACCCGGCAGACCGACGGCCGCAGCGATGCACCGATGACGCGAACCGCCTGATGGAGGTGCACGATGCTCGGGGACCAGCTCCAGACGGTCCGGATCAGCAGCGTCGGCCGTGTCGATGCGCCGCGAATCGGGGGGCCGCATCACCGACCATGTGCCGCAGGAGGTCCAACCGGCACCCGATCAGCGATGCGACCCTCTCCGGTCGCCCCAAGGGGTGGCGACAATGAAAGTCTACGACATGTCGTAGTGGTCATGCCTGGGATCGCCCGGCCGGCGAGGGCGTAGCCGGCGCAGCCGCAGCCTGCAGCTCACGGCGAACACGCTCGAAAGCCATCGCAGCGCCGGCCAGCCCGGGGGTTGAGCAGGCTGGCCGGCGCCACGGGGAGGCGACCACGTTGTCGCGAACACCCAGTCCAGGGACCTACAGCGTGAACGTTGTCTCCTGGGTCTGTGGGTTCAGGTGGCCGAGCTTCCGTGCGTCGGCTACCGCCGGGTCGCTCAACTTCCAGTTGAGGAGGCCCCGCCGGATGTCGGATTCGTAGATGAACCCGTCGTACCAGTAGGTCGACCAGTCACCGCCGAGGACGAGGCTGGTCTCCGAGAGCGGTGCGGGGTCCGCGGAGGCGATCTCGGTCGCGTTCGCCGGATCTGTGAAGTCGACCACACCGATGCCGGACTGGTAGCTGCCGTGCACGAGAACGTGTCCCTTGTCCGTCGG
This sequence comes from Jiangellaceae bacterium, assembly GCA_036377395.1. Lineage (GTDB taxonomy): Bacteria > Actinomycetota > Actinomycetes > Jiangellales > Jiangellaceae > DASRTE01. Next base: position 13,590 of record DASUYL010000056.1, read on the forward strand.
CACCACGTTGTAGTTGTGGATCGTGCAGTTCTCGGTGTTCGTCTGGGGACGTGGGAGCACGTGGCGGCCGAGTTCGACGCCCGTCCTCGACTCGAAGAAGAACATCGTCCTGTTCACCTCGGGGGTGCTCGCCTGGCACTGGGCCTGACCGCCGCCGCCGGGCTCGTGCCCGAAGATGAGGATCTCGCCGTCCCACGAGAACGAGGCGGAGTGGCCGATCGACACGCCGGGAACCGCACGCGAGTAGAGGATCGCCGGGTCCTCCAGCGAACCGCCGTCTGCGGGGTCGAGACTCCAGACCGAGAATCCGTTGCCGCCGGCGCACCCGGCGAGCATGGCGTCGCCGAGAATCACGCCGGTGTCGTGGCACGACCGAACCGGAGGCTGCGGGTTGCTGGTGACCGTGCCGGTGGCGGGCAGGCCGGTCTTGATGGTGGTGCCGTCGGCCTGCGAGACCATCACCGACGGGATCGCGATCGCGGGGTCGGCGCCGCCCATGGTGATGGGCGCCCCGGGGGCGTTGTTGGCCACGATCATGCCGGTCGCGCCTGCGTTCTGGGCGTTGTTGGCCTTCTGCGTGAAGCCGCAGGTGCCGCGGTCGACCAGTGCGATGGCGCCGGCGGGGAAGCC
>DASUYL010000057.1:0-6145 GCA_036377395.1 Jiangellaceae bacterium
GGTCGGGGGAAGGCCGCCGACACCGAGGGAGAGGTCGTCGACCTCCTCGACGGTGCGGCCGCCGAGGGTCGACGGTGGTGCCGTGCGGAGGCGTTCCATCACGGTGTCGATCTGCGCGAGGTCGGCCACCCGGACCGCCAACTGGTCCGTGGCGTGCAGGCCGTAGCCGCGGGCGATGTCGTCGAGGGCGTCGGTGAGGCCTCGGCCCTCGGCCCGCAGTGTCGCCGCCAACTCCGCGATCAGCACGGCCGCGGACACGCCGTCCTTGTCACGGACGGCGTCAGGATCGACGCAGTAGCCGAGCGCCTCCTCGTAGCCGAAGCGAAGACCGTCGATCCGTCCGATCCACTTGAACCCCGTCAGCGTCTCGGCGTACGCGATGCCGTGCCGGCCCGCGATCTTGCCGAGCAGGGAGGAGGAGACGATCGAGCATGCGAAGACCCCGCTCAGCCCGGGTTCACGGGCGATCAGGTAGGTCGCCAGCAGCGCACCCACTTCGTCGCCGCGGAGCATGCGCCAGCCGTCCGGTGTCGGCGCTGCGACGGCGCACCGGTCGGCGTCGGGGTCGTTCGCGATCACCAGGTCGGCACTGCTGCGCGCGGCCAGCTCGAGCGCCAGGTCGATCGCTCCGGGCTCCTCCGGGTTCGGGAACGGGACCGTCGGGAAGTCCGGATCGGGATCGGCCTGCTGCTCGACCGCCGCCGGATGGGGGAAGCCGGTCGCCTCGAGGACGCGACGCATGACCTCGCCGCCGACGCCGTGCAGCGGTGTGTAGACGATCGCAACCTCGCGCGGGCCGGCCGGGCGGGCGACGGCGGCGGCCCGGGCGACGTACGCGTCGAGCAGGGTCTCGTCGAGGGTCTGCCAGCCCGCGTCCGCCAGCGGTACGGCGTCCAGCGCGCCGACGGCGTCGATCGCGGCGGAGATCTCCGTGTCCGTCGGCGGCACGATCTGGGCGCCGTCGCCGAGGTAGACCTTGTAGCCGTTGTCCTGCGGCGGGTTGTGCGACGCGGTGACCATCACCCCGGCGTCGGCGCCCAGATGGCGGATCGCGAACGCCAGCACGGGGGTCGGCAAGGGGCGCGGCAGCACCATGGCGCGCAGACCGGCGCCGACCATCACCGCGCAGGTGTCACGGGCGAACTGGTCGGACTTGTGCCGTGCGTCGTATCCGACGACGACGCTCGACCCGCCGTGCGCCCGCAGGTACGCGGCGAGCCCGGCGGCCGCGCGGATGACGACTGCCCGGTTCATCCGGTTCGGGCCGGCACCCAGGGTGCCGCGCAGGCCGGCCGTGCCGAACTCCAGCTTGCCGGCGAACCGGTCCGCGACGTCGGCGACCGCCGCCCGGTCGGCAGCATCTGCGCGCTCGAGCAGCGCGGCCAGCTCGGCGCGGGTGTCGGGGTCCGGGTCCTCGTCGAGCCAGGCCCTCGCCCTGTCGAGCACCTCGGTCATGAGTGCAGCCTCCGCGGGGGTGTCGTGCCGTCGACGGGAGCCGACGGTCGGCAGAAATTGCCGCCGACGTGGAGGGCGTCGAAGCGGTCGTCGTCGGTCTCGGGTATGGCCAGGATCCGCTCGGCGTAAACGTCGGCGTCGTCCTCGGGGTGGTACCCCAGCTCCCTTCCCGGTTCGAGGTCCCACCAGCCCGCTGTGTTGGCGGAGATCCCGTAGACGACCGCGTAGGTCAACTTCGGGGCCGTCAGGCAGGCTTCGACCAGCCGTACTGCGTCGGCCGGGGAGAGCCACGTCGACAGGTGCCGTCGGCTCTGCGGGATCTCGTCGAAGCTTCCGATCCGCAGGCAGGCGATCTGGAGTTGGTACCGGTCGACGTAGAGGCTGCACAACGCCTCGCAGGCGGCCTTGCCGACACCGTAGAACGTGTCCGGTCGGGGTCTGGTGTCCACGCTCACCCGGTCGGCACGCGGGGTGAACCCGACGGCATGGTTGCTGCTGGCATAGACCAGCCGGGGCACCCGCGCCGACCGCATGGCCTCGAGCACGCTGTGGGTCACTCGGAGGTGGGTGTCGAGCGCGGTCTCGAACGTTGTCTCATCCGCGACCGATGCCAGGTGGACGACGGCGTCGCACCCGGCCAGCAGGGGTGACAGCGCGACGGTGTCGCGGACATCAACCTTGTGGACGCCGTCGGACGTGGCCGCGTCGAGTGCGAGTATGTCGTGACCGCGGTCGGCCAGGCCGCTGCGGACGACCCGCCCGATCTGGCCGGCGGCGCCGGCGACGGCGACGCGCACGGTCAGATCCTCTCGACGATGTCGGCCAGCAGGCGTCCGATACGCGGCGCCGCCGCTCGTCCGGCCTCGACCACCTCGGCGTGGCTGAGTGGCTCGGGGCTGATTCCGGCGGCCAGGTTCGTGACCAGCGAAATGCCCAGCACCTCCATGCCCGCTTCACACGCGGCGATGGCCTCGAGGGCGGTCGACATGCCGACCAGGTCCCCGCCGATGGCTCTGGCCATCCGAACCTCCGCCGGCGTCTCGTACTGAGGGCCGGGGAACTGCACGTAGACGCCCTCGGCGAGCGAGGGATCGATCTGATGGGCGATCTCGCGGAGCCGCATGGCATAGAGGTCGCTGAGGTCGACGAAAGTCGCGCCCTCCAGCGGCGAGGTCGCCGTCAGGTTGATGTGGTCCTTGATGAGCACGGGTGTGCCAGGGCGCCAATCCGGGCGCAGCCCACCGCAGCCGTTGGTCAGCACGACGGCCCGGCAGCCGGCGGCAGCGGCCGTTCGAACACCGTGGACGACCTGTCGGACGCCCCTTCCTTCGTAGAGGTGGGTGCGGGATCCGACGAACAGTGCCCGCCGATCCGTCGTGCCGATCCGGATCGAGCGGATCACGCCGACGTGTCCCACGACCGCAGGTGGCACGAAGCCGGGGATGTCGCTCTGCGGGATCTCGGCCACGGTCTCACCGAGCAGATCCAGTGCACCGGCCCAGCCCGAACCCAGCACGAGTGCGACGTCATGGTGCGTGCTCCCGGTGAGCTCTGCGATCCGGGTGGCCGCCGCATGCGCGGCTTTGTTCGGTTCCTCGATCACGCGCGCGACGATAGCGCGGGGCACGGTGGGCCGATGCGGAACAATGGCGCGCGTGACACGGGTCGCGATCCTCGGCGGTGGGCCGGGTGGCTACGAGGCCGCGTTGGTCGCGGCCCAACTCGGCGGCGACGTGACCGTCGTCGACCGTGACGGTCTCGGCGGATCCGCGGTCCTCACCGACTGCGTCCCCAGCAAGACGCTCGTGGCCACGGCGGAGGTGATGACCGACGCGGCCGAGTCTGCAGAGCTGGGTGTCGTGCTCGACGACCCGGACATCGGCGTCGACCTGGTGCGGGTCAACTCCCGGGTCAAGGCACTCGCCGAGGCACAGTCGCGCGACGTCGCCGGCTCGCTGGAGAAGGCCGGCGTCCGGGTGCTCGCGGGTACCGGTCGGCTGGCGCCCGGGGATCGGGTGCTGGTCGAGGGTGAAGACGGCCCGACCGAGGAGCTGGTCGCCGACGTCTTTCTGGTCTCGACCGGTGCCCGACCACGCGTCCTGCCCGATGCCGAACCCGACGGCGAGCGCATCCTCACCTGGACCCAGGTCTACGACCTCGACGCACTGCCGGAGCGCCTGGTGGTGGTCGGCTCCGGCGTGACCGGGGCCGAGTTCGCCAGCGCGTACAACGCTCTCGGGTCGGACGTCGTGCTGGTGTCCTCGCGCGACCGCGTCCTGCCGGGCGAGGACGCGGATGCCGCGCACGTCCTGGAGGACGTGTTCTCCCGTCGCGGGCTACGCGTGCTCTCCCGGTCGCGGGCGGCGTCAGCCGAGCGGTTCGGCGACGGGGTGCGGGTCACCCTCACCGACGGCCGGGCGATCGACGCCTCGCACTGTCTGATGGCCGTCGGTTCCGTGCCCAACACCGAGGGCGTCGGCCTGGCCGAATGCGGCGTCCGGCTCGACGACGGTGGCTACGTCGAGGTCGACCGCGTGTCGCGAACCTCGGCGCGCGGCGTCTATGCCGCCGGCGACTGCACCGGGGTCCTGATGCTGGCATCGGTGGCGGCGATGCAGGGCCGCATCGCCATGTGGCACGCGCTCGGTGACGCCGTGGCGCCGCTCGACCTCAAGACCGTGTCGTCGACCGTGTTCACCGAGCCGGAGATCGCGACGATCGGCTGGAGCCAGGCCGCTGTCGACGCCGGCGAGATCGACGCCCGCGCCGTCAAGCTGCCGCTGGCCACCAACGCACGGGCCAAGATGCAGGGCATCCACGACGGCTTCGTGAAGCTGTTCTGCCGGCCCGGCACCGGAATCGTGGTCGGCGGCGTGGTCGTCGCACCACGTGCAAGCGAACTGATCCATCCGATCTCGCTGGCCGTGGAGGCATCGCTGACCGTCGACCAGGTCGCGCACGCCTTCACGGTGTACCCGTCGTTGTCCGGTTCGGTTGCCGAGGCCGCTCGCCGACTGCATCGCCGCTCCTAGACCTCGGCCTGGGCCGACAGGCGGGCGACGATCCGCCGCAGTTGCTCCGCGTACCTGTCGGCGAACTCTGCCGATGCCGGATCCAGGCCGGTGAGCATCCGGACGTCCGCAGGAAAACTCACGCCCGCACTCGCGGCCGCCTGTAGGGCGAGGAGGAGGAACGCCGGATCGAGGTCCGCGGCGATCTCGCCCTGCTGCTGGCGGCGTCGCACGTCGGCCATCTCCGCTTCACCTGGCCCGACCGACGGCCCCTGCTCTGGTGGCGGCACGTCGTCGAGGCACTCGCGGAGGAACAGCCGGCTCATCTCGCGGTGCTCGACGCTGCTGCGGACGTATCCGGCGACGATCTCGGCGAAGGGGAGGTCCCGGCTCGCGAACTCATCCTCGTGCTGCCGCCAGCCCTCCACCAGGGCCCGGTACAGCCCGTCTTTCCCGCCGAAGTAGTAGGAGATGAGTTGCTTGTTCACCCCGGCTCGCTCGGCAATCACGCTGACCCGCGCCCCGGCGCGTCCCTTGGCGGCGAACTCGGCCAGCGCGGCGTCGAGGAGTGCCCGCCTAGTGCGATCGGCGTCGCGCTGTCGGTCATGAACCGCGGGTGAACGGCGCAGGCGCATCGTAGCCGCCGCCGAACTATCAGCCATACGTTTGACGTTATCATCCATTCGGATGATACTGGGAGCGACACGCATCGCCGACCAGTGCGAGGGACGATGATCACGACCGCAGCAACTGTTCGGACCATGCATCTCGCCGAGTTCGATCGTCAGGTCGACGTGCTTCTGGACAAGGGGTATCCGAAGGCCGCCGGTGTCACGTCCGAGGTATTCGCCAAGCACCTCGAACCGCTGAAGGACGTCGTTGCCGGCCTCGGCGGCGCAACGTCGCGCGGCGCTGGCCGGATCCCGTTCGTCATCGTCGCCTCATCCGACCTCGTACCGGCCGATCGGGCAGTCACGATGGTGGAGCGACAGGGTCGTTCCGGCTTCTCCGTGCTGGACGCCGATGACCTTGCTCGGTTCCGGCCGATCGAGAGCGTGACGCTGCCCGACGGACAGGCCTACGTGGTCACCGACGTCGACACCGGGAAGGCCACGCGCGACGTCCGGCCGAACGATGCGATCGGGATGATCGAGAACTCCGACCGGTCGCCGCTGACAGTCGAGGAGGGCATTGCGCTCGTCACCCAGTTTCCCGAGGCCATCGCACCGAATGGCGGCTTCTCCCTGCTGGGATCACGCTGCGGCGACAAGCGGGTCACCGCCTTCTGGATCAGCAAGCGTGCGCCAAAGCTCGGCTGGTGCTTCGCCGGCGTACCGCACACCTGGCTCGGCTCCGCCTCGTGCGCGGGCCGGGCCGGCGCGCCAGGGTACTGACGCAGCTACCAGCCGCCGCCGTCGAAGCCTCCGCCGTCGAAGCCGCCGCCGTCGAACCCGCCTCCGCCATCGCCCCAGCCGCCGCCGTCGAAGCCACCTCCGTCGGCACCGCCGCTGTCGAAGCCGCCACCCTCGACGCCGTAGCCGCCCCACGTCAGCGACGAGCCGAGCACCGTCCCCCACAGAATCCCGGGCAGGAAGCCGCCGTAGTAGCCGCCGGCCCAGCCGCCATACGCGGGACCCGCGTCCCAGTACGGTCGCCGCTCGCCGCCGCCGACGGGCACC
>DASUYL010000058.1:0-13751 GCA_036377395.1 Jiangellaceae bacterium
GCCCTGATGGGCTTCGCGCTGGCATGGCCCGTGGGGTCGCTGCTCCGGCGGCGCCGGTACCGTTCCCTCGCCCGAGCCCCGGAGGTCGACGCCCGTCTGGCCGGCGACCACGTCGCTGCCGAACATCACGGCCACCAGCACGACGAACACTGCGGCCATCCGGGCGTCCCCCACGGCAACCACGTCGACTACCTGCACGGTGGCCACCTGCACGCCCAGCACGGCCGGCACTACGACGAGCACTGAGCAGCGCCATTCCGACACCAGCGGCTCCCGGCACCGGAACGATGACGGCAGACTGGCCGGGTCCGTACGCCACCTCACCCAGCGGTCGTCGACGGGTCCGTGCCACCGTAACGGCGGTCGCGACGGACGTAGATTTCGACCGCCTTCCACAGATGACGCCGGTCGAAGTCGGGCCAGAGCGTGTCGAGGAACACCATCTCCGCGTACGCCGCCTGCCAGGGCAGGAAGTTCGACGTGCGCTGCTCGCCCGACGAGCGTACGAACAGGTCCACGTCGGGCAGTTCGGGGTTGTAGAGGTGGCGGGCGAGCGCCTTCTCGTCCACCCTGACCGGCTCCATCTTTCCGGCCGCCACCTCCGCGGCGAGCGCCGCCGCGGCGTCCGCGATCTCGGCCCGACCGCCGTAGTTGACACAGAACTGCAGGGTCAGGACGTCGTTGCGACGGGTGCGCCGCTCGGCGTCCTCGAGTTCGGCGATGACGCTCTTCCACAGCCGCCGCCTCCGCCCGGCCCAACGAACTCTCACACCCAGGGCATCGAGTTCGTCGCGGCGGCGGCGGATGACCTCCCGGTTGAAGCCCATCAGGAAGCGGACCTCCTCCGGCGAACGGCGCCAGTTCTCGGTGGAGAAGGCGTACGCCGAGAGGCAGCCGATCCCGACCTCGATGGCGCCGTGGACGACGTCGAGCAGCGACGCCTCGCCGGCCTCGTGGCCCTTGGTCCGAGGCAAGCCGCGCTGCCTGGCCCATCGGCCGTTGCCGTCCATGACGATGGCGACGTGGCGGGGAACGAGGTCGCGGGGAATCTCCGGCGGCGCGGCCCCGGACGGATGCGGCCGCGGGAGGTCGTAGCTCCTGCTCACACCCGCTCCACCAGCGGCAGGGACCGCAGGCCCCGTTCGAGATGCCACTGAAGGAATGCGGCGACGATGCCACTGGCTTGCCGGCGGGCCGGTGGGCCGCTGGCGTCGGCGACCGTCCAGTCGCCGGTGAGCAGAGCGGCGAGGAGCGCGACCGTGGCGGCCGATGGCGCAATGGCGCCCGAAGGCCGGCAGGCGGCGCAGACCGTCCCACCGCCGGCGACCGAGAAGAACGTGTGTGGGCCGGTCACCCCACATCGGGCGCAGTCGGCGAAGCTGGGCGCGAACCCCGCAACGGACAAGCCACGCAACAGGTAGGCATCCAGCACCAGTCCCGGATCGTGGGACCCTTCCGCGATCGAACGGAGCGCCCCGACCAGCAGGAGGTAGTGCTGCACGGCCGGCTCGCGCTCCTCGGCCGAGAGCCGCTCGGCGGTCTCCAGGACGGCGGTGCCGGCGGTGTACCTGGCGTAGTCGCCGGTGATGCTCATGCCGAACGGGGAAATGGTCTCGGCCTGCGTGACCACGTCCAGCGATCGTCCGGTGGCCAACTGGAGGTCGACCTGCATGAAAGGCTCCAGCCTCGCCCCGAACCGGCTGGTGGTCCGGCGCACTCCCTTGGCAACCGCGCGCACCCGGCCGTTGGAGCGGGTCAGGAGCGTGACGATCCGGTCGGCCTCGCCGAGCTTCTGAGTGCGCAGCACGACACCCTCGTCCCGGTAGAGGCTCACTCCCTCATTGTCGCGCGCCCGCCGCCCCTGCGGGTGCCGGACCGCGCCGGACATGCGCATGAGTACAGTCCGCCGGTATGGAAGTGATGGACAGCCGTCCCGGCGATCCCGAGAACGACCTATCCGACGCCGAACCGCCTACCTCGCAGCGCGGCCACTGGCTGTCCGGCCTCGTGCGCGCCGACGCGCTGGCCCTGACCTCCGCCGCGGCAGCGATCTGTGCCTTCATCGGATTCCCGGCCGTGCGCGACGCCGTCAACCTGTTCATGTTCAGCCCACAGGCCGACGCATCTATGTGGATCTGGGTGTGGCTCCCCCCGCTGATCGCCGCCGCGCTGGCCGTCGTGGTCGGCCTGCTGGCGCTGCGCCGGGCCGACGCGCAGGACAGCCCTGGCTGGGTGCGGGCGGTGGCAGGCTCGGCGACGGTGTTCGGCGTGCTGACCGCGATAGGCCTGACGATCATGTGGCTTTATGCGCCCGATCCGCGAGAGCTCTTCGGCCCGGGCTTGTAGGTTGTGTCGTTCTCCTGGGGAGACGACGATCTGGCGGCTTGACCCCCGTAGCGATGTGCCGTCCACTGGTGGCATGGCCAAGCGGCGGCGCCGGCGCGGACACCTCATCCCGTGGGGACCGCGACGTCGCGGCGGCGGTTCAGTCGACCCGGGCTGGCCGAGCGACACGTCGGACCGGCCGAGCGACCCGCCGGGTGGGCCCGGCGATCGTCCCGGTGGCCACTCGCCGGGCTCCGGTGGTGCCGGTGTCCGGGAACCGCGCCGACCCAAGCCCACCCTGCCCGGCCTGTCGGCCGCTGCCGAGCCGGAACTCGATACCTTCCTCGACGTTTCTGGTGCAGAGTCGCCGGCAACGGCCCACAGATGACCCAGGCTGGGGCGGCACGGGCGTCCAGCGGTTACTGCGGGACCCATCGAGCCCCGAGCTCCTCGCCGGTCGGTGGCCGGCCGGGGAGGGAGTCGCGCTCGCCGTCCGGCCGCAGGGCGTCCAGTTGCAGCGCTAGATAACGACGCCGCAGCTCACCGGTGCGGCCGGCGTCCCCGAGCCGAACCGCGGTCAGCTGCTCGAGGATCATCGCAAGATCGTTGAGCACGAGGTCGGCGCGCACCGCTCCGGCTGCTTGCGCCCGCGTCAACAGCTCGGCAGCCAACGCGTTGGCCCGCTCGGTCATCCGGTACAGCTCGGCCGACGGCATGAACGTGCCGGCCAGGTTCACGGTGAGCGAGTGGACGTCGGCGTCGACCACGTCGCGCAGGAACCCGGCGAAGGCAGCCCACGGACCGTCGTCTCGGCCGAGTGCGATCTCGGCCGCGGCGATGTACTGGCGTAAGCCGTCGGCACAGAGCCGGCGAAGCATGTCCTCCTTGCTCGGGTAGCGCCGGTACAGCGCGCTGATGCCGACACCGGCCCGCCGGGCGACGGCGGAAACGGGGGCGGATGCGTCGCGCATGAACACCGCGCGGGCGGCGTCGAGAATCGCCTCGTCGTTGCGCGCGGCCTGGGCCTTCCGTCCGCTCAGTGCCTTGGACGTAGTTGACACGAGAACACGATAGCAGTTGAACGGAATGCTCTGTTCCGGTATCGTAGTAGTTAGAGCGGAACGTTCCGTTCCGATAAGCCACAGGAGGACCCGTGAGCACAACCACCGAGATCCGGCCGTTCCGCGTCGACGTACCGCAGGCAGACATCGACGATCTCTATGCGCGGCTGGACCGAACACGCTGGGCCGACGAGATCCCCGGTTCTGGTTCGGACTATGGGGTCAGCCTCGACCGCGTCCGCCGCCTCGCCGACGCGTGGCGGAACAGCTTCGACTGGCGGGCATTCGAGGCCAGGCTGAACGCATACCCGCAGTTCACCACCGAGATCGACGGGCAGAAGGTTCACTTCCTGCACGTGCGGTCCGGCCGACCGGATGCGCTGGCGTTGATCCTCACCCACGGCTGGCCCGGATCGGTCGTGGAGTACCTCGACGTCATCGAGCCGCTCACCGACGCGGGCTTCGACCTGGTGATCCCGTCGATTCCAGGCTTCGGGTTCTCCGGGCCGACCACCGAGCGGGGCTGGGACATCGCCCGGGTGGCGCGCGCGTGGGTCGAACTGATGCGGCGCCTCGGATACGCGCGCTACGGCGCGGTCGGTAACGACAGCGGCTCGATGATCTCGCCGGAGGTCGGGCGGCTCGACCCCGAGCACGTCGTGGGCGTGCACGTCACCCAGATCTTCTCCTTCCCGTCGGGCGACCCGGCGGAGCTCGAGAACCTGACCGAGGACGAGGCTGCCGCCGTCGAGCACCTGAACTGGTTCTGGCAGAACATGGGCGCGTTCAACCAGCTGCAGTCGCAGTCACCACAGACCCTCGCGCATGCACTGGCGGACTCGCCGGTCGGCCTGCTCGGCTGGAACGGTCAGCTTCTGGGTGATGACCTCGACGATGAGTTCGTGCTCGGCAACATCGCCACGTACTGGTTCACCGGGACGAGTGGATCATCCATGCGGTTCTACTACGAGATGGCGAAGAGCGCGTACCGCCCGAGCGAACCGACGACGGTCCCGATCGCCCTCGCCGGGTCGAGCAGAGACTTCCTGTCGATCAGGCGTCTCGCCGAGCGTGACCACACGAACGTCGCGAGCTGGAACGTCTACGACGCCGGAGGCCACTACACCGCGCACATCGATCCACAGATCCTCGTCGACGACATCCGCACGTTCTTTGCCGCCGTCGGGTGACCGACGCGTCCTCAACCTCCCGACGCACGGTTGACCGCACTAACGACGGCACGCAGCGATGCGGTCAGGATGTTCGGGTCGATGCCCACGCCCCAATAGACCTCCCCACGGATCGCGCACTCGACGTAGGCGGCGGCGGTCGCATCGGTGCCGGAGGAAAGCGCATGCTCTGCGTAATCGAGAACCCGGACGCCGTACCCGATGTCACCGAGGGCGTCGACGAACGCGTCGATCGGTCCGTTGCCGACACCGGTCAGGACCCGCCTCTCACCGCCGACGTAGACGCCGACCTCGAGAGCATCACGCTCCCCGGCTGCCGACGAGGTGTGGACGGAGTTCAGCGCCAGTGGTGCCGCCCGGTCGAGGTACTCGGCCCGGAAGATCTCACCCATTCTGCTCGGCTCGATCTCGCCGCCCTCGCCGTCGGTGACGGCCTGTACAACGCCGGAGAACTCGATCTGCAGGCGCCTGGGTAGGTCGAGGTGATGCTCGGCCTTCATGACGTATGCGACGCCGCCCTTGCCCGACTGGGAGTTGACGCGGATCACCGCCTCGTAGGAGCGCCCGATGTCCTTCGGGTCGATCGGCAGGTACGGGACCTCCCACCGGATGTCCTCCAGCGCGGTTCCGGACTCCTTCGCGTCGAGCTCCAGCGTTTCGAACCCTTTCTTGATCGCGTCCTGGTGGCTGCCCGAGAACGCGGTGAACACCAGGTCACCGCCGTAGGGGTGCCGTTCGCCGACCGGAAGCTGGTTGCAGTACTCGACCGTGCGGCGGATCTCGTCGATGCCGGAGAAGTCGACCTGCGGGTCGACACCCTGGCTGAACAAGTTCATGCCGAGGGTCACCAGGCAAACGTTGCCGGTGCGTTCCCCGTTGCCGAACAGGCAACCCTCGACCCGGTCCGCGCCCGCGAGCAGGCCCAACTCGGTGGCCGCGACACCGGTGCCGCGGTCGTTGTGCGGGTGCAGCGACAGCACGAGCGACTCGCGGCGCGGCAGGTTTCGATGCATCCACTCGATCGAGTCGGCATAGACGTTGGGGGTGGCCATCTCGACCGTCGCCGGCAGATTGACGATCATCTTCCGGTCCGGGGATGGGTCGATGACGTCGGCGACCTGCCCGCACACGTCCAGGGCGAATTCGAGCTCCGTTCCGGTGTACGACTCGGGTGAGTACTCCCAGAAGATCTCGGTGTCCGGCGTCATCGTCTCCGCATACTTCTGCGCCACGCGCGCCGCGCTGGTGGCGATGTTGGCGATGCCGTCACGGTCGAGCCCGAACACCACCCGGCGCTGCAGGATCGACGTCGAGTTGTAGAAGTGCAGGATCGCCGAGCGCGCACCGCGAAGTGATGCAAAGGTGCGCTCGATCAGTGGCTCGCGGCACTGTGTGAGCACCTGGATGACGACGTCATCGGGGATCTGGTCACCTTCGATCAGCTGTCGGACGAAGTCGAAGTCGGTCTGGCTGGCCGACGGGAAGCCGACCTCGATCTGCTTGTAGCCCATGGCGACGAGCAGGTCGAACATCCGCTTCTTGCGTTCCGGGCTCATCGGGTCGATCAGAGCCTGGTTGCCGTCGCGCAGGTCGACCGCACACCACTGGGGTGCGGCCTCGATCCGGCGCATGGGCCAGGTGCGGTCGGGGAGGTCGACCACGATCTGTTGGTGGTAGGGCCGGTAACGATGCAGCGGCATGCCGGAGGGCTGCTGCGCCGGCGGCCAGCCGACCGCCGGGCTGCTCGGTACGTGCTTGCTCATCTGATGCGGCTCCTCGCCGGGTCACGTGGCGCGACCGGCAGCGCAGGACCACCGCGGCGAGGGCGCCGGTCTAGCTGGCCCCGCCGCGGCGAAGAAGGAGGAGCTCCCTGTGCCGCACGAGGTGAGAGCTTAGACGATCAGCCGCCACGCCGCGCCGTGCGTGCCCACCATGCGAGACCCGGCCCAGCCACGGGCAGGTCACGCTGCGCGCACTGTGGACATGCCTGACCGCCCACATCTAGAACCCGAGTTTCCTCAGCTGCTTCGGGTCGCGCTGCCAGTCCTTGGCGACCTTGACGTGCAGGTCGAGGAACACCGGGGTGCCGAGCAGCCGCTCGATGTGAGCCCGCGCCCTGGTGCCGAACTCGCGCAGCCGGGATCCCCCGCGCCCGATCACGATCGCCTTCTGGCTCTCCCGTTCGACGAAGACGTTGACGTGGACGTCGAGCAGGGGACGGTCTGCCGGTCGGTCCGGGCGCGGGATCATCTCCTCCACGACGACGGCGATCGAGTGCGGAAGCTCGTCCTGGACACCTTCGAGCGCCGCCTCCCGCACCAGCTCGGCGACCAGCGTCTCCTCCGGCTCGTCGGTGAGCTCCCCCGACGGATACAGGGCCGGCCCTTCCGGCATCTGCGCGAGCAGCAGGTCGGCCAGCACGCCCAGCCGGTCTCCGCGCGTGGCCGACACAGGCACGATCTCCGCCCAGTCGGCATCGACGTCCGTTCCCAGTTCCGCAACGGTCGACAACTGTGCTGCCAGCGGGCCCGGTGCGACCAGGTCGGCCTTGGTGACGACGGCGATCTTCGCGGTTCGGGCGATCCTGCCGATCTCGGTCGCGATGAACCGGTCACCCGGTCCTACCTTCTGGTCGGCGGGCACGCAGAAGCCGATCACGTCGACCTCGGCCCAGGTTGCGCGGACGATGTCGTTGAGCCGCTGGCCCAGCAGCGTGCGCGGACGGTGTAGTCCGGGCGTGTCGACGAGGACCAGCTGACCGTCGTCGCGGTGGACGATCCCGCGAATCGCGTGTCGCGTCGTCTGCGGCTTGCTAGAAGTGATCGCGACCTTGTCGCCGACGAGAGCGTTCATCAGCGTCGACTTACCGGCATTGGGACGGCCGACGAAGCAGGCGAAGCCGGAACGGAACGCGACATCGTCGGTGGACACCCGCTAGGCTCCCTCGCCCGTCGGTAGGACGCACGCATTCCAAGCCGCCCGTGAGCCGTCGGCGGCCCGGTTTCCCGTCAGACCGGCCGGCGGGGTCTCGGCATGATCGACACCGATCGCTTCCACGGTGAGCCAGGCTAGCCTCTGGACGGGCCGGACCAGCTGAGCGCGGTCAGGCTCGCTCGCCGCTTTCCCCTTCTCAGCCCGTTCTCCGGGCTAAGAACCTCCTGGCTGCGGCAGTTGTCAGGCCGGCCCGAGCGTTCCTCCCGTCGTGGAGTTGTCTCGCCTGACAGATCCACGGGTGTGGACCGGGCGGGAGCACATGGCTCGGACCGGCGAGCCGGTCAGGTCGTCAGCGTCTCCCGCACGGCGAGGTTCGGCCCGGCAACGAACACCGGTACGCCGAGCCCGCCCAGATCACGGGCCGCGCCGATCCCGGCCCGCTCGGCGGAACCCTTGCCCGGTTCGTCCGCTGCGGTCACGACGGCTACCGCCTCGAGGCCGGTGGCTCCGCTCGACACGGCCATCGCCACTGCCACCTCCAGCGCCGCGAGCCGCAGCGAGGACAGCGAGACGGCGGCCGCGGCGTACGTGCGGCCGTCCAGGTCACGGACCGCAGCGCCTTCGTCCGCGCCGGTGCGGGCGCGAGCGGAGCGCGCCAGCACGAGGATCTTCGCGTCCTCCGCGTCGAGGTTCCCTTCGATCACGCCGGCTGCCTCCGGGCGCCGCCAGGCTGGCCCGATCCGGGGTCCGCCGTCTGCTCGAGGCGGGACGCGACGACCGTGGCGACCTGGTTGCGCCGCCCGGCCGGGCCCTCGGCCACCAGCCTCAGCCCACCGAACTCGATTTCGGCACCGGGGATCGGAACCCGGCCGAGTTGCTTGGCCATCAGTCCGCCGACGCTGTCGACATCGTCATCGGACAGCACGATCCCGAACAGCTCGCCCAGGTCGTCCACGTGCAGCCGCGTACTCACCCGGATCGCGCCGTCCTCGAGCTTCTGGACGGTCACCCCTTCGGTGTCGTACTCGTCGGTGATCTCGCCGACGATCTCCTCGAGGACGTCCTCGATCGTGACCAGTCCGGCGGTGCCGCCGTACTCGTCGACCACCACGGCGACGTGCGTCCGCTGAGCCTGCATCTCGCGCAGCAGGTCGTCGACCGGCTTCGAGTCCGGGACGTAGAGGGCCGGGCGCAGCACGGAGTCGACCCGCTCGACCGACTCGGCGTCCCGGTTGTCATAGAGCCGGCGGGCGACGTCCTTGAGGTACGCGATGCCGACGACGTCGTCGAGGCCGGCCGCTCCGACCACGGGTATGCGGCTGAACCCGCTGCGCAGGGCCAGCGACTGGAACTGCCGCAGGGTCTTGTGCGCCTCGATGTAGACGACGTCGGTGCGCGGGACCATCACCTCGCGGACGATCGTGTCGCCCAGCTCGAACACCGAATGAATCATCTCGCGCTCACCGGACTCGATCACCCGGCCGGCCTCGGCGATGTCCACGAGCTCGCGCAACTCCGCCTCGCTCGCGAACGGTCCTTCGCGGAAGCCCTTGCCCGGCGTCAGCGCATTGCCGAGCATGATCAGCAAGCGGGGCAACGGACCCAGCACGCGGGTCACCGTCAGCAGGGGTCCCGCCGTGACCAGGGCGACCTCCTCGGCGTGCTGGCGACCCACCGTGCGCGGCGCGACGCCGATCACGACGAAGGACACCACCAGCATGGCGCCAGCTGCCACCAGCACCGCTACCGCGTCCGTGTCGAACCACCCCACACACAGCACCGCGACGAGCACGACGGCGGTGATCTCGGCCGCCAGACGCAGCAGGAGGGCGGTGTTCAGCGCCGGCGCCGGGTCCTCGACCAACCGGCGAACCCGCACTGCACCACGACGCCGGGCAGTGACCAGGGCATCGGCCCTCGCCTTCGAGAAGGTCGTGAACGCGGCATCGGCCATCGCGAGCAGTCCCGCCACGACCACGAGCAGCGCGGCACCGACGAGCATCGAGGCCGTACCTGACATCAGCGCCGACTCCTCCGCCGTGCCTTCCAGTCGGTCAGGAGCTGCCCCTGCAGGTCGAACATCTCCTTCTCCTCCTCGGGCTCGGCGTGGTCGTAGCCGAGGAGGTGGAGGATCCCGTGGGTTGTGAGCAGATGGAGCTCGTCCTGCTGGGAGTGTCCCGCCTGCTTAGCCTGTCGTCGCGCGACGTCAGGGCAGAGGACGACGTCGCCGAGCAATCCCGGCTTCGGCTCCTCGTCGTCCGGAGTCGGGCGCAGTTCGTCCATCGGGAAGGAGAGGACGTCGGTGGGCCCGGGCTCGTCCATCCACTTCACGTGCAACTGCTCCATCGTGTCGGGGTCGACGAGCAGGACCGCGAGCTCCGCCTGCGGGTGGATCCGCATCCGGTCGAGCACGAACCGGCACAGGTCGGAGAGCTCCTTCTCGTCCAGGTCGCTCGCGGTCTCGTTGTTGACCTCGATGCTCACGAGCGTCTCCCGGCGGCACGCCGGCGTTCGCCGCGCTGAGGGCCGCGGCCATCGGGCCGCCCGGCGACCTTTTCTGCGTCGTACCGCGAGTAGGCGTCGACGATCCTGCCCACCAGCCGGTGACGGACCACGTCGTGACTGGTCAGGCGGCAGAAGTGGACGTCGTCGAGCCCGTCGAGGATGCCCTCGACGATCTTGAGGCCGCTGTCGGTGCCGGTGGGGAGGTCGATCTGCGTCACATCGCCGGTGACGACCATCTTGGACCCGAACCCGAGTCTGGTGAGAAACATCTTCATCTGCTCGGGCGAGGTGTTCTGCGCCTCGTCCAGGATGACGAACGCGTCGTTGAGGGTCCGCCCGCGCATGTAGGCCAGCGGTGCCACCTCGATGGTGCCCTCGGTCATGAGCCGCGGGATCGTCGCCGGATCCATCATGTCGTGCAGCGCGTCGTAGAGCGGCCGCAGGTAAGGGTCGATCTTCTCCGACAGGGTCCCCGGCAGGAACCCGAGCCGTTCCCCGGCCTCGACCGCGGGCCGGGTCAGCAGGATCCGGGTCACCTGCTTGGCCTGCAGCGCCTGCACGGCCTTCGCCACGGCCAGGTAGGTCTTCCCGGTACCGGCCGGGCCGATGGAGAACACGATCGTGTGCTTGTCGATGGCATCGACGTAGCGCTTCTGGTTCAGCGTCTTGGCCCGGATCGTCCGGCCGCGGTTGGACAGGATGTTGGCCGTCAGCACGTCGGCAGGCCGCTCTGCGGTACGCGCCCGCAGCATCGCGACTGTGCGCTCGACGGCCTCCGGCGTCAACCCCTGACCGGTTCGGACCACGGCGACGAGCTCGTCGATGGCCCGCTCGGCCTCGGCGATGTCGCCTGGTTCCCCGGACATGGTGATCTCGTTGCCGCGGACGAAGACGTCGACGCCCGGGTAGGAGCGCTCGACGACACGGAGGAGTTCGTCACCGGAGCCGAGCAGACTCACCATCGGCACGCTCGACGGGACGACGATCTTGTGCTGGGCCCGCTCGGGGACCCCCTGGGTCTCGGCCATGGTCGGCCTGACGGCCTGCTCGCGCCTTCCCTTCGGTCTCGGCGATCGGACACCCCATGCTACCGGTGCCGGACTCAGCCTGGCGGCCATCGCATGTCGCGCCCGCCGAGCACATGCCCGTGCACATGGAAGACCGACTGCCCGGCCCGCGCGCCGGTGTTGAAGACCAGCCGGTATGCGTCGAGGCTGTCAGCCGCGGCCACAGCGGCCGCAGCGCGGACCAGTTCGACCATGACGGCAGGGTCGGCCGCGGCGAGCTCCGCGACGTCGGCATGGTGGTCGCGGGGGACGACGAGCACGTGCGTCGGCGCCTGCGGGGAGACGTCGCGGAAGGCGAGTACCCGCTCGGACTGGTGCACAATCTCGGCCGGCACGTCGCCACCGACGATGCGGCAGAACAGGCAGTTCGGCGAGACGGTCACGCCCCGCATCGTACGGGTCCGGTCAGGGCATCTACGGTTGTCGCGGTAAACCGGCGCACGACACGGCGCGTCGATAGGGACATGGACATGGCCTGCCCTGTCACCATCGGTGCGCCGGCCCGGCCGGGTCGTGTCGCCGTGGTGGGCGCGTACGGAGGGTGGGCGGTGGACACAGGGTCCGACACCGGCCCTCTCCCGGCGATCGGCGACTCCGACGAGTCGACGGGTTCCGATGCGGATCGCATGGTCAGCGAGCTGTATGCGGCCCATTACGCGGGCCTCGTCCGGCTGGCTGCGCTGCTCCTTCGCGATCACGCCGTCGCCGAGGAGGCCGTGCAGGACGCCTTCGTGTCGCTGCACCGACGTTGGCGGCGCCTCCGCGACACCCGAAACGCGGCGGCCTACCTTCGCACGTCGGTGGTCAACAACACCCGGTCCATCCAACGCCGTCGCGCCGTAGCGGTGAGGCATCCGGACGACATGCTGCTCGACGCGCCCAGCGCGGAGAGCGGAGCGATGCGGGCGGTCTCGAGTCGTGCCGTCGTCGACGCTCTCCAACTGCTGCCCAGGCGACAGCGTGAAGCGCTCGTCCTGCGGTACTACGCCGACCTCTCGGAGGCAGAGATCGCTGACACGATGAAGATCAGCAAGGGGGCCGTCAAGAGCCACACCTCGCGC
Organism: Jiangellaceae bacterium; assembly: GCA_036377395.1. Lineage (GTDB taxonomy): Bacteria > Actinomycetota > Actinomycetes > Jiangellales > Jiangellaceae > DASRTE01. The sequence continues at coordinate 12,144 of DASUYL010000058.1, forward strand.
GGCATGGCCGCGCTCCGCACCACACTGGAGCAGTGGGCATGACCACCGGTGACGACTGGCCCCAGCAGGACGAGCTCCTGCGGCGGGCGCTGCACGACGAGGCCGCGAAGGTTCTCCCGAGCCCCGACGCGCTCGCCCGCATCCGCGCCCGGACCGCCCGCGCACCGTTGTGGCGCAGCCCGCTGACGCTGGGCATGGCTGCGGCAGTCGCGACCGCGACCGCCGTCATCGCCGGTGGCATCGCCGTGCTCGGCGACTCGACCGTCGACACGACGGCGACCGACGAGCCCGCGGCCGGGCCGGTGACCGGGTCGGAGAGGCCCAGTGCCGACACCACAAGTCCCATCCCTGAAGCCACGTCGCCGACGGAGCAGGCACCGACCTCGGAACCGGAGCCGGAGACCGCCACCGTCCCGGTGTACTACGTCGCCGACACACCAGCCGGCCAGCGCCTGGCCCGCGAGTTCCGCACGGTTTCCGTCCCCGACGGCCCGCTGGTGGCCGCCGTCGAGACCATGATCTCCGTCCCGCCCGTCGATCCGCAGTACCAGACCCTGTGGGCGTCGGCCACGGAAGTGCGCGGCGTCGAGGTGGCCGGCGACGTCATCGAGGTCGACCTCAGCGACGGCGCCGACTACACGGGCGCGGCGCCGGACGTGGCGGAGCTCGCCACCCAGCAGCTCGTCTACACCGTGACGGCGGCCGCGTCGATGACCGGCGCCGCCAGCGGAGCGCTGCCGGTCCAGATTCTCGTCGAGGGTGAGCGGACCGACCGGCTGTGGGGCAGCATCGACGTCGCCGAACCGGTGCAGCGAGCGGACCCGCTGGCGATCCGCCAGCGGGTCCAGATCAACGAACCGGCCGAGGGCGCCGTCGTCGGTCGGACGGTCGAGATCAGCGGCGAGGCCGCGGCCTTCGAGGCGACCGTGGGCTGGCGGATCTTCCGCGACGGTGGGCTCGTCGACGAAGGCTTCGCCACGGCCAGGGAGTGCTGTACGTTCTCGCCGTTCAGCTTCTCCGTGGAGCTCCGGCCGGGCTCCTACGAGGTCGTCGTCACCGAGGACGACCCGTCCGGTGGGGAGGGTCCTCCGCCGATGTCCGACTCTCGGAGCTTCCGGGTCGACTAGCTCTCCACAACCGGTGTCGGCTCGGTCCGTGACGCCACCGGCCGGTCCGGGACAGCACCACGCCGGCGGCCACCGTGCCAGCCGTCGACGTTCGCAGGACGGCCGGGCCGAGGTTGACCTGGACCGCTCCGGCCGCATCGAACTCCGCCAGTTCGTCCGAGGTGATCCCGCCTTCCGGACCGACGACGAGGACGACATCGCCGATCTCCGGCAGCGGCAGGTCGCCGATCGGCCGGCCTGCCTCCTGGTGCAGCACAACCGCCAGGTCGGCGCCGGACATGCGTCGGGCCAGTGCGGCAGTCGTCACCGGATCGGCCACCTCGGGCACCCATGCACGCCGGGACTGCTTGGCTGCCTCCCGGGCGGTCGCCCGCCAGCGCCGCAGCGACCGGTCCCCGCGGTCACCCCGCCACCGGGTCACCGTGCGCCGGGCGAACCACGGGATGATCTCGTCGACACCGACCTCGGTCATCGTCTCGAC
>DASUYL010000059.1:0-3718 GCA_036377395.1 Jiangellaceae bacterium
TGGCGTGGCGGAGACTACCGGTCAGCCGTGTCCACGGGGCAAGCCTGCCGGGCGGCCGCGCTCGAGGTCGTCCTTGAGCGCGTGGATCCTGCGCTTGAACTCCGTCGCGTAGCGGTGCCGGAGCCGCTCGCCCTCGCGCCCCGCAAGAGCTTGTGCGCGCAGGAACCAGTGCACGATCACGCCGTCCTGCCACGGCTCGAGCCAGATCTCCGCCGTACCGGACAATGCTCCGGCAACCGACCAGCGGATCCCGTCCAGCCCTCGATCGGTGACGACGGTCAGACGCAGGTCGGGCCACCACTGCCGCCACTGCGCCGGATCGGAGATCCGGTCCGCCAGCGGCGCGCGCTCGGCGACGATGAAGGTCTCGTCGACCAGGTCGACCGGCGGGCCTGGCATGGCGACCTCAGGCTTGGCTGCGATCCGGCGACGGTCCGGCGAGCAGACCCTGCAGGATGGCCACGGACTCCTCCCAGCTCCACTCGCGCTCGACCCAGGCCCGGCCCTTCTCACCCATCAGCCGCGCGCGGTCTAGGTCGGAGAGCAGGTCGACCGCCCGGGTGGCGATGGCGACCGGGTGGAACGGATCGACGACGTAGCCCGTCTCGCCGTGCAGCACGGTTTCGGGTGCACCTCCGCTGTCGCCGACCAGGACGGGATGGCCGCACGCCTGCGCCTCGAGGAAGACGATCCCCAGCGCCTCCGGTTCGAGCCCGCCCTTCCGGGTACGGCAGGGCATCGCGAAGACGTCGCCGACGTCGAACCAGCCGGGAGCCTCCGACCACGACACGGCTCCGGCGAACACGACCGACCGGGCCAGGTCGTGGTCGCGCACGAGCCGGTCCAGCCGGCCGCGGGTGGGGCCGTCTCCGACCAGCAACAGCAGCGCGTCGGGCACCCTTCGGAGAACGTGCGGCATGGCCTTGATCAACGCGTCCTGGCCCTTGCGGTCCACGAACCGCGACACCGACACCAGGACCGGCCGATCGGGATCGATGCCCAGCCGTTCACGGATGTCCGCGCCGCCTACACCGGGCCGGAACACGTCGGTGTCCACCCCCGGAGCCAGCCGGACCATCCGGGCAGCCACCTCGTCGGACAGCGCCGTGGCGATCCGGCGGCGGCAGAACTCGGAGACGTAGGTCAACACGTCGCAGCCGGTGCCGATGCGCCGTAGGGCTTGCCGCGCAGCAGGCACGCGTGCCCACCAGGTCTCGTGACCGTGCGTCAGGCCCACGACGCGTCGTGCACCCGCCTGGCGGAGCCGGTCGGCCAGCAGACCCAGTGGGGCGGCGGCGCCGAAGAGCACCGCGTCGCACTTCTCCGCCTGCAGCACGTCCGCGGTCCGACGCGCCACTGCCGGCGTGGGCAACAACATCGACGCCGGGTCGCGCACCACCGCAAACGGGAGAAGGGCGTCGAACTCACGGTCACCGGGCATGGCGGCGGTGTAGACGACCACGTCCTGCGCCGGCAGCCGTTCGGCCAGTGCGTACACGAACGACTCGATCCCACCCTGCCGGGTCGGGAAGTCGTTGGTGACGACCAGCGTGCGACTCATCGGCCAGACTCTCCCACAACGGCCAGATCCGGCGGCTCCGGTACGTCGTTCACCTCCGCCCAGCTGCGCGCGAGCGCGATCCGTTGCGGAGCGGTGGGGTGGCTCGCGAACAGGACGTAGGCGAGAACCGAGGGATCCAGGTCGGAGTGGGAGGCCAGCGCCAGCGACCGCTGCATCTCGGTGAAGGTCACGGGGTCGCGGGTGAGGTCCAGCGAGTGCACGTCGGCACGCGTCTCGATCCGCCGGCTGACCAGTCCCTGCAGCGGCGCGGTGAGGAAGCCGAGCAGACCGACGATCGCGAGAACGACGACCAGCACCCGCGGGTCGTGCGGACCCTCGGCGCCGGCCCTGGCGAGCAACCACGACCAGCCGAGGAGGCCACCCAGTGCACAGACACCCGCGGCCGCCAGGAGTGCCCCGAGCAGGGTGCCGTTCCGTACGTCGTGCTCGGCCGCATGCCCGAGCTCGTGAGCGACGACGGTGCGTATTTGCTCGGCCGGCGCCTGGTCGAGCAGGGTGTCGTAGACGACGATCCGCCGGGTCGCCCCGAACCCGGACACGTAGGCGTTGAGCGTGCTCGTACGACGCGAGGCGTCGGCCACGAGCACGTCCTCGACCGGCACCCCGTCGTCCTCGGCCATCTGCAGCAGCGACGTCCTCAGCTCGCCCTCCTCCAGCGGGCTGAAGCGGTTGAACACCGGCTCGACCACCAACGGATAGACGAAGGACAGGGCCACGACCAGGGCGGCCGCCGCCAGCGCACCGGCCACCCACCACCACCGTGGCAGTGCCCTGGCGAGGACGACGAGGAGTAGCACGGCGAGCAAGGTTCCCACCACCTGCAGGCCGAATCCCTTGGCGACGTCGGCGACCCAGCCGCCCCAGGACCGCGTGGACAGTCCGAAGTCTCGCCGCACGGACTCCGCCCAGGCGGAGAACGCGAGCGTGGCCAGCCGGATCGTCGACACCACGGCGAGCCCGCCGACGAGGACCTGCCAGACCCAGCCGCCGCCCAGCGGACGTGCGGCCGCGGCGACGAGTCCCGCGCCGAGCGGGGTCAGGCCCAGAACCAGCGGGACCGCCAGCCCGACCGCAAGACCGAGATAGGCGGGCGGACGGATCGCGTTCTGGTAGGCCTCCGACTCGGCCTGCTCGGCAGCGGTGAAGTCGCGGTCCGGCTCGGCCGGTTGGACCGGCGCACCCTCGAGTGCGTCCCACGGTGTGGTCAGGACGACCGCGACCACCAGGGCTGCCAGGAGCAGGGCCAGCACGATCCAGGGTGCGGCGTCGGCCCGCGCTTCAGCTCCCGGCATCGGCCACCCCCACGCGCCAGGCGGCCGTGACCGCGGCCAGATCCGTGCCGAGGACGTCGCGCAGCGCAGCGTCGAGGGACCGTGGTCCGTCGCGGGCCACCCGCCGGTACAGCGTGACCACCCGCTCCTCGCCGTGATCGGCCACGAGCATGGCCACGGCGACGTGGGCGCCCTCGTAGGCCAGCGTGGCACGCCCGGCGTCGCCGAACGCCTCGTCGTCCGGCAGCGCGGCGGGCACGCCCCGCCGGCGCACCTGCGCTGCCAGTCCTGCGGACGCACGCTCGAGGGCGATTCCGGACTCACGGTAACCGGCGTAATCGGCGAGGCCTTCGGACAACCACAACGGCACGGCACCCAGGCCCGCGGTCACCACGTGGAACGCCTCGTGCCCGAGCACAGCGGTCCGGGTGGGCGGATCGAGGCCCGCGAGCACGCCGGGATCGGCCAGGACGCGCACCGGCCCGGACGGCACCCCGACGGGTTCCAGCGATGTCGTCACCGCTGCCAGACCCGGCCCCACTCCCGCGCCGGCCATCCGCCGGGCCTGCTCCCAGTCGGCCGGCACGACCAGGACAACCCTCGGTGGGGGGAGGTTCAGCAGGGACCCGACCGCCGTTGCCGCGCGGCCGGCCTCCTCGGCGTACCGGCGAAGGACGTCGGGGCCGGCGCTCCCGACGACGAGTGCCGTGTCGCCGGCAACGGCCCGCACGGCCTCGATCTCCCACGGTGGCAGTGGTGTCGTGGTCGAACCCCGGACGAGCAGCTGCGGCGACAGGTCCAGCACTGCCCGGACGAGCGCGTCCCGCCGGTCCCCGTCGAACCGGTACCGGACGAGCACGTCCGC
>DASUYL010000060.1:0-3192 GCA_036377395.1 Jiangellaceae bacterium
TGCTGTAGAGGCGGGCGTGCTCGACGGTGTAGTGGCGCCCATGGTGGGTCACGACCTCGCCGGTCCACAGCGCTCGCATGACCTCGACCGCCTCTTCGAGCATCTCCAGCCGCTCGTCGGCCAGCGGCCACCGGTCGCCCAGGACCTGCTCGTTGAGGGCCTCGCCGGAACCGACGCCCAGCACGAACCGGCCGTCCTGCAGCAGCGACGCCGTCGCGGCGGCGTGGGCGATGATCGCGGGGTGGATCCGGATCGTGGGACATGTGACGTGCGTGGCCACCGGCAGGTCGACCTCCTGTGAAATCGCCCCGATGACGGCCCAGACGAAGGGGCTGGACCCTTGCTCGTCGATCCACGGATGGAAGTGGTCGGAGATTCCCAGGGTCTCGAAGCCCGCGTCCGCGGCCATCACCGCCTGCGCCACCAGGTCGTCGGGGTTCCACTCCTCGGAGGACAACATGTATCCGAAGTTGGTCATGACGGCGGCTCCTCCTCGACGCGCATCGCCGCCTCCTCGGCGGCGAGCCGGTCGTCCGGATCCTCGGTCTCGGGCCGTTCCGGCTCCTCGTGGGCCAGCCGCAGCTCCAGAGGCTCGCCCTCCACCTGCTCCCGGGTCGTAGTCCCGTACGACGTGGCGGCCACCAGCTCCTCCGTCGGCACGGTCACCTGCTGAGGCTCCGGCACGGTGCCGGCACCGGGCGTCTCGTCGTCCGCGACCCCGGGCAGGCCCTCGCGTTCCGGATCCGCACCGGGATCCCTGTTGCGTTCCGCCCCGCGACTGGCCCTGCGCTGGTCGCGGTCGAGATTCGGGTTCGGCATCGCCCTACCTGCCCTTCTGCGTCGACGACGGCACGACGTCGCGTACCCCAGGTGGAAGGCCGGAAACCGCCGAAACTGTGTAGCGCGACCATGTCTGGGTAGCAGCGATGACATCCGTCCGCCTCGCCGCATGGAGGGTGTCGTGGCTACCTGCACGCGATGCAAGAACAACTACGACAAGACGTTCGAGCTGGTCACTGCGCAGGGAGACCGGTTCGTCTTCGACAGCTTCGAATGCGCCATCGCCACCGTGGCACCGGAGTGCGCGACCTGCGGCACACGGGTGGTCGGTCACGGTGTGGAGGTCGCGGAGACCGTCTACTGCTGCGCCCACTGCGCCCGGGTCCCGGGTCAGGACGCGGTCGTTGCCGACCGGGCCGACCACCCGGCAGCGCACTAGATTTGAAGGGAGCCATGACGGCTACGTGGCTGTCGAGCGGGCGATCGTCGTCGGTGGCCCACGCGACGGCGTCCATCTGTGCGACCACTACGCAGTCGTGGCGGACTTCCGAGCGCCGGCGAGCTGATACTGCGGCCGCTCGGTCACCCCGGCTGTCGCGGTTACGGCTGATTGTCGTACATTTACGTCCAAGGTGAGTCCGGCAGCGAGGCCACCGTCATCCACATGGAGGCGGGTGGGCCCGATGACCAGGACCATGATCACCGTCTTCCGAGTTCTTCCCCCCGTGCTCGGGGAGTGGGAGCTCTATCGGGGCAGCCGGGAACTCGGACGATACGACGACAAGGCATCCGCGGTGGCCGAGGGGCGCCGACTGGCGCAGCAGAGTATGCCGAGCCGGCTGATCGTCCACCGGTCGAATGGTGAGATCGAGGACGAGATCGCCTTCCTCGACGACTCCTTTGCCGCACCGGCCTGACGACCGGTCGCCGCGACCAGCCCGTTGGCGCAAGTCAACGCCGCGTCCTCCGGCTCACCGGAAGCGCTGCCATCGGAATCGACGTGTAGAAGCGGTTCTCGCGGGTAGGCGGGCGTTCCATGCGGGTACTCGGCGTGAATGCGATCTTTCATGATCCATCGGCGGCCCTTGTCGTCGACGGCAAGGTTGTCGCTGCGGCCGAGGAGGAGCGGTTCAGCAGGCGCAAGCACGGCAAGCGTCCCGTGCCGTTCGCCGCCTGGGAGTTGCCCGAGCAATCGATGCGGTGGTGTCTCGAAGTTGCCGGCCTCGATGCCGACGGCCTCGACGCGGTCGCCTACTCCTTCGACCCGGCACTGGCGAAGCCGGCCGAGGAGATGGGACTGTCCGATCCCTGGGACCACCTGCGGGTCACTTATGCCCACCATGCTCCGGGATTCCTCGCGAACGCGTTGCCGGGCCTGGACCGCAGCCGGGTCCGGTTCGTGCCGCACCACGTCGCGCACGCGGCGTCCGCAGCGCTGGCGTCGCCGTACGACACGAGCAGCGTTCTGGTGCTCGACGGCCGCGGCGAGCGCGCATCGCACCTCGCCGGCAGGTACACCGGGGGAAGGCTCGAGGTGCTTGCCAGTCAGGAGCTCCCGGACTCGCTCGGCCTGCTCTACGAGTCGGTGACCGAGCATCTCGGCTTCCTGCGCTCCAGCGACGAGTACAAGGTCATGGCGTTGGCCTCCTACGGCGAACCCACACACCTCGCCGAGATGCGTGAGCTCGTTCACCCGACCGGTGACGGAGGGTTCGCGGCCGAGATACCCGACTGGTCGCGATGGGCGCCGCCCCGCGTGGACGACGGCGGGTGGGAGCCCGTTCACGCCGACCTCGCCGCGTCGGTGCAGACGCGGCTGGAGGAAGTGCTCGTAGAGCTGGCGCGATGGCTGCACGAACAGACCGGCGACAGCGTTCTGACCATGGCCGGTGGGACCGCGCTCAATTGCGTGGCGAACTCGCGGATCTGGCGCGAGACGCCGTTCGAGGAGGTGTGGATCCAGCCGGCAGCGGGTGATGCCGGCACATCGCTCGGCGCCGCGCTCCAGCTGAGCGTCGATGGCGGTGAGCAGGCAGGACCCATGCCCTCGGCATCGTTGGGCCGACGCTGGTCCGACGACGACCTGGCCGCCGTGCTTCGACGGGCGGCCGTGCCGTTCAGCACCCCACACCGGCTGGCGGACGTGGTGGCCGACATCCTCGCCGGCAACGGCGTCGTCGGCTGGTTCGACGGGCGCAGCGAGTACGGACCACGTGCGCTCGGTCACCGCTCCCTGCTCGCGCACCCCGGCCACGAGGCGAACGTCGAGCATCTCAACGAGGTCAAGGGACGGGAGCAGTTCCGGCCGGTGGCTCCCATGGTGCTCGCCGAGCGGGCGCACGAGTTGTTCACCGGCGGACCGGTGCCGAGCCCGTACATGCTGTTCGTCCATCACGTCCGCACGGAGTGGCG
>DASUYL010000061.1:0-2305 GCA_036377395.1 Jiangellaceae bacterium
TGATTCCGACGGCGATCCTCGCGGGCTTCGTCCTTGGTCTGTGGCTTCGCTGGTGGGCCGTTCCGATCGTCGCTGTCGCTTGGGCCGTCGTGTGCGGTCCCAGGAGATGGTTGACGATTCGGTCCCAGGAGATGGGCGACAGATCCCCTTGATCTCCTAGGACGACCCCGACGGTTCAACGCGATGGGCGGACCTTCTTGCGCGGCTGCCCGCGTCGCGACACGGCACGGGCACCCACGAGCAGAACTGCGACGGTGACCAACCCGAGGATTGCCCGTGCACTGCCGTTGCTCGATGCCGCATCGTCGATCCGGGCCGGAGCGGCGGACTCGGGCGGTTCGGCCTGGTGGGCCACGCCAGCCCGCCCGGTACGGATCGCTGCCACGGTGGTTTCATTCCCCTCCGTATCGACCAGACGTGCATCGTCAGCTAGGTCTCCGATGGCTGGATCGTCCAGCGGCCACATGCGGACGATCCGCCGATTCTCGGGCGGATCAACACCCACGTAGATCGGCCAGCTGGGCCATCCCCAGCTACTGACGTGGACGGGAGCCTCGTCCGTCAGACGCCTCGTGCAAGGGTCTCGGCAGATCTCGACGTAGTAGGCGCCGGCGGCCAGGTCAGCGGGCAGCGTGAAGGTCAAGCTCAGTCGCCGCCCGCGCGACGCGTCGGCGGTCTCCGCGAGGCCGAACTGACCGAGCAGCAGACCGGTGGCCGGTTCGACCGCCGGCCTGTTCCCGTCGGGATGGAGGTAGCCGTAGAGCGGTTGGTCCCGCGTCGCGGAGGATCTGGCATCGTCGGCCAAGCAGTCCTGCGTGTAGCCGACGATCGTGACTGTCTCGCCTGGTTCGTAGCGATCACGGACCGGCTGGGGGCACGCGGCGGCTGCGGCGTTCGGGATCAGGCATACGAGCCCGAGAATGGTCATGCCCGCCGCGACGCCCAGCCCGACGAACCTGCGTCGGAGACCGGGGTCGGGTCGCAGGATGCGTGCCACGCCTGATGACTGTAAAGCGTCTGCTGGGACCGAGCTGTCAACCATGTCCCGGGACCGGACAGTCGCTTGGGCCGTCGTCATCGTCGTCTTTGTCGCCGGTCCAACAAGTGCGCTCGGCGGTCTCCTGTTCGGCGCGGCAAATGCACTCGTTGGAGTGCTTCCCGCGGTCGGATTGCGAAGGCTCTTCGATCTCGCGGCAACCGGCGACCAACCGAATCAGACGCTCTAGAGGGACTCCTTGGCCCGGCGCAGCACCGCGCCAGATCTGCCGATCTGCCCGGGCCGTCGGACGGCCGAGCCGTCTGTACGTGAGCGCCGAGCTTCTGGCGTCACGGGATCGAGGGCGCTGCGACAATGACGCTCGTGCGTCGCTACCAGGCAACCGTCTACGACAGCAACCGCTGGGACGGCTTCGAGCTCCGCCCCGGCGACATCATCATCAGCACGCCGCCGAAGTGCGGAACGACGTGGACGCAGATGATCTGCGCGCTGCTGATCCTGCAGGAACCCGAGCTCCCGCTTCCGTTGGACACGCTCTCACCGTGGATCGACATGGTGACCCGCTCCCGCACGGAGGTGTTCGCAGACCTGGAGGCACAGACGCACCGCCGCTTCATCAAGACCCACACACCGCTCGACGGGATACCCAACGATCCGACGGTCACGTACATCTGCGTCGGGCGTGACCCCCGCGATGTGGCCCTGTCGATGGACCACCACATCGACAACATGGACTTCGGCGCGTTCCTCATCGCCCGTGACCAGGCGGCGGCGATCGACGGCATCGAGCTCGGACCGTTGCGGCCACGGCCGCCGCGCCCTGACGGCGAGCGGGCCCGCTTCTGGCAGTGGGTCGACGCCGAGACGCCGTCCACGCAGGTCGGGTCGTCGCTGCGCCGCACCGCTGAACACCTGCAGGCGTTCTGGGACGCCGCCGACGGTCTCGACGTCGCGTACTTGCACTACGACGACCTGCAGGCCGACCTCGAGGGGCAGATGCGCCAGCTGGCCGCACGCCTCGGCATCGACGTCGACGAGCACCGGTGGCCCCGCCTGGTCCAGGCGGCAACGTTCGAGTCGATGCGCAGCAGGGCCGACACGACCGTCCCCGCTGGTGGTCCGGACCACTGGATCGACCCCGCCGCGTTCTTCAGCCGCGGCACAAGCGGCCAGTGGCGCGACCTCCTCGACGACGCCGACCTCGCCCGGTACGCCGCGCGCGTGCGGCCGCTCGCAGCCGACGACCTCGTCAAGTGGGTGCACCGCGAGCTGATCGACTGAGATCCCCTCGCCCGTCAACCCGCCATG
>DASUYL010000062.1:0-26431 GCA_036377395.1 Jiangellaceae bacterium
AATGGCGTCGGCGAGGACCCGTTGAGTGGACGGGCCGCGTCGGCGAAGCTCCCACAGCACGTGTGCGCGGGACGGGGTCAGGCCGTCGCGGGCGAGGCTGCTGGTCATGTCGTCGTTCAACAGGACGACGAGCTCGAGGACCCGGTCGAGTGCCGCCGGGTATCCCGACGTGCCAAGGATATCGTGATGTAGCTTCACTATGTATCACCATCACGAATCGTACCAGGTGCACGGACTCCGGTGACGGTGAAGCGGCAACGATGCCTACGCGCTAGGCCCTCACTCGAACAGATCGCAGAATGCCGCCAGCAGGGCCGGATCGGACACCGAGAACGGGTTGATCTCCCGGATCGGATGCTGACCGCTGGACTGCAGCAGCTCGGCGGGGTTGAGACGTACCACGAATCGCCCGACGTCGAGCAGGAAGTCCTCCGGGCCGGTGATGCGGACCGACAGCCCGACGTCCTGGATGATGATCGTGCCGTCCTCGACGAGGAGCACTCGCTCCACGAACGAGGTCCGTGGTAGATCGACGACCTCACCGGTCGTGAGGTTCGTGACGGTGCCCGACTCCTGAATGTGGGCGTGTATCCGCACCAGGGTCCCGTCGCTGTCGAAGAACCGCGTGACCTGGACCTCGCCGGTGAACTCCCACGAGATCGGGTCGCCGCAGGCCTGGCCGGTGTCGGTCACCGCCCCGGAGAAGGTCTGTTCCAGCTGCGTGGGAGGAACGGCGGCGGCCGGGAGCGCGGTAACGGCCAGCAGTGCAGCGGCACCGGCCGCGCAGAGCAGACGTCGGACGCCGAGTGCCACCATCGCGGTTCTCCTTGTCGATCGGCCAACGCACACCCTAGAAGCTGCCGCTCTCCTGGTCGATCCGAGCGAACCCACGAGGATCCCAGAAACACTCCGAGGCTCCGGCGTGGGGGAGCCGGAGCCTCGGAGCCTGGCACCCTGCGGGGGCCGGCAGGGGCGCGTATTCAGATCAGTCCGGAATCGGAGGAACGGATGCCCTCCCCTCGGCACCGTCGGGCAGGACGTCGGGTGGTCCGCCGGAGCCTGTGCCTGGATGGTCGTCCGGGCCCGGCTGATCCGGCACTGTCGCGGGCGTCGGAAGGTCGGACGGTCGTCCGTCCGACCGATGCTCGTCGGCCCGGCCCTGGTTGCCGAGATCTGTCGACTGCTGAGCCTGCTCTCTCGCCCGCTCGCTGATCTCCTGGCCGTCGACGCCGCCGTCTTGAGCATCATCGGCCACCTCGTGACCGAACTCCGCCCGATCCACGAACTCGATCGGCGTCACGAACTCGATCATGGTCTCGACGCGTTGCTGCGCGGCGTCGGGGAGGGCTCCGGCCGCCGTCACGCCGGTGAGACCGGTCAGGGCGGCGACGGATCCGATCGCCACCTTCGCGCGCAGGCTCATGGCTACAACCTTCGGCGATGACCGCCGAACCCTCGTCCGGCGGGTACGGCCGGTGACGAAGGCACCCGAGGCCATGCGGTCGGCCAGCTCACGGCTCGGCCGGACCGGTCGCGTGGCAGTCGTGCGGATGGTTCCGACGAAGGAGGCCAGCGGCTCCAGCTCGGGGGCGACAGCGCCGCCGCAGAGCACCGCCTCGACCGCGGTGTCGTCAAGAACTGTGTATCCAGGCATCTCACCCCTGTGATCGCGCGAATCCCTCACAGGGGTACGCCGTCCCGCTCGAGTTTTCTCCGAAGCGCCTGGAGAGCTCTGCGCTGGAGTGCTTTGACCGCACCCACACTCTTGTCGACGATCGCCGCGACCCGTTCCACGGTGAGGTCGCCGACGACGCGGAGAATGAGGACCTCCCGCTGGTCGTCGGAAAGACCCGCACAGAGCTCGTACACCCGGGCAGTGCCGAGCGCGGCGAACGCATCCTGCTCGACGCTGCCGCCCTCGCGGTCGAGCAGGTCGGTGTCCGCGGTCATGATCGTCGGGCGTCGAACCGCGCGGCGCCGCTCGTCGATCAGCCGGCGGTGGGCGATCGTGAACACCCATGACCGGAACTGATGCTCGGAGCCCTCGAAGGAGGCGAGCCGGCCGAACACGCCCAGGAACGCCTCGCTGGTGAGGTCATCGGGCTCAGCGGCGCCCTGCAGACGCAGGTAGCCCCCGACGACCGGAGCCAGCTCGACATACAGGCGCTCAAATGCCCACGGAGCGCCGGCGCGCGCCGCGTGAAGTACCTCGGGGAAACCTTCGCCGATCGCCAGTCTGGCCCTCCCAGCACGCACGGGTCATAGCGGTAATCGTCCGGACGGTCCAGAAGGGTACGGGGTTCGTCAGTGACCGAGGAAGCGACCGAACAGGGCGGCCCGCCTGGACGGCTGGCCACGGCGGGCTTCCGCCCGATCGGCGCTCGCCATCAGTCGCAGGCCGAGGTTGGCCTCGAGCCAGCGCATCGGCTCCGGCTCCCACCGGGGCGACCGGTGGCCCACCCACGGCAGCCGGACGAGTTCGGTGTCGCGGCGCAGGATCAGGTCGGCCAGGGTCCGGCCGGCGAGGTTGGACGTGCCGACACCGTCGCCGACATATCCGCCGGCCCACGCCAGGCCGGTGTCCCGGTCGAGTCCGACCGATGCGAACCAGTCCCGCGGGACGCCGAGCGGCCCGCCCCAGGTGTGCGTGACGTCCGCGGTCGCGACGGCCGGCAACATCTCTTGCAACACCCGCCAGAGCTCGGCGAACACGGCCGGCTCCCGGTCGTACGAGGCGCGCACCCGCGAGCCGAAGTGGTACGGCGCTCCGCGGCCGCCGAACGCGAGCCGATCGTCGGCGGTGCGCTGGCCGTAGATGATCAAGTGCCGGAAGTCACTGAACGTCTCGCGGCGGGCAAGCCCCGCGGAGTCCCAGAACGCCGCCGGCAGTGGAGAGGTCGCGAGCATCAGCGAGTACACCGGTGCGACTACCCGGTGGTAGCCGGGCAGCGCGGGGGAGTAGCCCTCGGTCGCCCGCACGACGATCTCCGCGCGCACCCGACCGTACGGGGTGACGACGATGCCCGGACCGAGCCGAGTGACCGGTGTCCGCTCGTAGATCGCTACCCCACGCGACGCGACGACCGACGCCAGACCTCGCACCAGGCGCGCCGGGTGGATCGCCGCGCAGTGCGGTGTGTACGTACCGCCCAGCACGGAGGTCGCGCCGAGCATCCCCATGGCCTCGGCCGCGGACAGCATCCGTAGGTCGTCGAAGCCGAGACTGCGTGCCTCGTCCACCGAGGCGCGCGCACGGTCGCGTTGGGCCGGTGTCCGGGCGACGACGACGGTGCCGCCCTTGGTGAAGTGGCAGTCCACACCCCACCGCGACGTGACCCTGCCGACCTCGTCGACCGTCTCCCGCATCGCGCGCTCCAAGGCGATCGCCCGCTCGCGTCCATATAGCCGCGTGACCTTCGCCGCGGACGAGGGGAACAGCGCGGAGCACCAGCCGCCGTTGCGCCCCGACGCACCGAAGCCGGCGATCTCCTGCTCGAGCACCGCGATGCGCAGCGTCGGGTCGGCGGCGGACAGGTAGGCCGCCGTCCACAGCCCGGTGTAGCCGGCACCGACGACCGCGACGTCGACGTCGCGGTCGCCGGGCAACGGTGGCCGCGGGGTCAGGCTCTCGGCAACGGTGTCGTGCCAGTACGACAGTGCGCGGTAGTCAGATGCCTGCACGCTCAGATGCGCGACCAGGCCTCGGTCAGAACCGAGCGCAGGATCTGCTCCATCTCGTCGAAGTGGGTCTGATCGCAGACCAGCGGCGGAGACAGCTGGATCACCGCGTCGCCGCGGTCATCGGCGCGGCAGTACAGCCCTGCCTCGAACAACTCCTTGGACAGGAAACTGCGAAGCAGCCACTCGGACTCCTCGTCGTCGAAGGTCTCGCGGGTGCTCTTGTCCTTGACCAGTTCGATCCCGAAAAAGTACCCGTCACCACGGACGTCGCCGACGATCGGCAGGTCCAGCAGCTTCTCCAGCGTCGCCCGGAACCGGGGTGAGTTCTCGGTGACGTGCTCGTTGAGCGCCTCGCGCTCGAAGATGTCGAGGTTGGCGAGGGCGACCGCGGCCGCTACCGGATGGCCCCCCCACGTGTAACCGTGCGCGAAGCTCGCCGTTCCCGTCGCGAACGGCTCGAACAGCCGGTCGCTCGCGATCATCGCACCGAGTGGCGCGTATCCCGAGGTCATCCCCTTCGCGCAGGTGATGACGTCGGGCTGGTAACCGTAGATGGCGGAGCCGAAATAACCCCCCAACCGGCCGAAGGCGCAGATCACCTCGTCGGAGACCAGCAGCACGTCGTACTCGTCGCAGATCTCCCGCACCCGCTGGAAGTAGCCCGGAGGCGGCGGGAAGCACCCGCCGGCGTTCTGCACCGGCTCGAGGAACACCGCCGCCACGGTCTCGGGCCCCTCGAACTCGATTGCCTCGGCTATCCGGTCGGCGGCCCAGGCGCCGAACGCCCCGAGGTCGTCACCGTGCTCGGGGGCACGGTAGAAGTTCGTGTTCGGAACCCGGAACGTGGATGGGACGAGCGGCTCGTACGGCGCCTTGAGGGTGGGTAGACCGGTCAGCGAGAGGGCACCGTGGCTCGTCCCGTGATAGGCGATCGACCGGGTGATCACCTTGTGTTTCGTGGGTTTGCCCGTGAGCTTGAAGTACTGCTTCGCCAGCTTCCACGCCGACTCGACCGCTTCGCCGCCGCCGCTGGTGAAGAACACCCGGCCGAGATCGCCCGGTGCGAGCGAGGCCAGCCGGTCGGCGAGCTCGATCGCCGTGGGATGTGCGTACGACCAGATCGGGAAGTAGGCCAGTTCGGCCGCCTGCTTGGATGCGGCCTCGGCAAGCTCTACGCGGCCGTGCCCAACCTGGACGACGAACAGGCCGGCGAGCCCGTCGAGGTACCGTCGGCCGTTCGCATCCCAGATGTAGGCGCCCTCGCCGCGGACGATCGTCGGCACGTCGCCCTTCTCGTACGCGGACATGCGGGTGAAGTGCATCCAGAGGTGGTCGTAGGCGGTCCGTGACAGCGCCTGGGGATCGTATGCGTCGGTCATCTCGCTCCCGTCATGTGACACAAGGGCATCTTCGTCGCATTGGCCGAGCCAGGCAAGGGATTCCGTTGATCTTGGACGATTGGCGTACCGAATCCCTTGTGACAGCGGGCTCTCCACCATTGTTTCCGTACGCAATCCTTGTCGACCGGCTACCACTCATGTCAGGATCGGCGGCGCCAGATCGCAAGGACTGGCCTGCACCATCGAGAGGACCACCGATGAGCGCCTTCCCACCCGGCATGAATCGTCCCAGACGCCGGCCACGTCCCACCGGGATGTCCCGTCGTGACGTTCTCCAGGCCATCGGTGTCGGCGGTCTCTGGGTCGCCGGCGGCAGCCTGTTGGCCGCCTGCGGAACCGAGGGGACCCGCGACCAGCAGGACGACACCACCGCCGAGGACCAGTCGGAATCCGACCCGCGCGTGATCTGGTCGAACTGGACGCAGTACATCGACGTCGACGACGCCGGCAACAACCCGACAATCGACGCGTTCACCGAAGAGACCGGCATCGAGGTCGAGTACATCGAGGACATCAACGACAACAACGAGTTCTTCGGCAAGATCCGGCCGCAGCTGTCGAACAACCAGTCGATCGACCGGGACCTCATCGTCTTGACCGACTGGATGGCCGGCCGGCTGATAAACCTCGGCTGGGTGCAGGAGCTGGACAAGGGCAACATCCCGAACGCGAAGAACCTGCTGCCGGCCCTCCAGGACGTCCCGTTCGACGCGGGCCGCACCCACTCCCTCCCCTGGCAGTCCGGGTTCGCCGGTATCGGCGCGAACGCCGACGCGCTGGCCGAGCTCGGGATCAACGACCCGAGCTCGCTGACCATCGACCAGCTGCTCACCGACGAGAGGCTGGCGGGGCGGGTGACCGTCCTCACCGAGATGCCGGACAGCATGGGCCTTATCCTCCTCGACATGGGGGCGGACATCGCGAACTTCACCGACGAGGAGTTCGACGCCGCCATCGAGAAGCTCCAGGCGGCGAACGACGCCGGTCAGATCCGCCGGTTCACCGGCAACGACTACACCCAGGACCTGCTCAGCGGGAACGTGGCTGCCTGCTTCGCCTGGTCGGGCGACGTGATCCAGCTCCAGTTCGAAGACGAGGCGATCCAGTACGTCACGCCGGCGGCAGGGCAGGCGCTGTGGTCGGACAACCTGATGATCCCGAACCTGGCCGCCCACAAGACCAACGCTGAACGGTTGATCGACTATTACTACCGGCCGGAGGTCGCTGCCGAAGTGGCCGCATGGGTCAACTACATCTGCCCGGTGCAGGGAGCGCAGGAGGCCATGGCCGCCATCGACGAGTCGCTGGTCGACAACCCGCTGATCTTCCCTGACGAGGCGACGCTGGCGAAGAGCTTCGTCTTCAAGTACATGGAGGATGAAGAGCGCAGCGGCTACGAGGACGCGTTCGCCGCCGTCTACTCCTGACCGGCAAGCAAGGCGGTGCTCATGACACAGGGTGCGGGGGCTGATCTGCACCTGATGAGGCTCACCAAGCGGTTCGGCTCGTTCGTGGCTGTCGACGACGTGAGCCTCACCGTGCCGCAGGGCTCGTTCTTCGCGCTGCTCGGGCCGTCGGGCTGCGGCAAGACGACGACGCTGCGGATGGTCGCCGGCCTGGAGCGGCCGACCAGCGGAGCGATCCACCTCGGCGAGGACGACATCACACTGCGCCGGCCCCACCAGCGGCCGGTCAACACCGTCTTCCAGAGCTACGCGCTGTTCCCGCATCTCGACATCGGCGAGAACATCGCGTTCGGCCTGCGACGGCGCGGCGTGGCCAGACCGGAGGTGAAGGCGAAGGTTGCCGAGATGCTCCGGCTCGTCCAGCTCGAAGGAATGGAACGCCGCCGGCCGGGCCAGCTGTCCGGCGGGCAGCAGCAGCGGGTCGCGCTCGCGCGAGCCATCGTCAACCGGCCGCAGGTGCTGCTCCTCGACGAGCCGCTGGGGGCGCTGGATCTCAAGCTGCGCCGGCAGATGCAGCTCGAGCTCAAGCGGATTCAAACCGAGGTGGGGCTCACCTTCGTGCACGTCACGCACGACCAGGAAGAGGCCATGACGATGGCCGACACGATCGCGGTCATGAACGACGGCCGGATCGAGCAGGTCGGAACCCCTGGCCAGCTGTACGACAGCCCGGCGACGACGTTCGTCGCGAACTTCCTCGGCCAGTCCAACCTCATCCGTGGAACCGTGTCCCAGGCAGATGACGACCAGGTGCTCGTGGACGTCCACGGCGTCACTGTGGGGATGCCGGCGGCGCGGTCACGCGCCTCGGCGGGCGATACTTACGTCGGCGTCCGACCGGAGAAGATCAGACTGGTGCGGGCCGACGGCGCGGTCGCGGCTGACGGGGAGAACGAGCTGACCGGCGTCGTCACCGACGTGTCGTTCGTCGGGGTGAGCACGCAGTACCTCGTGCGGACACCGTGGGGTCAGGAGCTCACGGTCTTCGCCCAGAACATCGGTGTCGACGACCGGGTTCGAACCGGTGACGACGTGCGCCTGCAGTGGGTAGCGGCGCACACGTTCGCGCTGGACGCGACGGTGCCGATCGACGCCGGCGCCGGCGTCGACGACGAGGCCGAGGCGCCCGTGGACGCGCACTCGTGAGCGTCCTCGCGGTCGCCGGCACCGCTGCCCCGAAGGCGGCGCCGCCGGTCGACGACGAGCGGCGCCACTCGCGGATCCCGTATCTGCTCCTCCTGCCCGGGATCGCGTGGCTCGCCGTCTTCTTCGTGGTGCCGATGATCGCCCTCGGTTCGCAGTCGCTGCAGGAAGGATCCATCGAGGACGGGTACACGCTGACCTGGCACTGGCAGACGTACACCGAGGCGCTGTCGCAGTACTGGACGCAGTACCTGCGCGCCTTCTGGTACGCCGCGCTGGCAACCCTGTTCGCACTGCTGATCAGCTATCCGCTCGCCTACACGATCGCGCTCAAGGCCGGCCGCTGGCGCAACGTGTGGCTCGTTCTCGTCATCGCGCCGTTCTTCACCAGCTTCCTGATCCGGACGATCGCCTGGAAGACGATCCTTGCCGACAACGGCGTGGTGGCCGAGGTCATGCGTGGGCTCGGCCTGCTCAACTGGACCGATGACCGGCTGCTGAGTACCGGACCCGCTGTGGTGGCCGGCCTGACGTACAACTTCCTGCCGTTCATGACGCTGCCCATCTACGCCGCGCTGGAACGGATGGACCGGCGGGTCGTGGAAGCGGCACACGACCTGTACGCATCGCCGTTCACCGCATTCCGGAAGGTCACCGTGCCGTTGTCGATGCCGGGCGTGGTGGCGGGGACGCTTCTCACCTTCATTCCGGCTGCGGGCGACTACATCAACCAGCGACTCCTCGGGTCGTCGCAGAACAACGTGATCGGAAGCGTGATCGACACCGAGTTCATCAGGGTCGGCGACTATCCGACCGCCGCGGCGCTGTCGTTCGTGCTCATGATCTCGATCGTGGCGCTGGTGGTGGCGTACGTGCGCCGCGCCGGCACCGAGGAGCTGGTCTGACGTGCTCGGCCGGGCACTGCGCTGGGCGCGCGAACACGTGGTCGTGTTCGCCGCGGTGGCTGCGGTCGCCTACATGTTCCTGCCGATCGTGGTCGTCGCGGTGCTGTCGTTCAACCAGCCCAGCAGCCGGTTCAACTACACCTGGTCCGCGTTCACCTGGGACAACTGGGCGAACCCCTGTGCGGTGCCGGCGGTGTGCGAGTCGGTGTTCACCAGCCTCCAGATCGCGGCTCTGGCGACGATCGTGTCGACCGTACTCGGCACGTTGATCGCGCTGGCCCTGGTGCGATACCGCTTTCGTGGCCGGAGCTCGACAAACGTGCTGATCTTCATGCCCATGGCAACGCCGGAAGTCGTCATGGGCGCGTCACTGCTCGCGCTGTTCGTGAACATGAGCCTGCCGCTCGGCTTCACGACCATCCTGGTCGCACACATCATGTTCTGCATCAGCTTCGTCGTGGTGACCGTGAAGGCGCGGATCGCGACGCTCGATCCCGCGATCGAGCAAGCCGCGATGGACCTGTACGCGACCCCGGCTCAGACGTTTACGCGCGTCACGCTGCCGCTGATCATGCCCGGGATCGTGGCGGCAGCGATGCTGGCGTTCGCATTGTCCTTCGACGACTTCATCATCACCAACTTCGCCGCCGGAACGGGGCAGACGGTGACGTTCCCGATGTACGTCTGGGGCGCCGCACAGCGCGGCCTGCCACCCCAGGTGAACGTCATCGGGACGCTGATGTTCCTGGTCGCGCTGGTGGTCGTGCTCGCGCCTGCCCTCGTGCGCAGGCGGGGTCCGCTGGCCGGTTCGCTGCCCGTAGCGCGCTGACGGTGCCTGTGTACCCGCGGGCTAACGCGGCCTGGTGCCGGTCGGCTGCCGCTGCGGTCTGCTCGCGGACGGTTGCTGCTGCCTGACGGTGGTCGGTTGCTGATCTTGGGCAGCAGGGAATGTCCAGCGCGCGGTGGGTGCCTCGACCGGTGGGGCCGACGGGGCCGTCTGGATCGGGGCCTCGTAGTCGTCGACGGGCGACACGGCGATGAAGACGGACGTGATGAGGAGGAACCCGGCCATGCCCAGGGACATCGGGAAGATGAACTCGATCGCCGTCGCGCCGGACAGGACCTCCGTACCGTCGTCGATGCCGGCACGCAGCGCGGCCATCGCGGTGTAGTGCATCGCGCTCACCGCGACGCCCATGACCAGCGCCGCGATCATGGCGCCGGAGAAGCGCTGGACCCTGATCACGATCCACAGGGCGGCGGTGGCCGCGAAGACGGCGATCATCACCGAAAGCACGACGAGCGCGGGGTTGTACCCGAGGCTCCCGTTGACCTGCACAGCAGCCATCCCGGTGTAGTGCATGGTGGCCACCCCCAGGCCGGCGCCGAGCCCGCCGATGACCAGCGACCGGGACGTCGACCTGCCGTAGCCGACGGTGAAGACGCCGAGCCCGACGACGGCGATCGCCACGACCAGGCTGAGGAGGGTCAGCGGGACGTCGTAGCGGACGGCGGAACCGGTGATTCCGAAGCCCAGCATGGCGATGAAGTGCATGGTCCAGATGCCGGAGCCGATGGCTGTCGCCCCCATCAGCAACCAGTTGCGGCGCGTGCTCCCGGTCGCGTTCAGCGCCCGTACCGTGCAGCGCAGCCCGATGGCGGCGCCGGTGCAGGCCATGAGATAGGAGACGATGGGGGTCAGCAATCCGTAGCTGAAATGTTCCATCTGCCCCATGAGACTCCCTTTCGTGGGCTGTGTTGCCGGCCGCCGGAGACAGACTACGTCCTCCTCAGGTGCATGTCGGCATCCGGCGGGCGTCGATACGCTACGAAACGAATCGTGGCAAGGACTGGGTAACCCATGGGGAGGGTCGATGGACGTCGTCGAACTGTTCGGACGTGCCTGCGGTGAGTTCGACCGCAGGGTGGCCGTCGTCCAGCCCGACCAGTGGGGGCACTTCACGCCGTGCTCCGAATGGGACGTGCGCGCGCTGGTCAACCACGTGACGGTCGAGGACCTGTGGGTTCCACCGTTGCTCGAGGGCCGCACCATCGAGCAGGTCGGCGACCGCTTCGACGGCGACCAGCTCGGCGACGAGCCACAGCAGGCCTGGCGGCTGGCGTACACGGGCGCAACCGAGGCTGCGACGTCGCTTGAGTCGGTCGACATGGCCGTGCACGTCTCGCGTGGTGACATCGCTGCAAGCGACTACCTGATGGAGGTGGCGGCCGACAACCTGGTGCACAGCTGGGATCTCGCGATCGCCGTCGGTGCGGACACCAAGCTGGACCCCGAGCTGGTCGATGTGGTGGCCGAATGGTTCGCCAGCGTGGAGGACGCGTTCCGGGCCGGTGGCGCGATCGGGGAGCGCCCCGCGATCGCCGACGACGCCGACGCCCAGACGCGACTACTGGCGATGTACGGCCGGACCGCCTGAGCAGAGTCACATTCCCTTCTCGCGGGGTGTCATGTCAGTAGGGACAGGCTGAAGGGGGACGCCATGAGCTTGACGCACCGGTTGGCCGCGTTCGTCTGCGGTCGGCGCACCAAGTGGATCGTTGTGGCCTTCTGGCTCGTCGTGCTGGTAGTCACGTACCCGTTGTCGGCGAAGCTCACCGACGCCCAGGAGAACGACGCTGCGACCTGGCTACCCGGCACCGCCGAGTCGACGCGCGTCTTCGAGATCCAGCAGGAGGCGTTCGCCACCGGCGACGAGCTGCCTGCGATCGTCGTCTACGAGCGGCCGGACGGGGTCACCGACGAGGACGTCGACAGTGCCACCGCCCACGCCCAGCGAATCGCTGGGCTCGACTCCGTTGGCGAGGTGATCGGTCCGCTGCCCTCCGAGGACGGCGCGGCGATGCAGATCGTCGCGCCGGTCGACGTCGGCGATGGCGGGTGGTTCGCCCTCGGCGAAGTTGTGGCGGACATCGACGACGTCGTCGGCGACGTGTCCGACGGCCTGTCGGCGCACGTCACCGGCCCGGCCGGCGTCGCCGCCGACTTCGCCGACGCGTTCGAGGACATCGACAGCACCCTGCTCTATGCGGCGATGTCGGTGGTGATCGTCATCCTGCTCCTGTCGTACCGCAGTCCGGTGCTCTGGCTGTTCCCCGTGCTCTCGGCGTTCACGGCGCTCACCGGCGCACAGGCCGTCGTCTACCTGCTGGCCGAGTACGCGGGCGTGACGGTCAACGCGCAGACGGCGGGGATCCTGCTCGTCCTCGTCTTCGGCGCCAGCACGGATTATGCGCTGTTGATCGTGGCGCGCTACCGCGAGGAACTGCGCCGACACGCCGACCGGCACGAGGCCATGGCCTACGCGCTGCACCGGGCCAGCCCGGCGATCATCGCCAGCGCGTCCACGGTGGCCGTCGGCATGCTGTGCCTGCTCGCCGCACAGATGAACTCCACCCGCGGTATGGGCCCGGTGCTCGCGATCGGCATCGCGGTCGGCCTGGTCGTCATGCTCACCCTTCTTCCGGCGCTCCTCGTGGTCATGGGCCGGTGGGTCTTCTGGCCGGTACGGCCCAGGTTCGGCTCGACCGAGCCGACCGAGAGCGGGTTCTGGGCCCGGATCGGGCGCGGCATCGCGCGCCGGCCGCGGACCGTGTGGATCGGCACGTCGCTCGCTCTCGGCGCCCTCGCTCTGGGGCTGCTCAGCCTGAACACCGGCGTGCTCTCGAACCGCGACGCGTTCGTCGACAAGCCGGCATCGATCGCCGGCGAGGAGGCGCTCGCCCGTCACTTCCCGGCGGGAACCGGCACACCGGTCGTCGTCGTCGCCGACGCTGCGTCGGCGGAGCCCGTGCGGGCCGCGTTCGCCGACACGGCCGGTATCGCGGAGGTGAGCGAGCCGGTCGTCCTGGACGACTACGTCTACCTCGAAGGAACGCTGGAGGATGCGGCGGACAGCGCCGCGGCACAGGACACGGTCGACCGGGTCCGCGACAGCGTCCATGCGGTGCCCGATGCCGACGCCCTCGTGGGTGGCACGACGGCGATCAACCTCGACGCGCAGCGTGCGGCCGAACGCGACAGCGCCGTCATCATGCCGCTCATCCTCGTCGCCGTGTTCCTGATCCTGGCGGTGCTCCTGCGGGCCATCGTGGCGCCACTGCTGCTGATCGCCACGGTCGTCCTGTCCTTCGCAGCGGCCCTCGGCGTGAGCGCTCTGGTCTTCGAGCACATCTTCGGCTTCGCCGGCGCCGACACCGCGTTCCCGCTGTTCGTCTTCGTGTTCCTGGTCGCGCTGGGCATCGACTACAACATCTTCCTGATGACGCGCGTCCACGAGGAGGCGAAGCGGTACGGAACCCGGCGTGGTGCGCTGATCGGGCTCGCGGCCACCGGCGGGGTCATCACCTCCGCCGGACTGGTACTCGCGGGTACGTTCGCCGTGCTGGCGACGCTGCCGGTGGTGGCTTTCGCGCAGATCGGGTTCGCGGTCGCGTTCGGGGTGCTGCTCGACACGCTGATCGTGCGCTCCGTGCTCGTGACCGCCCTCAACCTCGACGTCGGCCGGCACATGTGGTGGCCGAGTTCGCTGGCCCGCCGTCGCGACGTCGACGTCGACGAGGTCGAGCCGGCGCTGGAGGTGAAGGCCTAGGAGCGGCCGGCGGACCGGACGGTCAAGCAGTCGGCCGGCAGTTCGAACCAGCGGAGGCGCTCGAAACCAGTCGACACTCGCACGGCGATGTCGTCGGCGTCGTCGGGCGGGTCCGGCAGGGCGTCGAGGATCTTCCGGGCCTCGTCGAGGTAGTCCGACAGCGGCCGCCGGGTCGGCGTTCCGTCGGGACGAGGACAGCTCAACGTGCCGTCGGCGCGGTAGTGCACGTCGTCCAGACACAGCGCCGGGCCGGGCGTGGCGTCGCGGTGGCGCCACAGGCCGGTGTCGGGATCGAACCTGTAGTCGGGGAGGAGTCGGTACCCCGACGTGGCGATGAGGTCGACGGCCTCGACCACGTAGCGGAACGCCTCCTCGGCGATGAAGTAGTTGAAGTTGACCCTGGTCCATCCGGGCTTGATGCCCTCCCGGCCCTGCATGACCTCACGCTCGAACTCGTGAGACGTGTCCAGGTCGATCGCGAGCAACCGGTGGCCGTACGGTCCGGCACAGGAGCACCCGCCACGCGCCTGAATGCCGAACAGGTCGTTGAGCACGGCGACGACGAAGTTGTGGTGCAGCCGGCGGCCGCCGGGGCGACGCACCTCGAAGGAGATGATCGCCAGCCGCTCAACGTCGGGGTTTCCCAGGATCTCGATGTCCGGGTGCGCCGACCACGACCGGAGTGCCCGGCGGACGAAGTCGGCCTCGCGGCTGCGGATGACCTCGGCGCCGACCGCCCGCTTGAGCTGGAAGACCAGCCCAGCTCGGATCGACTCCACGATGGCCGGTGTGCCGCCCTCCTCGCGATGGGCCGGATCGGTGAGGTACTGGTGTTCGACGGGGTTGACGTACGTCACCGTCCCGCCCCCCACCACGACCGGCACCGGGTTGCCGAACAGTGCACGCCGGGCGGCCAGGACGCCCGGCGTCCCCGGCCCGCCGATGAACTTGTGCGGCGAGAGGAAGACAGCGTCGAGGTAGCCGAGCGGGTCGTCGGCCGGGTTCATGTCGATCTCGACGTACGGTGCCGCGGCGGCGAAGTCCCAGAACGACAGCGCACCGTGCTCGTGCAGCATCCGCGCGACGGCTCGGGTGTCGGTGAGGATCCCGGTGACGTTGGAGGCGGCCGAGAACGATCCGATGCGCAGTGGCCGGTCGGCGTAGCGCCGGAGCTCGACGCGCAGCGCGGCTAGGTCGATGTGACCCTGGTGGTCCTCCGGGATCGTGACGACGTCGGCAACCGACTCACGCCACGGCAGCTCGTTAGAATGGTGCTCGTACGGACCGACGAACACGACCGGACGCTCGTGGGCGGGAACCGGGTCGGCACGACGGTCGCCCCGGCGCAGGTTGAGGATGCCGACCATCTTGTCGACCGCGGCCGTGGCGCCGGAGCCGCAGAAGACCACCACGGTGTCATCGTCACCGCCGAGTGCGTCGCGGACGATCCTGCGGGCGTCCTCGCGAAGGCTCGTCGTCTGGAGCCCGGTGCCACTGGACTCGGTGTGTGTGTTGGCGTAGGTCGGCAGCACCCGTTCGCGGACGAAATCTTCGAGAAAGCTCAGCGCCCGCCCACTGGCGGTGTAGTCGGCGTAGACCACGGGCCGGGGACCGTACGGGCCGTCGATCACGTGGCCGTCGCCGATGACGGCGTCGCGCACGCGCTCGAGCAGCGGGCTGGGAGGGAGGGCGCCGGGTGGTTCGAGGGTCATGGTCGGCTCATCGGGGTCGGTGGCGTCGCAGTTTACGCCGTTCCGCCGACCGGGCCGGTGCAGTTCGCGGCACTGCGGTGTCGGAGAACGCGTTCCGGTCGGTACTGTTGAGCGCGACAACGGACCCGCCGCGGGCGGGTGCCTGAGCGTGGAGGACAGCGATGCAGGGCAACAACCCGGTCTTCAGCCGGACCGAGGGGTTCAGCGGTCGACAGGCGGGTACCGACCTCGCCACGCCACGGGTCCAACAGCTCGAAGACATGTACGCCGCGCCGTCTGCCACGCCGGTCCAGACCGGGCGCATGACCTACGACGACGTCGTGATGAAGACCGGCATCACCTTCGGCGTGCTGCTCGTGGGCGCCGTCGTGGGCTGGCAGCTGCCGCAGCTGGCCTTCGTCGGCCTGGTCGTCGGGCTCGTGCTGGGGCTGGTCAACGCGTTCAAGAGGGAACCGAGCCCGCTGCTGATCCTGGCCTACGCGGCCTTCGAGGGTCTGTTCGTCGGCGGCATCAGCTTCGTCTTCGAGAACATGCAGGTCGGCACGCGGGCCGACGGCACCCCCATCACGCTGGACGGCATCGTCGCCCAGGCTGTGCTCGCCACCCTCGCGGTGTTCGCGGTATCGCTGTGGGCGTACCGCAGCAAGAAGATCCGCGTGACGCCGAGGTTCCAACGCGGCGTCATGATCGCTCTCATCGGCTACCTGGTCTTCTGCGTGGTCAACCTGCTGTTCCAGATCTTCGGCTCGCCGGACAGCCCGTTCGGCTTCCGGCAGGGCATCTTCGGCATCCTGATCGGACTGTTCGCGGTCGGCCTGGCCGCCTTCTGCCTCATCCTCGACTTCGACTTCATCGACCAGGGAGTCCGCAACGGTCTGCCGGCCCGGTTCGCGTGGACGGCAGCCTTCGGACTCACCGTCACGCTGGTCTGGCTCTACGTCGAGATGCTCCGCCTGCTGGCGATCTTGCGCGGCGAGTAGCCGTCCACGGTGCGCGATCGCCCCGCCCGGGACGTCCCGGGCGGGGCTGATCGTTTCGCTCAGGTCATTCGAACGAGCGCTGGGCACGCCGCAGGTCGTGCTCGTGCACGATCGCCGTGGCGTGGCCGTGAGCGAGGCCGTGCTCGTTGCGCAGCCAGCGCACCCGGTCGTCGAAGCGGAGGAACGACGGTCCCGCCTCGAGGGTGCGGAACCACTCCGGGAGCTCTCGTCCGGTCGCCTGGGGGACTCTGGCGACCAAGTTGCGATGGGTCTCCTCAGAGTGGTTCAGGCTCATGGTGGCCTCCGTTGTCGTCGAGGGTCTCCGTCATATGAGACTGCCTGACGGCCGCTGGCGGCACAAGCCCAACGCCGGAGCGGATCGGCTGCGCCGGCCGATGCCAGGTCTTTTCCACCTTTACCATGTCTGCAGACCTGGCAATGGGGGGACAATCCCTCTTGACGTGATCATTCCGGGGAGGGTTCAGCTCAGGCGTTCCAGGACGATCGCCATGCCCTGACCGCCTCCCACGCACATCGTCTCCAGGCCGATGGAGCCGTCGGTCGACTGCAGGCCGTTGATCAGCGTCGTCATGATCCGGGCACCGGTCATGCCGAAGGGATGGCCCAGCGCAATGGCGCCACCGTGGACGTTGAGCTTCTCGGACGGGATGCCGAGCTGGCGTGCACTGGGCACCACCTGAGCGGCGAACGCCTCGTTGATCTCGACCAGGTCGACGTCGTCCATGGTCATTCCGGTACGGGCGAGCACGCGCTGCGTCGCTTCGACCGGGCCGAGCCCCATGATCTCGGGTGAGAGCGCGGATGCCGCCGTCGCGACGATCCGAGCCAGCGGCGTCACGCCGAGTTCGCGCGCCCGCACGTCGGACATGATCACCACGGCGGCGGCTCCGTCGTTGAGCGGGCAGCAGTTCCCGGCCGTGATCGTGCCGTCGGGGCGGAACACCGGTGGCAGTGCGGCGACCTTTTCGTAGGTGGTGCCCGGGCGGGGCCCGTCGTCGGTGTCGACCACTCGGCCGTCCGCGAGCGTGATCGGCGTGATCTCGCGGGCGAAGAACCCGTCCTTGATGGCCTGCTCGGCCCGGTTCTGCGAGAGGACGCCGAACTCGTCCTGGTCGCGCCGGGTCACCCCGCACAGCGTCGCCACGTGCTCCGCGCTCTGACCCATCTGGATGTAGATGTCGGGCAGCGCACCGTCGACCCGCGGGTCGTGCCAGGTCTCGTTCGTCTGCTCGAAGCGGGCGGTGCGCACCTGAGCGTCGGCGAACAGCGGGTTCTGGGTCTCGACCGGGTCGACGCCGGCGCCGCCGAAGGCGGTGTAGCGGGAGACGCACTCCACCCCCGCGGACACGAACACGTCACCCTCACCGGCCTTGATGGCGTGGAAGGCCATCCGGGCCGTCTGCACGGAGGACGCGCAGAACCGGTTGACCGTCACCGCGGGTACGTCGTCGAGGCCGAGTTGCACCGTGATGCGGCGGGCCATGTTGCCGCCATGCTCATCGCGCGGTTCGGCGCAGCCGACGTAGATGTCGTCGATCGTGACCGGGTCGAGCGGGGGAACCTTGTCCAGCGCGGCACCGATGACCGTCGCCGCCAGGTCGTCGGGACGGAGGTCGACCAGAGATCCCTTGGCGGCGCGTCCGATCGGCGACCGCGCCGTCGCCACGATGACGGCTTCGGGCATGTCGCCTCCTGAGAGGAAGTTACCGTCGAGTAGCTTCCACCGTACCGTGCGGACCCGCCTCGATTGGTGGGAGACGTCCGGCGTCCTCCCGCTCGGGCTCCGGCAGCGGCCGCCGACGGCGGTGGCGCAGCAGCGCCCAGCGTCCCCTGGGTCCACGGTCGTGGCCGCCGACCTGGGTCGCGGCGACCTCGGTGCCGGACTGCTCCGCTGCCGCCGCTGCAGCGACGGCGACCGGGAGGACGTCGTCGCCGCGCCACACCTCGGGCTGTTCCTCGGCATCGGTCCAGAGTCCGAGCGCGCTGGCCGCCGACGGCAGCACGACCGCGGCCGCCGACGCGTATCCGGCCGACGACGGGTGGAACCGATCGATGCTGAACATGTCGCGCGGGGCGGCGGCGAACTCGGGTCCGAGGATCGATCCCAACGACACCGTGCGTCCGCCGGCTTCGACGACCGCGACGGTCTGCGCCGCCGCCAGGCGCCGGCTGGCCTGTCGGGCGAGCCAGCGCAGCGGACGAGGAATCGGCTCGACCGTGCCCAGGTCCGGGCAAGTGCCGACGACGACAGCGGCACCGGCGTCACGGAACCGACGGACGGCTTCGTCGAGCAGGCGCACCGACGTCGTGGCCCGGACGCGGTGCGTGACGTCGTTCCCACCCACGATGACCAGTGCAAGATCCGGACGGGCGGCCATGGCGAGGGGTACCTGTACGGCGAGGTCACTGGTCTGGGCGCCGGACCGGGCCACGACGGTCAGGCGCACGGGCCGTTCGGCGATCTCGGCGAGACCGGCCGCGAGCAATGCCCCCGGCGTCTCTTCAGCCGTGTCCACTCCGAGGCCGGCGGCCGACGAGTCGCCGAGTACGACGAAGGAGATCGGCTCGCCCGCGTAGATCCCGTACAACCCATCCGCCACGGGCACGGCGTCGGAGATCGTCCCGATGGCCAGCCGTGCCTGCCGCGCCTCCAGCCGAAGCAATCCGTAGAAGCCGGCACCCATCAGACCGAGGCCACCGCCACCGTATGCGGCCGTCGTGGCGATGCGCCGTGCCGTCCGCGCGCTGACTCTGACCGCCATCCATCCGACTCTATCCGGGCCGCTGTGTTCGCCTAGGCTTCCCGGCGTGGAGTACTACGAGAACGTCGTCGACCTCGTCGGCAACACGCCGCTGGTCCGGCTCGGCCAGGTCGGTGCCGACCTACCGGCGATGGTGCTGGCGAAGGTGGAGTACTTCAATCCTGGCGGTTCGGTGAAGGACCGCATCGCGCTGCGCATGGTCGAGCAGGCCGAGAGTGACGGCCGGATCAAGCCGGGTGGAACGATCGTCGAGCCCACCAGTGGGAACACCGGCATCGGGCTCGCGCTCGTCGCTCAGCGCAAGGGCTACCGCTGCGTGTTCGTCTGCCCCGACAAGGTCAGTGAGGACAAGCGCAACGTGCTGAAGGCGTACGGCGCCGAGGTGGTGGTGTGCCCGACGGCCGTGCCGCCGGAGCACCCCAACTCGTATTACTCGGTGTCCGACCGGCTCACCACCGAGATCGACGGCGCTTGGAAACCCGACCAGTACGCCAACCCCGACAATCCGCGATCACACTACGAGACGACCGGTCCCGAGATCTGGCGGCAGACGGACGGTCGCGTCACGCACTTCGTCGCCGGCATCGGAACCGGCGGGACTATCAGCGGTGCCGGACGGTACCTGAAGCAGGTGTCCGACGGTGGCGTGCGCATCGTGGGCGTCGACCCAGAGGGGTCGGTCTACTCCGGTGGGACCGGCCGCCCGTATCTGGTCGAGGGCGTGGGTGAGGACTTCTGGCCGCTGACCTACGACCGGGACGTCTGCGACGAGATCGTCGCGGTCTCGGACAAGGACTCCTTCGACATGACCCGTCGACTGGCCCGGGAGGAGGGGCTGCTGGTCGGCGGCTCGTGCGGCATGGCGGTCGTAGGGGCACTCGACGTGGCGGCGCGGGCGGCGGCCGGCGACGTCGTGGTCGTGCTGCTGCCCGACGGCGGCCGCGGCTACCTGTCGAAGGTCTTCAACGACGAGTGGATGTCGTCCTACGGGTTCGGCGGCCCGGGCAGTGAGGGGACGACGGTCGGCGACGTCCTTCGCCGCAAGAGCGGCGAGATGCCCGACCTCGTGCACACCCATCCCAACGAGACCGTCGCCCAGGCGGTGGCGATCCTGCGCGAGTACGGGGTGTCGCAGATGCCCGTCGTGCGCGCCGAGCCGCCGGTCATGGCCGCCGAGGTGGCGGGCGCGGTGGTGGACCGCGATCTGCTCGACGCCCTGTTCACCGGACGAGCCCATCTGACCGACGCCGTGGAGAGGCACATGTCGCCGCCGTTGCCGGCGGTGGGGACGGGCGAGCCGGTGTCGGCCGCGATCGAGGCGCTGACCTCGTCCGACGCCCTCCTCGTGCTCGACGACGGCAAGCCGGTGGGCGTCCTCACCCGCGCCGACCTGCTCGGCCACCTCGTCGGCTGACGCCGCCCGGCCGCGAACCCCATCGGCGACTTGTGGCTGGTTTGGCACCGCTCGCGGCCTCGTCAGGCGTGTCCAACCCACCACAAGTGGACGTGCGTGGGTCGCGGCGGCCGAGTCGCTAGGGCTTACCGCCGCAGCGCTCAGCCGGCGTCGTCGGTGCTGATGAGGCCGACCGGGCAGGACACGCCGGTGCCGCCGATACCGCAGTAGCCGAACGGGTTCTTGTCGAGATACTGCTGGTGGTAGTCCTCCGCGTACCAGAGGTCGCCGAGGTGTCCGATCTCGGTCGTCACGGGCCCGAACCCCGCACGCGACAGGCGCTCGCCATAGGCCACGCGCGAAGTCTCGGCCGCGTCCCGCTGGGCCGGCGTGGTCCAGTAGATCGCCGAGCGGTACTGCGTGCCGACGTCGTTGCCCTGACGCATCCCCTGGGTCGGGTCGTGGCCCTCCCAGAAGGCCCTGAGCAGGTCGTCGAAGGTCACCCGCGACGGGTCCCAGACGACGCGGACGACCTCGGCGTGGCCGGTGGCGCCCGAGCAGACCTCCTCGTAGGTGGGGTTCGGCGTGTGGCCACCCGCGTAGCCGACCGCCGTGGTCCAGACGCCCGGGAGCTTCCAGAAGATGCGTTCTGCCCCCCAGAAGCACCCCAGACCGAACACGGCCTCCTCGAAGCCGGACGGTGCCTCCGCCTCGATCGGAGTGCCGAGCACGGTGTGGGTGCCGGCGAGTGCGAAGGGGCGGCTGTCACGTCCGGGCAACGCCTGCTCCGGCGATACGAGCCGGGTCTTCGCGGCACGGTCGAAGAGGAACACATGGCCTCCTTGGGTTCTGTCACCGGAACGCCGCCGCCACCACAGCTGTTCCCGGGCACCGTACGCCGCACATCTCCGGCGGTCGTCTCGGCTTCGTTAGGCTCCATTCGTGATGGCCGGTCCGGGAACACGGAGCAGCCCGGCCAGGCAGGCGATCAGGGTCCCGAAGCCGGTCCGGGCCATGCTCGGCCTGGTCTGGTCGCCGCCGGGCGAGGCGGCACTTCGGGCGGCCGTCGACGGTCGGGTCGTGCTGGTCACGGGTGCGTCGCGAGGCATCGGCGCGGCCAGCGCCCGCAAGCTCGCCGCGGCGGGCGCCACCGTCCTGCTGGTGGCCCGGTCCACCGAGGGCCTCGGCGACGTCGGCGCGGCGATCGCCGCCGACGGCGGTGCCGCGGACGCGTATCCGGCAGATCTAGCCGACCCGGCCGCGGTCGCGCGGCTGGTCGACCGGGTGCGGTCGGACCACGGGCCGGTCGACGTCGTCGTCAGCAACGCGGGAAAGTCGATCCGGCGGTCGATCGCCGAGTCGTACGACCGCCTCCACGACGTCACGCGTACCGCGAACGTGAACTACCTCGGCCCGGTCCAGCTGTTGCTCGGCCTGCTTCCGGACATGCGCGCCCGCGGCACCGGGCACGTGGTCAGCGTGGGGACCGTCAGCACCGACCTGCCCGCGCCGTACTGGGCCGCGTACACGGGATCCAAGTCCGCGTTCGAGACCTGGCTTCGCTGCATCGCTCCGGAGATCCGGGCCGACGGGGTGCTGACGACCTCGATCCACTGCCCCTTGGTCCATACCGACATGAGCGCACCGGTGCCGCTCTACCGACGCCTGCCCGGGATGACCCCGCAGGAGGCCGCCGACGCCGTGTGCCGGGCCATCGCGTACCGGCCCCGGCTGATGAGCCCGTGGTGGTCGCGTGCGGGCGGGGTCATCGCGGGCCTCGCACCGGCTCCGACGGAGGCGCTGTTGACGCTGTATTACCGGGGCCAGCGGTCGGAGCGCCTACGTGCCGCGGGCCGCGGCGCCGCCCGCGCGGCGCGGCGGATCACCGCCCGCACGACCGGAGGAGGCGATCGGTCGTGAGAGGTGGCCGCATCCTCCGTGACGTCGTCACCGTGGGGCGTGACGGTGCGGCGGCGCTGTTCGGCACCGGCCTGGTGGGTCCGATGCACCCGCTCCGGCTGGTCCGGGTCGCGCAAGCGGTGTCACGGTACCGACTGACACTGGCGAGTGCGGCCGAGATGTCCGCGATCCGACACCCCGACCGCGTCGCCATCGTCGACGAGCGAGGCAGCCTCACGTTCGACGACCTGGGCCGGCGCAGCGCCGCGCTGGCCGACGCCCTGCACCACGACGGGCTGCTGCGTGAAGGCGACCGGCTGGGCCTGCTGTGCCGCAACCACCGCGACTTCGTCATCGCTGCGGTCGCCGGGTCACGTGTTGGTGCCGATCTCGTGTTCCTCAGCACCGACCTGGGCGCGCCGGCCCTGGCCGGCGTGCTCGAGCGCGAACGGGTGACCACCCTGGTGCACGACGAGGAGTTCACGCCACTGCTGGACCGTGTCTCGTTCTCCGGACGGAGCATCGTGTCGTGGGCCGGACCGGGCGCTCCGCCGCCTACGCTCGATCAGCTGAGCGGCTCGGCTGCTCCGCCGGCTCCGCATCCCCGCAGTCGTGGTCGTCTGGTGGTGCTGACGTCAGGCACCACGGGCACGCCGAAGGGTGCGCCCCGCGATGCCGCCCGGCTACGGATGGGCCTGCCCGTGACGAGCCTGCTGGCGACCCTGCGGCTGCGCTCCGGTGAGGCGATGCTGATCCAGCCGCCGATCTTCCACGGCTACGGGCTGGGCTTCCTGGCCGCCGCTCTCACCCTTGGCTGCACGGCGGTTCTGCCTCGCCGGTGCGGTGCCGAGGAGGCGCTCCACCTGGTCGCCACCCACCGCGTGCGCGTCCTCGTCTGCGTGCCCGTGTTGCTGCACCGGATCATGCGGCTTCCGCACGAGACCAGGGCGAAGGCCGAGACCCGTTCCCTGCGCGTGATCGTCTCCGGAGCGGCCGCCCTGCGGCCGGACCTGGCGGCGGCCGTCATGGACGAGTTCGGGGACATCCTGTTCGACCTGTACGGGACAACCGAGACCGGGTGGGCGACGCTGGCCACTCCGGCGGACCTGCGTGCGGCCCCGGGAACGGTCGGCCGCCCTGCGCACGGAGTGAACGTGGCCGTCCTCGACGCCGAGGACTCACCGCTTTCGAGGGGTCAGGTCGGTCGGGTGTACGTGGGCAGCGGGCTGACCTTCGGTGGGTACTCGGGTGGCGGCACCAAGGCGATCGTCCGCGGCCTGATGAGTACCGGCGATCTCGGATACCTCGACGATCGGGGACGGCTGTTCGTCGTCGGCCGGGCCGACGACATGGTGGTCTCGGGCGGCGAGAACGTGTACCCGCGCGAGGTCGAGGACCTGCTCGCCGCCCATCCCGCTGTCGCCGACGTGGTTGTGTACGGCGTGCCCGACGACGAGTTCGGGCAACGCCTGGCCGCCCGGGTCGTGCGGGTGCGGGGCACCACGGTGACGCGGGAGGACCTCGTCGCGTTCGTCGCGGAGGCCCTGGGACGTCACAAGGTTCCGCGGGACGTCGAGTTCGTCGCCCGTCTCGACCGCACCGGGTCGGGCAAGGTGCGCCGCCCCACGCGTGTGCCGGGCGCGGCGCTGCCGGGCCCGGCGCGGGCGTAGTGTCTCGGCGTGCACGGATTCGAGACGCTCGCTATTCATGCCGGCCAGGAGCCGGACCCGTTGACCGGTGCCGTTGTCCCGCCCATCTACGCCACCAGCACCTACGCTCAGGACGGCGTCGGCGGCCTGCGCGGAGGCTACGAGTACAGCCGGACCGCCAACCCGACCCGTACGGCCCTCGAGGAGTGCCTCGCGGTCCTCGAGGGTGGCCGCCGGGCACTCGCCTTCGCCAGCGGGATGGCTGCCGAGGACACGCTGCTGCGCGCGATCCTGCGGCCCGGCGACCACATCGTGATCCCCGACGACGCATACGGCGGGACCTTCCGGCTGGTCAGTAGGGTCGCCGAGCCATGGGGGGTCTCGTGGAGCGTCGCGCGGATGACCGACCCGGAGACCGTGCGCGCTGCCATCCGGCCGGAGACGAAGGCCATCTGGGTCGAGACGCCGACCAACCCGCTGCTGGGTATCGCCGACATCACCGTCCTGGCAGATCTCGCTCACGCTGCTTCCGCGCTGCTGGTCGTGGACAACACCTTCGCCACGCCGTACCTGCAGCAACCGCTGGCGCTGGGCGCCGACGCCGTCGTCCACTCGACGACGAAGTACTGCGGTGGGCACTCCGACGTCGTAGGCGGAGCGCTCGTCGTGGCCGACGACGTGCTGGGCGACGAACTGGCCTTCCATCAGAACGCGATCGGTGCCGTCGCCGGGCCGTTCGACGCGTGGTTGGTGCTGCGAGGCCTGCGGACGCTGGGCGTGCGGATGGACCGGCACTGTGACAATGCGGAGCGGATCATCGACCAGCTGGTCGCCCACCAGCGGGTGACAGAGGTGTACTACCCCGGGTTGGCGGCTCATCCCGGCCACGAGGTGGCGGCGAAGCAGATGCGTCGGTTCGGCGGCATGGTGTCGTTCCGTGTCGACGGCGGCGAGACCGAGGCGCTCGAGGTGTGCCGCCGGGCACGGCTGTTCACCCTCGGCGAGTCGCTCGGCGGCGTCGAGTCGCTGATCGAACACCCGGGCCGGATGACCCATGCCAGCGTCGCCGGCAGCCCGCTGGAGGTGCCGGCCGACCTCGTCCGCCTCTCGGTCGGGATCGAGAGCGTCGAGGACCTCTGCGCCGACCTCGCCCAGGCGCTCGCGCGGTAGACGCGAGTCGTCAGGTCGGGCCGGCCGGTTGGCGCGGCCGGCGCGGCGGCGGGCCTGACAACTGGCGAACCCGGCGGCGCGGCCGGGTCACCCGTCGGATCGCTGCCGGAGCTCGGGCAACACCTGGGAGCCGATCTGCTCGATTGCCGCCTCGGGCTCGACCGTGGCGACCTGGATCGCCACGTAGTCCGCCCCGACGTCGTCGACGAGCGGTCGGTAGGCGTCGGCGAGCTCGTCCAAATCCCGCACGATCGTGTACTGGCGGAGAATCTCGTCGCGGTCCATCTCGTCCGCCCGCTGGCGCAAGATCATCGGGTCCGCCACCTCGAGGCGGCCGGGCGCACGCAGCCCCCGCATCGGCATGAGCGCCTCCCACGCCTCGTCGTCGTCGGCGGCCAGCACCACCCACCGGGTCGCCAGGACCGTTGTCGCGGCGCCGCGTGAGGCTGCTGCCTCCCGGTAGGGGCCGATGACCCTCTCCACGGTCGACGCCGGCTCCTTGACGCTGGTGATCAGGCCGTCGGCGTGCAGCCCGGCGAAGGTCGCCGACTTCGGGCCGCCGGCCGCCATCCACACCGGAAGGGCACCGAGCGGCGGGCTGTAGAGCCGGGCACCGTTCGTCGAGTAGTACGTGCCCTCGAAGTCGAGCTTCTCACCCGCCAGCAGGCTCCGGAGGATGCGGATCGCCTCCTCCATTCGTGCGATGCGCTCGTCGTACCCCGGGAAGTCGTAGCCGAGCGGGGACTCGTTGATCGCCTCCCCGGTGCCCACTCCGAGGCGGAACCGGCCGCCGGAAAGGCGGTCGACCGTCGCCGCGGCCTGGGCGATCAGCGCCGGGTGATAGCGGAACAGCGGCGCGGTGACGCTGGTCGCGAGCTCGACCCGCGAGGTCGCCTGCGCGACGGCGCCGAACCAGGTCCAGACGAAGCTCGCCGCCGACCGGTCGTCGACCCAGGGATGGAAGTGGTCCGCGCCGGTGACGACGTCGAAGCCGGCCTGCTCGGCCCGGACGGCCTGCCGTACCAGGGCCTCCGGCTGGTAGGACTCGTGGCTGCACAGCCATGCGTATTTCACGGCACGGATCCTTCGGGCTCGGAACGGGAGGCGCCGCCAACCTAGTCGTTGCCCTGCCGGGTCTCGGGCATCCGGGCCGCGAGCACGGCAGCGACCCCGATGACGATCGCTCCGACAGCCAGCGCCGCGCTGAAGTTGACCTCGTCGGCGAGCCATCCGGCCAGCAGCGGTCCCGCCACCGCGCCGAGGTCGGCAGCCATCTGAAAGGTCGCCACGACCCGTCCCCCCTGGCCGTGGACCACGTCGCCGACGACCGCGGCCGGCGCCACCCCGAGGAAGGCGGCGGCGATCCCGTACAGCGCCATCGCGGCCAGGAATCCGGGCAGCGTCTGGATGCCGATCAGCAGCACCATCGACGCGACGCCGAGGACGCTGCCGCCCACCATGGCCGGCTTGCGGCCCACCTGGTCGACGATCCGTCCCGAGGGCCACAGCGCCGCGGCCTGCGTCAGCGATCCGACCAGGAACCCGATGCCGACCCAGAAGGCGGTCCGACCGAGGACGTCGGCCACGAACAGCGGGATGAGTGAGGACCGGATGCCGAACAGCACCCACCCGTTGCCAAG
>DASUYL010000063.1:0-6714 GCA_036377395.1 Jiangellaceae bacterium
GAGCGAAGCCAGCCCGAGGAAGTGCAGGACGAGGAGCAGCTTGTAGACGACCTCCATCGGCGCAGACTAGCGACGCGGCGCCGGTGCGGCGGGGGAGACGCACCTCTCGTCGCGTCCGCCGTCGGCCGACCGGTCGGTCACTCGCACTTGTGGCGGGTTGCCAACGCCTCGGATGCGGTCCAGACCTGCCTTTCCCGCCACAAGTCGGGGGAGTTGGTGCGACGTGCAGGGGCGGGAGAGCCGCACGACGGGCGGACGCGCCGACTGGGTCAGACCAGCCGGCGGTCGGTGGCCCAGCGCGTGAGCTCGTACCGGTTCGAGAGCTGGAGCTTGCGCAGTACTGCCGACACGTGGGTCTCGACCGTCTTCACCGAGATGAACAGCTCCTTCGCGATCTCCTTGTAGGCGTAGCCGCGCGCGATGAGCCGCAGGACCTCGCGCTCGCGACCGGTGAGCCGGTCGAGGTCCTCGTCCACGCTCGGCGGCTCCGACCCGGCGAACGCGTCGAGCACGAACCCGGCCAGCCGGGGCGAGAAGACCGCGTCGCCGTCGGCCACCCGCACGATCGCGGCCACCAGCTCGTCGCCGGTGATCGACTTGGTGACGTAGCCGCGGGCGCCCGCCCGGATGGTGCCGATGACGTCTTCGGCCGAATCGGACACGGACAAGGCGAGGAACTTGACCTCCGCCGCCTTGGGGTGGACCTGACGCAGCACCTCCGCGCCACCCCCGCCGGGAAGGTGCACGTCCAGCAGCACCACGTCCGGCTGCGTCTCCAGGACGACACGGACGGCCTCCGGCGCGTCGGCGGCCTCGCCGACAACGTCGACCGCCGAGCCGAGCTCGGCGCGCACGCCGGTCCGGAACATGGCGTGGTCGTCGACCAGCACCACGCGGATCCCGCGCGGACCGGTCGCTTCGGACTCGGTCATCCCGTCCTCCTCGTCGACAGTCTCACCTCGGTGCCCTCACCGGGCGCTGACCTGATCTCGGCGGTGCCGCCGTGCCGCTCCATCCGGTCGACGACCGAGCGTCGCACGCCCAGCCGGTCCTCCGGCACGGCATCGGGATCGAAGCCCTTGCCGCGATCACGGACGAACAACTCGACGTCGTCGCCCTCGACCTCGGCGTAGATGTCGACCTTGTCCGCCCCGGAGTGCTTGGCCGCGTTGACCGCGGCCTCGCGCGCCGCCTTGAGCACCGCCCGGGTTCGCTCCTCGATGCCGGTGTCGCCGACCGTCACGACCTCGACCGGCACGCCGTGAAAGTCCTCGACCTCCGCCGCCGACTTCTTCAGCGCGGCCGCGAACGAGGCCTCGTCGTCGGCTAGGTCGTCGTAGAGCCAGCCACGAAGATCGCGCTCCTGGCCGCGCGCGAGCCGGACGACCTCGCGCGGGTCGTGCGCATGCTTCTGGATCAGCGCCAGGGTCTGCAGCACGGAGTCGTGCAGGTGCGCGGCCACGTCGGCGCGCTCCTGCGAGACGACGCGCTCGCGCCGCTCCGTCTCGAGGTCGCGCCACAGCCGCCACAGCCAGGGGCCCAGGATCAGGGCGAGGCCGACGACGACGGCACCCACGCCCAGCATGCTGTCCAGGGTCGCCTCCAGCTGGCCCTGCCCGACCAGGAACGCCACCACGCCGGCGACGATCACCGCCGCCCCGGCAGCCAGCCGGAAGACGGCGACCGCGCCGCCCTTGCCGACCAGCGGGGCGAGCCACGGCGCGCGGGGCGAGAGCACGCTCATCCGCCGGCGCTCCTGCTCGTCGGCCGTGCGCCAGATCAGCGCGACGCCGAGCCCGGCGAGCAGCAGCGGAACGAAGACCGTCGGGCTGACCCCGAGCGGCGTCTGCTGCACCAGGAGCGTGAGTCCCGCACCCAGCAGGAGGAGGGCGGCCAGCTGCCCGAGGTCGCCCTTGCGGGGAGCCCGCAGCCGGCGCCGGCGCTTGCCCGACCTGGTGGC
Organism: Jiangellaceae bacterium; assembly: GCA_036377395.1. Taxonomy (GTDB): domain Bacteria; phylum Actinomycetota; class Actinomycetes; order Jiangellales; family Jiangellaceae; genus DASRTE01. Next base: position 1,961 of record DASUYL010000063.1, read on the forward strand.
GGCGGCGATACCCGCCGGAACCTGTTCCTCGGCCTGCTGGGCCACGGCCTGGTCCAGTGGTGTGAAGATCCACAAACCCAGGTACAGGACCACGCCGAAGCCGCCCAGCGCGGCCAGCAACGCGAACGTGACCCGCACCGCCAGCAGGTCGACGCCCAGGTGAACCGCAAGTCCGGACGCGACGCCGCCGATCAGCCGGCCGTCGGAACGACGGACGAACCGCGGCGGCGTACCTGGATCGCCGGCACCCTGCACCGGCGGCGCCTGGCCACCGGCGTGTGACGTCGACGTGGCACTCACCCGTCGATGGTCACACGCGCGTGCACGCGCGCGCCATGAGGGAGTTCCCGACGGCACCCCGGAGGCCACGCCAGGGTCTCGCAAGGGTGATCCCCGATGGTGCCCGGCGATCCGGGCGGGCACGATCGGGGCATGAGCGACGCCACCGTGCCGACGTCCGACCCCGGCGCACCCCCTCCACCCCCGCCGAGGCCCGGAACCGGACTGTACGGACTTCGCCGGAGCCGATCCGACCGCGTCGTCGCAGGCGTTCTCGGGGGGCTGGGGCGCCGGCTGGGAGTCGACCCGCTCGTGCTGCGGATCGCCACGGTGGTCCTGGCGGTGTTCGGCGGCATCGGGATCATGCTCTATGCGGCAGGCTGGCTGCTGCTACCGGCCGAGGACGAGGAAGGCTCGGTGGCCGAGCAGGCGCTCGGCCGCCACGACACCGGGACCCCGCGCACCGCGACCATCGCACTGGCCGGGGCCCTCGCCCTCGTCCTGCTGGGTTCGGCCGCAGCGGTGATCGGCGGCTCGGCGGACGGTGTCGTCCTGCTCGTCCTGGCCGGGCTGGGGCTGGTCCTCCTGCTCCGGCGTGACGATCCGCGCGCGGGTGGCGATCGGGCCCAGGTCGACGCCCCACCGGACGGCCCGGGTGCCTTCACCGACTATCCGGGATTTCCCGGCTACCCCGGTTATCGCAGCGCCTCCTCGTCGGTCACGGCGGCGGCGGACGACTCGGTGACGGCCGACCGGCTGACCGAGGAGCCGGGCGGCGAGGCCTCCGGCGCCGGCAGCCCGACGACCGAGGACGCCGACCGGGGGGACGACGCGGCCGGCCCGGGCTCCGAGAAATCCCAGCCCGCCGCGAGCACATCCGAGGCCGCGCCGGCCCCAGGTACGCCGGACTCGTACTCGTCCGGCCTCGAGCCGCTCGAACCGCCGGAACGGTGGTGGGCAGAGGTGCCGGACCAGGACGACGACCCGCACACCTGGGCGACCCGCAACGAGGACTGGGACCCGTTCACCGTCGGCGAGCCGGATTCCGCACCGGCCGAGACTCCGCCGCGGCACCGGTCCCCGCTCGGCCCGATCACGGTCAGCGCCGCCGCGGTCACGGTCGGCGCGCTCGCGGTGGCCGATGCCTTCGGTGCGAACATTCCACCGGCGACCTACGTGGCGGCCGCCCTAGGAGTGGTCGGCCTCGGGCTTCTCCTCGGAGCGTGGTGGGGCCGCTCGCGCGGTCTGATCGTTCTCGGTCTGCTGCTCGCCGTCGCACTGGTGCCGGCCACGGTCGTCGACCGCGCCGACCTCCGCGGCGAGGACTTCAGCCTCGCCCCGGCCACCCTGGCGGCCATACCGGCAGGCACCCAGGATCACGGTGTCGGCCGCGTCCGCTACGACCTGTCGCAGGTCGACTTCAACGACGGCGAATCAGCGTCGTTGGCCGTCGATCAGGGCGTGGGTGACTTGCTCGTCGTCGTTCCTCCCGACGTCGACGTCCTCGTCAACGCGGATGTGGGCATCGGCGAGATCCGGACGTTCGACGGAACCTCCGGCGGCCTGGGTCAGGAGCGGCGGATGACCGATCTCGGCACCGACGGCCGTGGCGGCGGCGATCTCAGACTCGACCTCGACCTCGGCATCGGAAACATCGAGGTGCGCCGTGAAGCGCCATGACGTGGACGTCGTCTCGCTGGTGTTCGGTCTTCTCTTCGTGGGAGTGAGCCTGATGTGGCCCCTCGTGCACTTCGACGTCCTCGGCCTACCGGGCCTCGAGGTGGCGGCTCCAGTGCTGCTCGTCTCGGTCGGACTCGCGGGACTGATGGCCTCGCTGGGACGCCTGCGCCGCGACCGCTGAACGGGCCGTGTCGGGGTAATCGGTGAACACGCCGTCCACCCCGAGGTCCAGGAACGTCGCGTACTCGGCGAGTGGATCGCCGAACGTCGCCGCCTTCTGCCCGCGCCGGTGCTCAGGCGCCAGGAACGCGTTCTCGTTCCGGAACGTCCAGACGTGCACGGACAGTCCGGCCTCGTGGGCCCGGTCGACCAGACTGCCCGACCCGTCGGTGCCGTGCCGCGTTCCGATCAGGTCCTTGCGCGGGCCGAGCACCTGTGCGTATGTCGACACTTCGCGCAGCCCGCGCGGCGTGAGCAGGTCGTCGTCGGAGCCGACCAGTTGGACCAGCGGGAGCGTCGTCCGCGCCGCCAGGGCGCGCAGCACGCCGGCGTCGAAGGACTGGATGTACACCGGCAGATGCGGGCCCGCCCGGCGCAGGGAAGCGAGCAGCGGACCCTCGTGCTGCAGGCCCATCGCGGCGAAGTGGGACGGCTGCTTGATCTCCGGGTACACGCCGATCTGCCGGCCCCGGCTTCGTGACTCCGCGAGAACCAGGTCGACGATCTCGCCGAACGTCGGAACCTCGAACCGACCGTCGTAGATCTGGTTGTGAGCACGCAGGTGCGGCAGACGTTCCCTGGCGCGCAGCGTCTTGAGCTCGGCCAGGGAGAAGTCCTCGACGAACCAGCCGGTGACCTGTCGCCCGGCGACATCCCTGGTCCTGCGCCGGTGGGCGAACCGCGGGTGGGCGGCGACATCGGTGGTGGCGCCGATCTCGTTCTCGTGCCGGGCGACGAGTACACCGTCGGCCGTGACGACGAGATCGGGTTCGACGTAGTCGGCCCCGAGTGCGATCGCCACCCGGTACGACTCGAGGGTGTGCTCGGGTCGGTAGCCGCTGGCGCCGCGATGGGCGATGACGACAGGTCGGGCGGCTGGGGCAAGAGCTGGCGGTGCCACCGGTCCTGAACGCCAGGTCACCACACTCGACACGTCTGAAACGAACACCACCGACGTGTCCCCGCCGTGTCGTCGCCGCAAACCGCACGTGACGGCTGTCACAACGCCGGACCCGGCCGGCGGCGATCACTCCCATTCGATGGTGCCGGGAGGCTTGCTGGTGACGTCGAGCACGACGCGGTTCACCTCACGAACCTCGTTGGTGATCCTGGTCGAGATCCGCTCGATGACGTCGTAGGGCAGCCGCGACCAGTCCGCGGTCATCGCATCCTCGCTCGACACCGGCCGGAGCACGACCGGATGGCCGTATGTCCGCCCGTCGCCCTGGACGCCGACGGAACGGACCTCGGCCAACAGCACCACCGGGAACTGCCAGACGTCGCGGTCGAGGCCGGCGCGGGACAGCTCCTCCCGAGCCACCAGGTCGGCGCGGCGCAGGATCTCCAACCGGTCGCTCGTGACCGCACCGATGATCCGGATGGCCAGGCCGGGTCCGGGGAACGGGTGCCGCCAGACGATCTCCGGCGGCAGGCCGAGCTGCTCGCCCACCGCACGGACCTCGTCCTTGAACAGCATCCGCAGCGGTTCGACGAGGGCGAAGCGAAGGTCGTCGGGCAGACCGCCCACGTTGTGATGGCTCTTGATGTTGGCCGCACCCTCGCCGCCGCCGGACTCCACCACGTCCGGGTAGAGCGTGCCCTGGACGAGGAAATGAACGTCCTCGCCGTCCGCGACGATCTCCCGGGCGGCCTGCTCGAACACGCGGATGAACTCACGGCCGATGACCTTGCGCTTGTGCTCCGGGTCGTCGATCCCGTCCAGGGCGGTCAGGAACCGCTCCGCTGCCTCGACGACGTGCAGGTCGACGCCGGTGGCGGCGACGTAGTCGCGTTCGACCTGCTCGGCCTCACCCGCCCGCAGGAGGCCGTGGTCGACGAACACACACGACAGCTGCTCGCCGACGGCCCGGTGCACCAAGGCTGCGGCGACGGCTGAGTCCACCCCACCGGAAAGGCCGCAGATCACCCGCTTGCCGCCGACCTGACGGCGGATCGCTTCCACCGAGTCGTCGACGATGTTCACCATCGTCCAGGTGGGCCTGGCCCCGGCGATGTCGTGGAGGAAGTGCTCGAGCACGGTCTGCCCGTGCTCGGAGTGCAGCACCTCGGGGTGCCACTGGACGCCGGCGAGGCGGCGACCGGCGTCCTCGAACGCGGCAACGGGTGCGCCCTCCGTCTGCGCCAGCACGACGAAGCCGTCCGGGGCACGCGTGACGGCGTCACCGTGGCTCATCCAGACCGTGGGGGACGGGGGAAGCCCGGCCAACAGCGTGCCGCCGGAGCCGACCGAGACCGTCGTCCGGCCGAACTCGGACAGACCGGTCCGAGCCACCTCGCCGCCGAGCGCAGCGGCCATCGCCTGGAAGCCGTAGCAGATGCCGAGGGTCGGGACACCGGTGGTGAGCAGTGCGGCATCGACCTGTGGGGCACCGTTCGCGTACACGCTCGACGGTCCGCCGGAGAGGATGATCGCCGCGGGGTTGCGGGCCACGATGTCGGCGACCGGCATGGTGTGCGGCACGATCTCGGAGTAGACCCGCGCCTCGCGCACCCGCCGGGCAATCAACTGGGCATACTGAGCGCCGAAGTCGACCACCAGAACCGTGTCGTGCACG